>JAPKHH010000001.1:0-109305 GCA_026647025.1 Giesbergeria sp.
CGTGCACACCTGATCGCCACTGGCGAACGCAGCTGATCCCGCGCGCCCCCTGGGCAGCCGCGCCGCCCGCAGGACGCAAGTCCTGCGGGCTTTTTTGTGGGTACCCACTCTGGCATGCACTGCGGCCCCATGCCAGAATCGGCCATGCCCACGCACCAGGCACCTGCCGACATCCTGCAGCCGTCCGCCGCACCGGCCGACAGCGCCATCACGACCTTGTACCGTGCGGCACTTGGTCCGATGGCAACAGAACGCTACCTGTCCCGCTTCGTCCATTTCGACCATCTGGGTCGCACGCGCCCTGGCTGGAACACCGCTGCCAGCCTGTTCACGCTGAGCTGGATGGCCCTGCGGTACTTGTGGGGCCCCGCCCTGATGTATGTGGCGGCCGCCGAAGGGCTGGCTTTGCTGGTGTTCGGTGTGGGCCGCGCCCAGCTGCAGTGGCCCGACGCAGTGCACTGGGGCCTGATCGCTGTGTTTGGCCTGCTGGCTTTTCTGCTGCCAGGGCTGTTTGGCGACGCCATCCTGCACACCGAAATCCGCAAACGCATTGCCCGCGCGCTGGCGGCCACCCGCACCATTCCTGAGGCCTGCACACTGCTGGAGCGCCAGGCGGGGAGCTTTCGGCGTCTGTATGCTCTGGTCGGGATCAACCTGTTGCTGCTCACCGCCGCCATCGCCGCCTATGTAGTGGTGCCTGCAGAAGACGATTCCGACAGGCGGGCTACCGATACCGCCAGCCCTGCGATCATCGCGATGGCCCCCGCGTCAGAGACTGCACCCGCCCTGGCATCGGCCTCTGCCGCGCAGGCGACCAACGACGGCGATGCGTCGGCGGTGCCCGGCCCGCCCGCTGCCAGCGATGAAGCCGCACCCGCTGCGCCTCCCGCCGCAGTGGCCTGGGCACCCTCATCCGAAGCCTCCAGCGCAGTGGCACCCCCCCAACCGGCATCGTCCGCCACGACCAGCCCCCGCGCTGTCGCCCTGCCGTCCAGCGCGGGTTCGGCAAGCCCTTCGAAGCAGCGCCCGCCCCCTCGCCAGGCCAAATCGCCGGCCACGGCAGCCCCCCCAACCCCTACCGTGGCCAGCGCAGCCTTGGCCATGGTGGGCAGCACGCCCGGCTACTACATCAACGTCGGGCTTTTCGCCGAAGAACCCAATGCCCGCAAAACCCAGGCACGGCTGCTCAACGAGGGCTTGCCGGCATTCCGCCAGACGCTGGAGACCGCCAAGGGCCCCCGCATCCGGGTACGCGTGGGCCCATACGCCTCTGCCAAGGAAGCACGTGCGGCGGCCACCCGCATACGAAGCCTGCAGCTCGAAGCGGTCGTCTTCAAGCAGTAACCCCCAAGGGCGCTGGCAAGGTCACCGCGCCCGTCTGCCGTATTCCTACGATATAGGCAAGAACAGCGTTGCTCCTTATCGTCGCAGGCATGGCGGACGCACAGGCCGTCGGCCCGAAACAGGAATACCCATCATGAACCTTGTCCACCTGCTGCTGCGGCATGCCCGCCTCACGCCCCACCGCCCGGCCCTCTTCCACGGCACGGCACCCTTCGCCACGTACGGCCAATGGGCTGCCCGCAGCGCCGCGCTGGCACGGCACCTGCACGCGGCCGGGTTGCAACCCGGCGACCGGGTACTGCTCTTCATGCGCAACCACCCCCGCTACCTGGAGGTACTGTGCGCCGCCTGGTGGGCCGGCCTGGTGGTAGTGCCCGTGAACGCCAAGCTGCACCCCCGGGAAGTGGAATGGATCGTGGAGAACGCGCAGGCCCGCTGGGGCTTCACCACCAGCGATGTGGCCCCCGACCTGCTGGCCGGGCTGGAGCGGCAGATCGATATCGAATCCACCGCTGCCGACGCGCTGCTGGAACCCGCACCCGAACCTGACGCCATGGACACCACCGACCGGGGCCCCGACGACGTGGCGTGGCTGTTCTACACCAGCGGCACCACCGGTCGCCCCAAGGGGGTAATGCTGACGCACCGCAACCTCATGACCATGGGGCTGACCTATTTCGTGGATGTGGACCCAGTGTCCGCCCAGGACACCATCGTCAATGCCGCGCCCATGTCGCATGGCGCCGGGCTGTACGCCATTCCCCACCTGATGGCCGGGGCGCGCCATGTGGTACCGGCATCGGGCGGCGTGGAGCCAGCGGAGCTGTTTGCACTCGGCTGGCAGATGGGCGCCCTGTCCACCTTCGCGGCGCCCACCATCGTCAAGCGCCTGGTGGAGCACGCCGAAGCGGCCCGCATCCCCGTGGCCGATTGCGCACGCGCCTTCAAGACCATTGTGTATGGCGGCGCCCCCATGTATGTGGCCGACATCCAGCGGGCCCTGCAGGCCATGGGGCCGCGCTTTGTGCAGATTTATGGCCAGGGTGAAACCCCCATGGTGTCCACAGCCCTGTCACGCACACTGCTGGCCGACTCGGGGCACCCGCGCTATCTGGAACGCATCGCCTCCGTGGGCATGGCCCAGACACCGGTGCGGGTGCGCGTGGCCGACGAACAGGGGAACAGTCTTCCCGCAGGCGAAGTGGGCGAGGTGCTGGTGCAGGGCGACAGCGTGATGGCTGGCTACTGGCGCAACCCCGAGGCGACCGCGGCCGCACTGCGCGGCGGCTGGCTGTGGACCGGCGATGTGGGCAGCCTGGATGCGGAGGGCTTTCTCACCCTCAAGGACCGCAGCAAGGACCTGATCATCAGTGGCGGCTCCAACATCTATCCACGCGAGGTGGAGGAAGTGCTGCTCACCGCCCCCGGCGTGGCCGAAGTGGCCGTGGTGGGCGCCCCCGACCCGGAGTGGGGTGAAATCGTCGTGGCTTTCGTGGTGGCACACGACGGCACGCCACTGGTGCATGCCGAACTCGACCGGCACTGCCTCGCGCAAATGGCCCGCTTCAAACGCCCCAAGCGCTACATCACGGTGGGCTCCCTGCCGCGCAACCACTACGGCAAGGTGCTCAAGACGGTGCTGCGCCAGCAAATCTGAAACGGAGCCGCCGCCTTCACTCAGCGCGCAACCGCTGCAGCAACCCGGCCGTCGAGGCGTCGAGTCCCGCCACATCGCCGCTGGCCAGGCGCTGCTCCAGGTCGCGGGCCAGTACCTTGCCCAGTTCCACGCCCCATTGGTCAAAGCTGTTGATGCCCCAGAGACTGCCACTCACAAAGACGCGGTGCTCCTGCAATGCAATCAGCGCGCCCAGCGATTGCGGCGTCAGTGCCTCCAGCAGCAGGAAACTGCTGGGCCGGTTGCCTGGAAAATGCCGGTGCCCACACGCGCTGGGCCGCCCTTCCATCAAGGCCTGGGACTGCGCCAGCGCATTGGCCAGCAACATGCTGTGGTGCGCCGCCAGCGGATGCGCGCACTGGCGCACCGCCACGATCTCCAGCGGCAGCACATCGCCACCCTGGTGCAGCATCTGGAAGAAGGCGTGCTGGCCATTGCTGCCCGGCTCACCCCACAGCACGGGTGATGTGGCCATGGGCAGCAGGCGCCCTTGCCGGTCCACCTGCTTGCCGTTGCTTTCCATCTCCAGCTGCTGCAGATAGGCCGGCAGGCGCCGCAGATAGGCATGGTAGGGCGCGATGCAGCGGCTGTTGAAACCATGGAAATTGCGATACCAGACATCGAGCAAGCCCAGGCGCACTGGCAGGTTGCGGGCCAGCGGCGCAGTACGGAAGTGCTCGTCCATGGCATGCGCGCCCGCCAGCAGGCTACGGAAACCCTCGGCCCCCACCGCAATGGCCACCGGCAGGCCAATGGCCGACCAGAGAGAGTAACGCCCGCCCACCCAGTCCCAGAACCCGAAGGTGGTGGTGATGCCCAGTTCGCGTGCGGCCTCCACATGGGTGGTCAGCGCCGCAAAGTGGCGCGCCACATCGCGCCCGCCCTGCGCATGGAACCAGGCCAGTGCCGACCGGGCGTTGGTCATGGTTTCGACCGTGGTGAATGTTTTGGAGGCCACCAGGAACAGCGTACGTTCGGGCTGCAAGGACTGGAGCGCGGCATGCAGCTCATGCCCGTCGATGTTGGAGACAAAGTGCAGGCGCTTGCCCTGCGCACGATACGCCTCCAATGCCAGCACCGCCATGTGCGGGCCCAGATCAGAGCCCCCGATACCGATGTTCACCACATCGGTGATGCCCTCGTCGGCGCGCACCGCCTCGGCATAGGCCAGCATGGCGTCCAGGGTGGCGTGTACCTGTACCAGATCGTCTGCCACTTCCGGCCGGTCCCCTGGCAGGACCAGCCCCCGGGGGCGGCGCAGCAAGGTGTGCAGCACCGCGCGCTGCTCCGTGCTGTTGATCGGGTCACCGCGCAGCATGGCATCGCGGTGCGCTTCCAGGCCGCAGTGCGCGGCCATGTCGAGCAGCAAGGCCTCGGTCTGCTGGTCCCAGAGGTTTTTTGACAAATCCGCAAAGACATGCGGTGCCGCCTGGCTGAAATGCGCAAAGCGCTGCGCATCGGCGGCAAAGGCCTGGCGCATGTCCAGCGTGCGGCCCTCGTTTTCATACAAGGCGCGCAGGCGAAGCCATTGTGGGGATTCGTCGCAACGGATGGGCTGGTTCATGGGGTGCAAAGTCTAAACGCAGACTGCGCCATCCGATTTCGCAATCGCGCGATCCAACATCCTTTTACAACGCGCGCCCTCAAGGCAGCAGAAGAATGGTCAGCGTTTGCGCACCACCACACTGCCCACCGAATAACCGGCGCCAAAGGAGCAGATCACGCCCAGGTCGCCGGCAGCCAGGTCCGCCCGGTGGCGGTGGAAGGCAATGATGGAACCCGCCGAGGCCGTGTTGGCGAACTCGTCCAGGATCAGCGGGGCGACGTCGCCGTCGGGCTGTGTGCCCAGCATCTTGCGCACGATCAGGTCATTCATGCTCTGGTTGGCCTGGTGCAGCCAGAAGCGTCGCACGGCTGCGGGTGATTGCTCCAGTGAAGCCAGGTGCGACTCGATATGCGCCGCAGCCATGGGCACGACTTCCTTGAACACCTTGCGGCCTTCCTGGCGGAAGGTCTTGTCGCGTGCGTCGGGGTCGCTGTCTTCGGCGCGGTTGAGGAAGCCGAAGTTGTTGCGAATGTTGTTGGAGAACTGGGTGGCCAGGCGCGTGCCCAGCACCTCCCACTGGTCGGGCGATGTGGCGGCGTCGGCCCGCTCGACGATGACGGCGGTGCAGACGTCGCCAAAAATGAAATGGCAATCGCGGTCGCGCCAGGCATGGTGGCCCGAGGTGATTTCAGGGCTCACCACCAGCACGCAGCGCGCGCTGCCGGTGCGCACGGCATTGACCGCCTGCTCGATGGCAAAGGTGGCCGAAGAACAGGCCACATTCATGTCGAAACCATAGCCGCCAGCCCCCAGGGCCTGCTGGATTTCCACGGCCATGGCCGGGTAGGCACGCTGCATGTTGGATGCGGCGCACAGCACGGCATCCACCTGCGCCCCCGTGCGGCCCGCCGCCGCCAGCGCCTTTTGCGCAGCATCGACACCGATTTCGGCCATCAGCGAGAGCTGGTCATCGGGGCGCTCTGTCAGGCGGGGGCACATGCGCGCGGGGTCCATCAGACCGCTTTTCTCGATCACGTAGCGCTGCTGGATGCCCGAGGCCTTTTCGATGAACTCGACACTGGAATACGGCAGCGCCGGGCGCGTACCGGCGGCGATCTCGCCCGCGTGGAGCGTGTTCTGTTCGTCCACGTAACGGTTGAAAATGTCCACCAGCTCGGCATTGCTGATGGTGTACGGGGGCTGGTAGAGGCCTGTGCCGCTGATGACAACTGAATGCATAGAAATCAAATCCTGCGCCCTGAACTGCCAGGGCGGTTTCGGAGTGTAACTAGATAGGCCTCAGAGGGCACGGATCAACTGCTCCAGCTTGACCGCATCGGCCGCAAAGGCGCGGATGCCTTCCGCCAGCTTCTCGGTGGCCATGGCGTCCTCGTTCAGGGCGTAGCGGAAGCCCGCTTCGTCGTACTGCACGGCAGGCAAATCCATGGTGCGTGCAGCCTCGGCGTCCAGCGCACGCTGCAGGGGCGCCTCGGTGGCGGCCAGTTGCGCCAGCAGCTCGGGGGCAATGGTGAGCAGGTCGCACCCGGCCAGCGCGGTGATCTGGCCCACATTGCGAAAGCTCGCGCCCATCACCTCGGTGGCTATGCCGAAATGCTTGTAGTGGTTGAAGATCTTGCGCACCGACTGCACGCCGGGGTCGTTCGCACCGGCCATCTCGGCTTCGACCCACTGTGCACCGGCCTGCTTCTTGTACCAGTCGTAGATGCGCCCGACAAAGGGCGAGATCAATTGCACCCGCGCCTGGCCGCAGGCCACGGCCTGGGCGAACGAGAACAGCAATGTGAGGTTGGTGTGGATGCCTTTGCTCTCGAGCTTGCGCGCTGCCTCGATGCCCTCCCAGGTGGCGGCCACCTTGATGAGCACGCGGTCAATGTGGATGCCCTCGGCCTGGTACAGCTCGATGATGCGTTCGGCCCGCGTGATCGTGGCACTGGTGTCAAAGCTCAGGCGGGCATCCACTTCGGTGGATACACGGCCCGGAATGGTGGCGAGGATTTCGCAGCCAAAGCGCACCAGCAGGCGGTCGATGACCTCATCCATGGCACGGCCCTTCCACCGCGCCACGGTGGACTGCAGCACAGGCGCATATTCCGGCTTTTGCACTGCCTTGAGGATCAGGGAGGGGTTGGTGGTGGCATCCCGGGGCTGGAACTGGGCCAGCTGCTTGAAGTCGCCGGTATCGGCCACCACGGTGGTGAACTGTTTGAGTGCGTCGAGCTGGTTCATGCAAATCCTCGTTGGTCAGTCTGGCAGGCCCACGGGCGGCGCGCCAACCCCCGAGTGTATGCGTCCGCCCGGCGCTGAAACTGCGTTACATTCTGGCCCACCGCTCCCAACCCCGCCCTGCACACCATGCTCGATCGCATCACGGCCTCCTTGCCCTCCCTCGCCCCGGCAGAGCAGCGCGTGGGGCGCCTCGTGCTGCAGGATGCCCGCGCCTTTGCCCGCCTGCCCGTGCGCGAACTGGCCGAGCGCGCCCATGTGAGCAAGCCCACCGTGGTGCGCTTTTGCCGCAGCATGGGCTACGACGGGCTGGCCGACTTCAAGCTCAAGCTCGCAGGCAGTGTGAGCGAGGGCGTGCCCTTCATCCACCGCAGTGTGGACGCCGACGACAAGACGGGCGATGTGCTGGTGAAGGTCGTGGACAACGCCGTGGCCGCCTTCCTGCAGTACCGCAACGCGGCCAGCACGGGCGCCATTGAACGGGCTGCGGAAGCCATTGCCGCCACCTGGAAGACGGGGCGGCGCATCGAGTTCTATGGGGCGGGCAATTCGGGCATCGTGGCGCAGGATGCACAGCACAAGTTCTTCCGCCTGGGGGTCACGTCGATTGCCACCAGCGACGGCCACATGCAGGTGATGAGCGCCACGCTGCTGGGGCCGGGTGACTGCCTGGTGATCATCTCCAACTCGGGCCGCACGCGCGACCTGATGGACGCTGCCGACATTGCGCGCAAGAACGGCGCCACAACAATAGCCATCACGGCCAGCGGCTCGCCCCTGGCCAGCACCTGCCCCATCCACCTCGCCGCCGACCACCCCGAGGGCTACGACCGCTACAGCCCCATGGTCTCGCGCCTGCTGCACCTGCTCATCATCGACGTGCTGGCCACCTGCGTGGCGCTGCGCATTGGCAGCCCGTTGCAGCCCATCCTGCAGCAGATGAAGGACAACCTGCGCGCCAAGCGCTACACCTGATTTGTTTCAATAAAGATAGCTGTTAGCGCTTACTGGATAACGATTTCAGAATTAAAACCATCTGAAACGTCCATTCAACAAGCGCCAGCAGCTCACTTTTTTGATATCACCGGCCGTAGGTCGATGTGAACGTGGCCTTGCCCAGGCTGTTGGCGTTGACCATGAAACCGGCCAGCGCCGCCGAGGCATCGTCGGGAATCTCCAGCCGGTCCACGCCCAGGGCATGCACGGTGAAGATGTAGCGGTGCGGCTTGTCGCCCGGTGGCGGGCACATGCCGCCCCAGGCGAAGGCGCCGTAGTCGTTGCGAATCTGGCGCGCCCCGGCGGGCAGCCCGGCGCCGCCCTTGGCGCCAGCGTTGGGCGCAAGCGCCACCGTGTCCGCCGGAAGGTCCACCACAAACCAATGCCACCAGCCCGACCCGCTGGGCGCGTCGGGGTCATACACCGTCAGCGCAAAGCTCCTGGTGCCTTCGGGCGCACCGCTCCAGTGCAAGGCCGGTGACTCATTGCGGCCCGTGCAGCCAAAGCCATCGAACTCAAAGTGTTGCGGCACCGTGCCTCCGCTGGCGATGTCGGGGCTGGTCAGGGTGAATGCAGTCATGGGCTGTCTCCTGGGTTGCAAGAAATCAACAAGAAAACACCTCCAGCGCTTTACTGGCAAGCGCTGATAGCTATATTTTTAATAGCAATCCTTCAAATCCTGCCCTCTTCCACCGCATGGCAGGCAATGCGGATGCCGCCCAGGTTCAAGAGCTGCGGGCGCTCGCTGCGGCAGCGGTCGTTGGCATGGGGGCAGCGCGGGTTGAAGGCGCAGCCCGGCGGCGGGCTGAGCGGATTGGGCACCTCACCCTGCACAGGGGTGCGCGCCTTGCCGGTGTCGTGCATCTTGGGGATGGCGTCGAGCAGCATGCGCGTGTAGGGGTGGCGCGGGGTATCGAACAGCGTGTGCTTGTCAGCCAGTTCCACCAGGCGTCCGAGGTACATCACGCCGACCTGGTCGCTCACGTGGCGCACCACGGCCAGGTTGTGGCTGATGAACAGGTAGGTGAGCTGCCGCTCGCGCTGCAGGTCCTTCATGATGTTGAGCACCTGCGCCTGCACCGACACGTCGAGCGCGCTGGTCGGTTCGTCGCAGACCAGAAACTCGGGCTCGGTGGCCAGGGCGCGTGCGATGGAAATGCGCTGGCGCTGCCCACCCGAGAACTGGTGCGGGTACTTCACCATGTCCAGCGGTGACAGGCCCACGGACTGGAGCAGCTCACCCACGCGTGCTTTCAGCTCGGCCTTGTCGGTGATCAGGCCATGCTCCTTGAGCGGCTCGCCCACGATGTCTTCCACCAGCCAGCGCGGGTTCAGGCTGGCATACGGGTCCTGGAAAATCATCTGGATGCGCCGGCGCATGGCCTTGGCATTGCTGCCCTTGAAGGCAGCGTGCGCATCCTGGCCATCAAAGGTGAGGCCGCCGCGCGTGGGCTCGTACAGACCCACCAGCAGGCGCGCCACCGTGCTCTTGCCGCAGCCCGACTCGCCCACCAGGGCCAGGGTTTTGCCTTTTTCAATCTCGAAACCCACGCCATCGACCGCGTGCAGCAGCGTGCGTGGTTTGCGCTCGATCACGCGGTTGAGCCAGGGGGCCGATACATCAAAGGTCTTGGCCAGGTCGTGCGCCTGCACGAGGGCCTTGCCGGGCACGGCGATGGCGGCGCTCATGCAGCCACCCCGGCTTGCGCCTCGGTATGCAACCAGCAGGCAGCGCGGGTGCTGCCGGCCTCCATCAGGTCGGGGCGCTCGCGCAGGCAGCGGTCAAACGCACTGGCGCAACGCGGGTGGTAGGCACACCCTGCAGGAATGGCATTGAGGCGCGGCATGGCTCCGTCGATCTGGTTCAGGCGCTCGCGGTCTTGCTCCATGTCGGGAATGGAGGCCATGAGGCCGCTGGTGTAGGGGTGCGAGGGCTGGTTGATGACGTCGTGCACCGGGCCGATCTCGGCCACGCGCCCGGCATACAGCACGGCCACGCGGTCGCAGGTTTCGGCAATCACGCCCATGTCGTGCGTGATCAGCATTACCGCAGCGCCCCGCGATTTGCAGATGTTCTTGAGCAGCTGGATGATCTGCGCCTGGATGGAGACATCCAGCGCCGTCGTCGGCTCGTCGGCCACGATCAGCTTGGGTTCGGCTGCCAGCGCCAGGGCAATCACCACGCGCTGGCGCATGCCACCCGAGAACTGGTGCGGAAAATGATCGACCCGCTGCTCGGCCGCCGGAATGCCCGTGTCCTGCAACAGCTGGATGGCCCGCTGGCGCGCCTCGGCCGGGCTGACCGGCAGGTGCGCCAGGATGGTCTCGGTGAGCTGGCGGCCCACGGTGTAGAGCGGGTTGAGCGAGGTCAGCGGGTCCTGGAAGATGGCGCCGATACGCCGCCCCCGGATGTGGCGCATCTCCTCATGCCCCAGATGGTCGATACGCTGGCCCTCCAGCACAATCTGGCCCGAGGCCACGCGGCCCGGGGGTTCGAGCAGGCCGATGATGGCCGCACCCGTGAGCGACTTGCCCGCGCCGGACTCGCCCACCACGCCCAGGATCTCGCCGGGGGCAATGGAAAACGAAATATCGTCCAGCGCGCGCAGGGTACCGCGACGGCCCGGAAATTCGACAACGAGGTTTTTGACTTCGAGGAGAGACATATCAGTGATTCACAGTTCTGTGCGCTGCACGCAGCGTATGCAACTGGCACGCCCCCAGCGAGGGCAGCCGAGCAAGGGCCGCCCCGCAGCGAAGGCTGCGTCCCCCTGCCCGCATTGCGCAGCAATGCGAGAGCGGGGGGAAGACGCAAAGCGGCTCAGGGGGGTGTTCCATTTCAGCGCAACCGGGGGTTGAGCGCATCGCGCAGCCAGTCGCCCAGCAGGTTGACCGACAGGGCGATCAGCACCAGCATGGCGCTGGGGAAGACGGTGATCCACCACTCGCCCGAAAACAGGTAATCGTTGCCAATACGAATCAGAGTGCCCAGCGAAGGCGAGGTGGGCGGCGCCCCCACCCCCAGAAAGGACAGCGTGGCCTCGGTGATGATGGCCGTGGCGACCTGGATGGTGGCCAGCACCAGCACCGGCCCCATCACATTGGGCAGCACATGCTTGCGCATGATGCGCAGGGGCGAAACCCCCGTGACCCGGGCGGCCTGCACGTATTCCTTGTTGCGCTCCACCAGCGTGGAGCCGCGCACGGTGCGCGCGTACTGCACCCAGCCGGTGAGCGAGATGGACAGGATGAGCACGCCAAAGGCCAGCGACTCGTGCGCATGCGGAAACAGCGCCCGACCCACCCCGGCGATCAGCAGGGCCACCAGGATGGCCGGAAACGACAGCATCACATCGCACAGGCGCATGAGCACGGCGTCGATCCAGCCGCCGCGAAACCCCGCCAGCAATCCCAGCGCCACGCCCACCACCACCGACAGCACCACGGAGGCAATCCCCACGATCAGCGAGATGCGTGCGCCATAGATCAGCGCCGAGAGAATGTCGCGTCCCTGGTCATCCGTGCCCAGCAGGTATTTGGACGAGCCCTCGGCACTCCAGGCCGGGGGCAGCCGGGCATCGCTCAGTTCCAGCGTGGCCAGGTCAAACGGGTTGTGTGGAGCCACCCATCCGGCAAAGACCGAACAGAACAGGCAGACCAGCGCAATCGCCGCAGCCAGCATGGCCATGGGCGATGTACGAAAGCTGTAGCCCACATCGCTGTCAAACCAGCGAGCAAGAGTTGATTTCATTGTGTGAATCCAAAGATCGACCAGCCCCGCACAGCGCTTGTGGCGGCCGTGCGGAGCAGCTGTGGGTGGATCGCTGCGATCGTATGCAGGTTACTTGTTGATGCTCATCCACTTGAACGGCATGTAGTTGTCGGCCAGCTGCACCAGCTTGACCTTCTTGCTCACGCCCCAGGCCAGCGCCTGCTGGTGCAGCGGCAGGTGGCCGATGTCGGCCGAATGCAGATCGAAGGCCTCCTTGATCATGGCATTGCGCTTGGCCGTATCGGTCTCGGCCTGGATTTTCTTCGTCAGCTCGTCCACCTTGGGATTGCAGTACGCACCCAGGTTGAACTGACCCGCGCCCTTGTCATCCACGCAGGCCATCAGTGCATTGAGAGCGTTGTGGGCATCGTAGGTGGAGGGCGTCCAGCCCAGCATGTAGAAGCTGGTGTCGCGGCGCAGCACCTTGGGGAAATAGGTGCCCTTGGTTTCGGCCTGCAGGTTGATCTTGACGTTGATGCGCGACAGGTTGGCGGCCACCGTCTGGCAGATGCGGTCGTCGTTCACATAGCGGTCGTTGGGGCAATTCATCGACACCTCGAAGCCATTGGGGTAACCCGCCTCGGCCATGAGCTTCTTGGCCGCTTCCACGTCGTAGGGCAGACGCTTGGCGTCGGGCTGGAAGCCATTGATGCCGGGGCCCACCATCAGCGCCGAGGGGTTGGAGGCGCCACGCATCACGGTCTTCTTGATGCCGTCGATGTCGATCGCCTGGTAGAACGCCTGGCGCACGCGCTTGTCCTTGAACGGGTTTTTGCCTTTGACGCTGGAGTACAGCAACTCGTCACGCTTCTGGTCCATGCCCAGGAAGATGGTGCGCAACTCGGGGCCGGTGATGGCGCGCGTACCCGGATTGTTGTTGACGCGGTCGATGTCCTGCACCGGGATGGGTTCCATGACATCAATTTCACCCGACAGCAAGGCCGCCACGCGCGTGGGGGCACTGCCGATGGGGGTGAAAATCACCTCGGCCACGTTGCCCTCGATGGGGCCCCAATAGTTGCCGTTGCGCACAAACACCGTGCGCACATTGGGCTGGCGCTCGCGCAGGCGGAACGGCCCGGTGCCATTGGCACGGAAAGAGGCCGCGTTCTCGATGCCCTTGCGGCGATCGACGGGTGCCGTGGCGTTGTTGGCCTCGCACCACTTCTTGCTCATGATGAACACTTGCGAGATCACGTCAGGCAGGATGGGAAAGGCCGTCTTGGTTTCGATCTCGACCGTGTGGTCGTTGATCTTGCGTACTTCCTTGAAATCGTTGGTGTAGCTCTTCATGTCCGAGCCCTCCACCTGCGTGCGTGCAAAGCTGAACAGCACATCGTCGGCCGTGAAGGGCGTGCCGTCGTGGAATTGCACGCCCTTGCGCAATTCGAATCGCCACACGGTCGGCGAAGTCTGCTTCCAGGCCGTGGCAAGTGCCGGGGCCAGGCTCAGGTCCTTGTTGCGGCCGACCAGCGGTTCGTACACATTGCTCGTCGTGCTCAGTTGCAGCGATTCATTGAGCGAATGCGGGTCCATGGAGAGCGCATCGCCCTGGTTGGCAATGCGGATGGTTTGCGCGTGCCCCACCAAGGTGGCGGCAGACAGTGCAGCAAACAGGGTGGTGGCAACCAGTTGTCTCGTCTTTTTCATGCAGGTCTCCTGGGGTAAAAAAGGGGAAAAGGGCGTCATGCCGCAGCCGGCAGGGGCATGGCGCGCTCGATCAGGCTGGCATGCAGGGCAGCACCCAGCGACAAAATGTCGTCATTGAAGTCATAGCGGCTGTTGTGCAGGGCAGCGCCGCTGGCACCCATGCCCTGGCCAATGCGCAGGTAGGCGCCGGGTTTGGTCTGCAGCATGAAGGAAAAATCCTCGGCCCCCATGCTGGGCTCCAGATCACGCACCACGCTCTCGGCCCCCAGCAGGGCTTCGGCCACGTCACCGGCAAACCGCGCCTCGGTTTCGGTGTTGATGGTGGCGGGATAGATGCGCTGATAGTCCAGCGCCACCGTGGCACCAAACGCCATGCCCACCGCGCTGCACAGCTCGTGCAGGCGGCGCTCGACCAGGGCCTGCACCTCATGGTCGAAGGTACGCACGGTGCCCACCAGCGTGGCCGATCCCGGCAGCACACTGAAGGCCCCCAGATCACCCGCCTGCACTGCGCACAGGCTGATGACCGCACTGTCGATGGCACGCACGTTGCGCGACACGATGCTCTGCACCGCCGTAATCAGGTGCGCCGCCACCAGCACCACATCCACCGTCTGGTAGGGATGCGCGCCATGGCCGCCCCGCCCGGTGATCTGGATGGTGATGCGGTCGGCCGCCGCCATCATGGCGCCATCGTTCAAACCGACGGTCCCCGGCTTCATCGCGGGCCAGTTGTGCATGGCGTAAATGGATTGCACGGGAAAACGGTCGAAAAGACCATCTTCCATCATGACGCGGGCGCCCGCACAGCCTTCTTCCCCCGGCTGGAACACCAGCACGGCCGTGCCATCGAAGTCTCGGGTGGCGGCCAGGTAGCGCGCCGCCCCCACCAGCATGGCGGTGTGCCCATCGTGACCGCAGCCATGCATCAGTCCTTGCTTGCACGACTTCCAGGAGAAGTCGTTGTGCTCGGCCATGGGCAGCGCATCCATGTCGGCACGCAGCCCCACCATGGCTCCGCTGGCGGTGCTGCGCCCGCGCACCACGGCAACGATGCCGGTACGGCCAATGCCATCGTGGATTTCATCCACACCGCAA
This sequence comes from Giesbergeria sp., assembly GCA_026647025.1. Taxonomy (GTDB): domain Bacteria; phylum Pseudomonadota; class Gammaproteobacteria; order Burkholderiales; family Burkholderiaceae_C; genus Simplicispira. The sequence continues at coordinate 14,326 of JAPKHH010000001.1, forward strand.
ACCTTGAGCGCTTCCTTCACGCGCGATCCGGTGTACACCTCCTCAAAACCCAGCTCGGGGTGGGCGTGCAGGTCACGGCGCAAAGCCGTGAGTTCGGGATGGTATTGGGCGATCTGGGCAAAGGCCCGGCCACCGGCCTTCAGACGCGGTCCCTGCATGTCAGTGCCCCCCCGCCTTGCCGACGCGCAGGCGCGGATCGACGGCAAAGTACAACAGGTCCACCACCAGATTGATGACCACAAAAATCAAGGCAATCAGGCACAGATATGCAGCCATCACGGGAATGTCGGCAAAGGTCACGGCCTGGATGAACAGCAGCCCCATGCCCGGCCACTGGAACACGGTCTCGGTGATGATGGCAAAGGCAATCAGCCCTCCCAGCTGCAGGCCCGTGATCGTCATCACCGGCACCAGGGTGTTCTTGAGTGCATGGCCGAAGTGAATGGTGCGGTCCGACAGGCCGCGCGCGCGCGCAAACTTGATGTAGTCGGTGCGCAGCACCTCCAGCATTTCGGCGCGCACCAGCCGCATGATGAGCGTGAGCTGAAAAATCGCCAGTGTGATGGCCGGGAGCGTGATGTGGTGCCAGCCCTTGGCGGTCAGCAAGCCCGAACTCCACCAGCCCATTTGCACGACCTCGCCCCGGCCAAAGCTGGGAAACCATCCCAGCGTGACGGAAAACACCAGGATCAGCAGGATGCCGATGACGAACGTGGGCAACGAAACGCCCAGCAACGACAGTGTCATGAACATCTGGCTGGTGAAACTGCCCCGTTTGAGCGCGGCATACACCCCCATGGGCACGCCCATGGCCAGCGCCAGGAAAGCCGCCACCAACGACAACTCCAGCGTGGCAGGAAACCGCTCGGCAATCAGCCGCGACACCTTCGCGCCCTGGCGCAGGCTCAAACCAAATTCGCCTTGGGCTGCGTTGACCAGGAAATGGCCAAACTGCACAAAGAAAGGCTTGTCCAGCCCCAGGGCCGCGCGCAACTCCCGAATCTGGTCAGGCGTCGCATCCTGACCCAGCAGAAAGACGACAGGATCACCGACATACTGAAACAGCATGAAGGAAATGAATGCCACGGTGACCATGACGATCACGGCCTGGATCAGGCGGCGCAGTATGAAGGCGAGCATCGGTAAGGATCGAGTGTGTGTTCGACAGCGCAAGCTGACCGCTTGTGGCGGGTCAGCTACGGGGCGTGGAAATCATCATGCCACAGGGTATTGCACAAAGCACCGCGCAATACCCTGCCTGCATCAGTTCACCTTCACAAGCCGCATGTCCACACGGTTGTCGGCACGGTGCACCAGTTCCACATTCTTCTTCATCGCCCAGGGGATTACCTGGTCATGCAGCGGAATATGCGACACGGTGTCATTGGAAAGCTGCAGCGCCTCGGTCAGCATGCGGGCACGCACGGGTGCATCGGTTTCCGCCTTGATGCGGTCCACCAGGTAGTCCATGCGCTGGTTGCTGTAGCGGCCCACGTTGTAGTTGCCGTCACCGCCCTGCCCCACGCTGCGTACCAGGGACTGCAGGCTGTACAGCGCGTCGAAGGTGGGCACGCCCCAGCCCAGCATGTAAATGCTGGCTTCGTAACGCTGGATCATGGGAAAGTAGTTCACCAGCGGCAGGGTGCGCAGCTTGGCCTTCACGCCAACGCGCGCCCACATGGCGGTGACTGCCTGGCAAATCGCTTCGTCGTTGATGTAGCGATTGTTCGGGCAGGCGAAATCGACCTCGAAACCGTCGGCATAGCCAGCGTCAGCCAGCAGCTTCTTGGCCGCATCCACGTCATAGGGGAACCGCTTGGCAACCGCCTCGGTCCAGCCTGCCACCTGCGGCGCAACCAGCGCACCCGTGGGCTTGCCCAGGCCCCGCATGATGTTGCGTGAAATGGTGTTGACATCGATCGCCTGGTACAGGGCCTTGCGCACCCGCAGATCCTTGAGCGGGTTCTTCCCCTTGATGTTGCTGCCCGGCAATTCATCGCGGAACTGGTCCATGCCCAGGAAGATGGTGCGGTTCTCGACGCCATCGACCACCTTCAAATCCGGGCTGGCACGCAAGCGGCCCAGGTCCTGGGGCGTGGGGTCCAGCACCATGTCCACTTCACCCGACAACAAGGCCGCGATGCGCGTCGCAGCCGACTTGATGGGGGTGTAGACGATCTCCGTCACGTTGCCGTCCATCTTGCCCCACCAGTTCGGATTGCGCTTGAATACCATGCGCTGGTCGGGTTGCCACGATTCGAGCGTGTAGGGACCGGTGCCCATGGCATTGCGGTGGGCAAAATTCTCGTCGGCAGCCTTCATGTCCTTGGGCTCGACCGACTTGTTCTTCTCGGCCCAGGCCTTGCTCATCATGCGCAGTTCGGTCATCTGGCGCAGCAGCACGGGGTTGGGCGACTTGAGCAACACATCCACGGTCTGGGCATCAACCTTGACCACCTTGTCGATGCCCTGCACGTAGGGCGTGAAATTGGATGTCTTGGCCATGGCGCGCTGAATCGAATACACAGCATCGTCGGCCGTAAAAGCCGATCCATCATGGAACTTCACCCCCTGGCGCAGGTTGAAACGGACTTGCGTGGGGCTGATTTCCTTCCAGGACGTTGCCAGCACGGGCTCGACATCAAAGGTCTTGCTGTTGTAGTACACCAGGCTTTCATACACGTTGGCATGCAGGCCGTTTTGCAGCGCATTGTTCTGCGAATGGATATCCCAGGTGGAGATTTCCCCCTGACTGGCCCATTTGAATGGCTTGGCTTGAGCAACTGGCGCCGCTACAAAAACCGCAGCAGCGGCCAAGGACAACAGATTGAATTGGAGCTTCATGCAACCCTCATGGTCAAAAGGAGGGACTATGCAGGAAGCCACGTCCAGCGGACCATGGGTTATCCCTGAATTCCTGGGTGTGTGCCGGGTTTTGGCATGGCAGGCCGACAGCCTCTCCCATTTTCTGATGGCATTCCTTGCGCAGGTACCCAGAGCCGGAATATTGCACGCCTGTAGCGCGGACCTTCAGGCAACACCATGCCATGGCTTGGATGGAATTGCGCGACGGCCAGAAGCACGAAAAAAAAACCGCCAATCCGAAGATTGGCGGCTTGATCTGCCGATGCAAGCTGGCTTACGCCAGCGCGTCATCAGAAGTTGTGGCGAACGCCCAGGCCCAGGTGGTTCTTGGCGCCGGTCTTGTACACGCCGCCAGGAGCTTCGCCGTCCTTGTAGTAAGCAGCGTAGGCGAAGGTGCGCTTCGACAGGGCGTACTTGGCTTCCACCAGGAAGTCGGTGTTCTTCATGCCGTCGCCGTTTTCACGAGCGATGTCCAGCGTCAGAGCAAACGCGCCGACTGGAACGGTTGCACCGATGGTGAAGCCCTTCGAAGGACCACCGTTGTTCTGGATCGAGCCAGCAACCTTGGCCATGCCGAAGTCATACGAAGCACCCAGAGCCATGTTGCCCTTCATGGTGTTGGTCTTGTTGTACGACAGAGCAGCAGCCAGAGGGCCGTTTGCGTAGATCACATTCAGGTCGTACTTGGCATTGCCGCCGTTGTCGGGCTTCATGATGTAGCCGATGGTCGAGCTGAAACCGCCCATGTTGGGGGTGGTGTACTGGAACAGGCTGTTGGTACGAGGACCTTGGCCCGTGAAGCTGAACTGGTTGCCAACGGCAGAGTAGTTAGCCGTGCCGGTCAGTTCCCAAGCAGCCACGCCGAAGAAGCTGGGGTTCAGCGTACGGCCCATTTGGAACTTGCCGAAACCACCCGACAGAGCCATCCAGGCAGCGCGCTGGAAGGTAGCTGCATCGGTGTTGCCGGATTCAGCGTTGATGCCTTGTTCGAAGTTGAAGGAAGCCTTCAGACCGCCACCCAGGTCTTCCACGCCGCGCACGCCCAGACGGCTGGAGCCGTTGTTCATCGTGCCGTTGCCGGTCATTTGTGCAGAAATGCCATTGGACTTGACCAAGCCCAGGTCAGCCACGCCGTACAGAGTCACGGAAGATTGAGCCATGGCGACGCCGGAAGCAGCCAGCACGGCCAGGGCAATCAGGGATTTTTTCATTGCGAGTTACTCCAAGGTTAAACATAGGGCGCCGGTACGGGGGGTCTTGGGTGTTGTTGCACCTGCACAGTCCCGCCGGTTCCCCGGGCCAACCTCCTGGTGGGGAAGTTGTTGCTATTGCACCAGACGTCGGCTTGTTTCGCAAAGGAATTCACCCACAACCGGCTGCAAAGCCGGAATTCGTTGTCGCGTTGCAACACTCCGGGCACCCGTGCAGAATGCACCCGTCTGACCGGGCACTCTCGAACGCCCACTGTTGTTTTTTTGTTTCAAAATGAAATTTGTGTGTCGCAGTTGTTGATTCGAAAAAACCACCCCCTGGACCCCTGGCTCAGTGCAGCGGATGTGGCCTTGCGCACCCTCTTCGCCACCCCGGTCGCGGCCGAGGTCTCTCCGGCCGCTGCGGTGACCGAGGGTGCGCTGCAACCCGAAGAACGGCGTTTGTCCGGAGCGCTGATGCGGGTGAACCACGTGGGCGAAGTCTGCGCCCAGGCGCTGTATACCGCCCAGGCCACAGTCACACGCAACGCCGGGCTGCGCGAACACTTGCGGGAAGCCGCCCGCGAGGAAACCGATCACCTGGCCTGGACGCGTGCGCGCCTGGACGCCCTGGGCGCCCGCCCCAGTGTGCTCAACCCGCTGTGGTACGCCGGCGCTTTTGCCCTGGGCGCAGTCACGGCCAGCGTGAGCGATCGCGTCAGCCTGGGCTTTGTGGTGGAGACCGAGAACCAGGTTTCAGCCCATTTGGGCAGTCACCTGCAGCGACTGCCCGCGGATGACCTTGCGTCCCGCGCCGTGGTGGTCCGGATGAAGGCCGATGAGGAACGCCATGCGGCCCAGGCACGCGCTGCCGGGGCGCTGGAGCTGCCCTTTGCGGCGCGCGCACTCATGCGCGCCGCTGCGCGGGTCATGACGGGCACGGCCCACCACCTTTGACACCGTGGCCCTGGCCATAGCGTTCAAGCTTCGATTACATCGAAGCCTGTGGTGATCTCGGCGGTCTTGCCCAGCATGATGCTGGCTGAACAGTATTTCTCATGGCTCATGGCGATGGCCCGCTCCACAGCTGCTGGCGGCAGCGCCTTGCCGGTCACGGTGAAATGCATGTGGATGCGGGTAAAAACCTTGGGCTCGGTTTCTGCGCGCTCGGAAGTGAGCTTGACGCTGCACCCCCGCACGTCGTGCCGTCCCCGTTTGAGAATGAGTACGACGTCATAGGCCGTGCAGCCGCCCGTGCCTGCCAGCACAGCCTCCATCGGGCGCGGCGCCAGGTTTTGCCCGCCGTTGGCGGGGTGGGCGGCGTCTGGAGCGCCGTCCATGGCCAGGACATGGCCGCTGCCGGTTTCGGCGATAAATCCCATGCCGGAGCGTGTGCCTGCGCCGCCCGTCCAGCTCACTGTGCATTCCATGCTTTTTCTCCCATTGGTGCGTGGTTTTTTTCGGACAGACTGTAACGTACAAATACCTACCCTTGCTGCGCCGCAACACGCCATGCGCTACACTGAGTCCATGCGCATCCTGGCTCCCCGGAGCAAGATGGCGGCAGCCCTTGAGAAGGTTCTGCCACGCACCGATTGTCTCCTCCACCTCCCCTGGTGGATTACGCCCCAGGCCTCACGGCCCGGGGCTTTTTTTTGGCTGGAACGCGACCCCCCCCCTGAGTCGCTGCGCGCCTTCCCCCCGCTCTCGCATCGCTGTGCGATGCGGGCAGGGGGACGCCACCGGTGCGGCGGGGCGGCCCTTGCACGGTGGCCGCTGGCCTGGGTAGCGCCCGATTTCGGCCCTGGCTTCGCCGCAGCACGGTAAGGGGCTGCCTGCCGGGCGACCGCCTATGATGTGGGCCCGCCACCCCTCTTGCGGCGGCGCAGCATTCGTACCCCATGACCCAGCACCTCACCCCGGCCGATTACCTGAAAAAAATCCTGACCGCGCGCGTGTACGACGTCGCCGTCGAATCCGACCTGGAGCCCGCCCGTAACCTGAGCCGCCGCCTGCACAACAAGGTACTGCTCAAGCGCGAAGACCAGCAGCCCGTGTTCAGCTTCAAGCTGCGCGGCGCCTACAACAAGATGGCACACCTCACGCCCGAGCAGCTCCAGCGCGGCGTGATCTGCGCCTCGGCCGGCAACCACGCCCAGGGCGTGGCCATGAGCGCACACAAGCTGGGCACGCGTGCCGTGGTGGTCATGCCCACGACCACCCCAGCCCTCAAGGTGGATGCGGTGCGCGCCCTGGGGGGCGAGGTGGTTCTGCACGGCGACAGCTATTCCGACGCCTACGGCCACGCCGTCCGCTTGCAGCAAGAGCAGGGGCTGAGCTTTGTGCACCCGTTTGACGACCCCGATGTGATTGCGGGCCAAGGCACCATTGCCATGGAAATACTGCGCCAGCTGCAAAAACTCGGCAGCACCCGGCTCGATGCCGTGTTTGTCGCCATCGGCGGGGGCGGCCTGATTTCGGGCGTGGCCAACTACATCAAGGCTGTGCGCCCGGAGATCAAGGTCATCGGCGTGCAGATGAACGACTCGGACGCCATGATCCAGTCGGTCCAGGCCGGCGGGCGGGTCCAACTCGCCGATGTGGGCCTGTTTTCGGATGGCACGGCGGTGAAGCTGGTCGGCGAGGAAACCTTCCGCATCGCCAGCGACCTGGTCGATAGCTACATCACCGTGGATACCGATGCCGTGTGCGCGGCGATCAAGGATGTGTTCGTGGATACCCGCAGCATCGTCGAGCCCGCAGGCGCGCTGGCAGTGGCCGCCATCAAGCAGTATGTGGCCACGCACAAGACGCGGGGCGAGACCTACGCTGCCATTCTGTGCGGCGCCAACATGAACTTCGACCGCCTGCGCTTCGTGGCCGAGCGCGCCGAGGTGGGCGAGGAGCGCGAAGCGCTGCTGGCCGTCACCATTCCCGAGGAGCGCGGGAGCTTCCGCCGCTTTTGCGAGGTGATTGGCGATTTGCCCGGCGGCCCGCGCAACGTGACCGAGTTCAACTACCGCATCAGCGACGCCGCAAACGCCCATGTCTTCGTGGGCCTCACCACCCACGGCAAAGGCGAGTCCGAGAAGCTGGCGCGCAACTTCAGCCGCCACGGTTTTGAGGCACTGGACCTGACGCACGACGAACTGGCCAAGGAACATCTGCGCCACCTGGTCGGCGGGCACTCGGCCCTGGCGCGCGACGAACGCCTGCTGCGCTTTGTCTTCCCCGAGCGGCCCGGCGCGCTGCTCAAGTTTCTGAGCCTGATGGAGCCCACCTGGAACATCAGCCTGTTCCACTACCGCAACCAGGGCGCCGACTATGGCCGCATTCTGGTGGGGCTGCAGGTGCCGCCCGGCGACGCGCCCGCCTTTGACGCCTTCCTCGCCACGCTGGGCTACCCGTATGTCGAGGAAACCCTGAACCCGGCCTACCGGTTGTTTCTGCAGACATCCGGGCATGCGGCACAAAAATAGTCGTCAAAATGCCATCTGGCGCTTATACAGCAAGCGCTATCAGCTCTTTTTCTCATAGCATTCATGCAAGCCCTGCGCCACTATCTGCTGGCCGTGCAATTCTTCACGCGCATCCCCGTCACCGGGCGGCTGGCGCAGTGGGTGGGCTACAGCCCGGCGATGTTGCGCGCCAGCAGCGCGCACTTTCCGGGTGTGGGCTGGCTGGTGGCAGCGGTGGCCGTGGGTGTCTATGCTGCATTGCAAACCGCGTTGGCCCCCAACCCCATGGCCCCGCTGGTGGCGGCAGTGTTCTGCACCATCACCACGGTGCTGGTCACCGGGGGTTTTCATGAGGATGGCCTGGCCGACGTAGCCGATGGCCTGGGCGGCAGCCAGGACCGCGAACGGGCGCTGGACATCATGAAAGACTCGCGCATTGGCGCCTTTGGTGCCATGGCGCTGGTCCTGGCACTGCTGGCCAAACTGAGCCTGCTGGCCGTGCTGGGCACGCACAGTTTGGCAGCCGCCCTGGCAGCGCTGGTGGGTGGGCATGTGCTGTCGCGCTTCTGGCCGCTGCTGCTGGTACGCCAGCTGGAGCATGTGGGCGATACGGCCCGCTCCAAAAGCAAACCACTGGCGGACCAGATTTCGGGGCATGCACTCATCGCCGCATTTTTATGGTGTTTTTTGCCTCTGGCGCTTGTGTGGCAAGCGCAATCAGCTCTATTTTTAATAGCGTCCATCACCTGCAGCGCACTGGCTGCAGGTGGGATGGCCCGCTGGTTTGCACAGCGCCTGCAGGGCTTTACCGGCGACTGCCTGGGAGCGACGCAGCAGGTCAGTGAAATCGGCTTTTACCTCGGCGCCGCCTTGGCACTGGGCCGCGGGTTCGGCGCATGACACCGCACCGGCTGTGGATTGCACGGCACGCGCCCGTGCTGCTGCCCCCCGGCACCTGCTACGGTCGCCTGGACGCCCCGGCCGACCCCACCGCCACCGCTGCCAGCGCCCAGCGCCTGGCCAACTGCCTGCCCCAGGGCCTATCGGCCCGCCATTCGCCCCTGCAGCGCTGTGCTTTGCTGGCCCACCAATTGCAGGCGCTACGGCCCGATATAACGATCGCCCCCGACGAGCGCCTGATTGAAATGGATTTTGGCTGCTGGGAGGGCCTGGCCTGGAATGCCATCGCACGCACCGAGGTCGATGCCTGGAGCAGCCGCTTTGCCGACCACCGCCCCGGTGGCGGCGACTGCCTGGCCCAGATGCTCGATCGCGTGAACGCAGCCCTCCAGGACATGCGGCAGCTGCAAAACGATGCCCTCTGGATCAGCCATGCCGGCGTGGCACGCTGCGTGCAATGGCTGCTGGAGGAACCCGGCCGACAGGGGCAGTACCCAACCTCGGCACAGTGGCCCCTGCAGGCCCCTGCGCCAGGGCAATGGGCTTGCTACGCGCTTACCTGAGGCGCAGCGATGAGCCCGCAGAATGCGCCAGGGACGCCGCAGGCTGCGCGGGCGCCGGCACGGGGGCCGCAGGCGCAGCGCCCTGGCCCCTGTCGCTGAGCTTGAACTGGCTGACCGCACTGGTCAGCCCACGGGCCTGCTCACGCAGCGATTCGGACGCGGCGGTGGACTGCTCCACCAGCGCCGCGTTCTGCTGCGTCATCTGGTCCAGCTGGCGCACCGCCTGGCTGATCTGACCGATGTTGTCGCGCTGCTCGGCCGTCGAGGCAGTGATCTCGCCAATGATGTCCGTCACACGGCGTACGCTGCCGACAATCTCGGTCATGGTCTCCCCGGCCTGGCCCACCAGGCGGGCACCATCTTCCACCCGCTCGACCGAGGCTCCGATCAGGGCCTTGATTTCCTTGGCGGCCTCGGCGCTGCGCCCGGCCAGGCTGCGCACCTCGCTGGCCACCACGGCAAAACCCCGGCCCTGCTCGCCTGCACGGGCGGCTTCCACGGCGGCATTCAGGGCCAGGATGTTGGTCTGAAAGGCAATGCCATCGATCACCCCCGTGATGTCGGCAATCTTGCGCGAGCTGGTGGTGATCTGCTCCATGGTGCTCACGACCTGGGCCACCACGGCACCGCCGCGCCCGGCCACTTCGGCTGCCGAGTTGGCGAAATCATTGGCATGGCGCGAAGACTCGGCGCTTTGCTGAACCGTGTTGGTCAGCAGCTCCATGGAAGACGAGGTTTCCTCCAGGTTGGCCGCCGTCTGTTCGGTACGGTGGCTCAGATCGTGGTTTCCGCTGGCGATTTCACCGCTGGCGGTGGAGATGTTGCCGGCCGCATCCTGCACCTGGCGTACCAGGTCACGCAGTGACTCCTGCATGCGGCCCATGGCCATCACCAGTTGGCCCACCTCATCCTGTTGCTGGACCTGCACATCGCGCGAGAGGTCGCCACCGGCAATGCGCTCGGCCAACCTGCGCGCCAGTTCCAGCGACCGGGTGATGGAGCGCACGCTGAAAAAGGTGATGGGAATGAGAACCGCCAGCCCCAGCAACAGCGCCACGCCGATCAGTACGGACATGGAGGCTGTGCGGGACTCCACGCCCTGGCGGGCCTCGTCCATGCGGGTGCGCGCGCTGGCGGCCAGGTCGCTCATGAGCTTGTCGGCGCTCTCCATGTGGCTTCGCAGGCGGTTGGCATAGGCCCCGCCACCGGCCCCGTCGAGCATGGCACCCTCGATCTGCTCGAAGATCGGGTTGATCCCGGTCTCGTACTGCTTGACCTCGTCCAGCACCTTGTCGATCACGCCGACAAACTCCGCATCGGCCGCCTGCACCTGCCGCACGGCGTCCAGGCTCTTGCGCAGCGTGGCCAGCGTGGCCGCCCAGCGCTCGCGCAGCGTCGAGACCTCGACGCTGTTGTTGAAGTTGATGATGATGTCCTTCTCGATGCGGCGCAGATCGCCCAGCGTGGTGCGCAGATCGGACATGTCGGTGAGGGTCTGTACGCGCTGCGCGAACAACTCCTGCACCGTAGCGCGGGTGCGGTCCAGCGCCACATAGCCCATGCCCCCCAGCACGACCAGCAGCACCAGGGAAAAAATCGTGCTGAAGTACAGACGTGCACGAATCGACAGACGGCCCAGAGCGTTCATGGCTCCCCTTCCAGAAAAAGTATCCACGGGCTCGGCCTTGTGGCCATGCCCCGCTCGCAGCCTTGTGGGCTGCATTGGCGATGAATATAAGCGAGGCTGTTGCTGGGCACTCACAGGGTATTCACCGCCTGGGGCCGCCGAACGTTGGCACGCTGCTGCCGCTGGCAGCCACTGCGTTACGCCACCGGGTGCAACGGGACGTACAGGCGCCCCCCGGCTTTCTGGAACTCCTCGGCCTTGGCCGCCATGCCCTGCGTCAGCGCCTCGCCCTCTGCCACGCCTTTCTGCGCGGCAAACTCGCGCACTTCCTGCGTGATTTTCATCGAGCAGAACTTGGGGCCGCACATGGAGCAGAAATGCGCGACTTTGGACGCATCCTTGGGCAGGGTCTCGTCGTGGTATTCCTGCGCCGTCTCCGGGTCCAGGCCCAGGTTGAACTGGTCCTGCCAGCGAAAGTCGAAGCGCGCCTGGCTGAGCGCATCGTCGCGCGCGCGGGCACCGGGGTGGCCCTTGGCCACGTCGGCCGCGTGCGCGGCGATCTTGTAGGCAATGATGCCCTGCTTGACGTCGTCGCGGTCGGGCAGGCCCAGGTGCTCCTTGGGCGTGACATAGCACAGCATGGCCGTGCCCATCCAGCCGATCATGGCCGCGCCGATGGCGGTGGCAATGTGGTCGTAGCCGGGCGCGATGTCGATGGTCAGCGGGCCCAGGGTGTAGAACGGCGCTTCGTGGCAGGTCTTGAGCTGCTCGGTCATGTTGGCCTGGATCATGTGCATGGGCACGTGGCCGGGGCCTTCGATCATGGTCTGCACATCGTGCTTCCAGGCGATCTGCGTCAGTTCGCCCAGCGTGTGCAGCTCGGCGAACTGGGCCTCATCGTTGGCGTCCGATGCGCAGCCAGGGCGCAGACCGTCGCCCAGGCTGAAGGCCACGTCGTAGCTCTTCATGATGTCGCAGATGTCCTCGAAATGCTCGTACAAGAAGCTTTCGCGGTGGTGCGCCATGCACCACTTGGCCATGATGGAGCCGCCGCGCGAGACAATGCCCGTGCGCCGCGCCGCCGTGAGGTGGATGTAGGCCAGGCGCACGCCCGCATGGATGGTGAAATAGTCCACGCCCTGCTCGGCCTGCTCGACCAGGGTGTCGCGGAAGATCTCCCAGGTCAGGTCCTCGGCGATGCCGCCGACCTTTTCCAGCGCCTGGTAGATCGGCACGGTGCCGATGGGCACGGGCGAGTTGCGCACGATCCAGTCGCGCGTGGTGTGGATGTTCTTGCCCGTGGACAGGTCCATCACGTTGTCGGCGCCCCAGCGGATCGCCCACACGAGCTTTTCCACTTCTTCTTCAATGCTGGACGTGACGGCCGAGTTGCCGATGTTGGCGTTGATCTTCACCAGAAAGTTGCGGCCAATCGCCATCGGTTCCACCTCGGGGTGGTTGATGTTGGCCGGGATGATGGCGCGGCCGCGCGCCACCTCGTCGCGCACGAACTCGGGCGTGATGATCTTCGGAATGCTCGCGCCCAGCGGGTTGCCCATCAGACGCTGCTCGCGGCCTGCATCCTGCATGTACTGCGCCATCCACTCGCGACGGCCGTTCTCGCGGATGGCCACGTATTCCATCTCGGGCGTGATGAGCCCCAAGCGCGCGTAGTGCATCTGCGTGACGTTGGCGCCGCTCTTGGCACGCAGGGGTCGGCGCTGCAGGGCAGCAGCCTCGGCACGCAACTGGGCCAGGCGCGTGGCGTCTTCGCTTTTTTGTCCGTCATCCAGCGCCACAGGTGCGCGGCCTTCGTAGTGCTCGGTATCGCCACGGGCGGCAATCCAGCCGCCGCGCACGCTGGCGAGGCCCTTGCGCACGTCCATCACGGCCTGCGGGTCGGTGTAGGGGCCGGAAGTGTCGTACACGCTGACCTGTTCGCCATTGGTGAGCGCAATGTCGCGCACCGGCACACGCAGGTCGGCGTGCAAGGCTCCTGCAAGGTACTGTTTGCGCGACGCGGGAAAGGGCTCGCGCGCACGCGCCAGCAGGCTGGCAAAGGATTCACGGGCAAGGGGGTCGGGGGCGTTCATGGCAGGTCTCCTACGGTCCGGTGGATGGGTTGCTCCGGACTGGACCTGCGCTCCCATAGACACGGATGGCGTCTGTGGACGGCGTACGCGCCCGATGGAGCATGCACGCAGACAAGGAGGTCGGCTCTTCTTCCGCCGGTATGAACCGGATCAAGTTCGTCGGGTTCGCCAGGAGATCTGTTTCCAGACCCCCGGCATCTCAGCGCATCAGCACACCCCGGAGCAGGGGCGAGTATAGGCCGAGAAGCGGATCACCACGTCAGATCCCACGCTCCAGAATCAGCACGGCAAAGAAAACGCCCGCTGCGATCAGCGTCCATTTGAGAACCACGAACCCAAGCTGCTTGTAGCGCACCTGACCGGTGCCCGCATAGAACGCAAAGCACAGCGCTGCCACCAGCAGCAGCAGCATGACGACCCAGCGGAACAGCAGCATACGAAGGAAATGTGTGTTTGGGCGCTACCAGGCGCGCACGGGCTGTGCGAAACCGGCGGGGGCGAGGCGCTCGTTGGCAAAGGTGACCCACTCCCAGGACTCGGGATGGGCTTCGAGTTCGCGCAACAGCAGATTGTTGAGCGCATGGCCGGAGCGAAACGCACTGTAGGCTGCCAGCAGGGGATGGCCCACAAGGTACAGGTCACCCATGGCGTCCAGAATCTTGTGCTTGGCGAACTCGTCGTCATAGCGCAGACCATCGGCGTTGAGCACCTTGTAGTCGTCCATGACGATGGCGTTGTCCATGCCGCCACCCAGCGCCAGGCCGTTGGCACGCATCATTTCCACGTCCTTGGTGAACCCGAAGGTGCGCGCGCGCGCGATGTCGCGGCTGTAGTGGCCTTGGCCCAGATCAAACTCGACGGATTGCCCGGTGGAATCGACCGCCGGGTGGGCAAAGTCGATTTCGAACCGCAGCTTGTAACCGTGGTAGGGGTCCAGACGCGCCCACTTGATCTGCGCACCCTCGCCCTGGCGCACCTCGATGGGCTGCTTGACCCGGATGAAGCGCCGGGGGGCATTCTGCAAAACAATGCCCGCACTTTGCAGCAGGAAAACGAACGAGGCCGACGACCCATCGAGGATGGGCACCTCCTCGGCCGTGATATCAACGTACAGGTTGTCCACCCCCAGCCCGGCGCACGCCGACATGAGATGCTCGACCGTGTGCACGCAGGCACTGCCCGAGGAGATGGTGGATGCCATGCGCGTGTCCGTCACGGCCTGGGTCGATACCGGAATATCCACGGGCGCAGGCAGGTCGACACGGCGAAACACGATGCCGGTATCGGGCTGCGCCGGGCGCAAGGTCAACTCGACCCGCTGACCACTGTGCAGGCCCACGCCCACCGCACGGGTGAGGGTCTTGAGGGTTCGTTGCGCAAGCATCCCTTGATTTTAGTGTGCCAACCCTTGGGCAGCAGCACTGTCTCGGCTATGGCCTTGATAGAAACAGCGATGTATGCACCGACACGGCCCAGGCCAGCGACCGCCGCGCAAGGGCCGCCCCGCCGCGCTGGCGGTGCCCCCTTCCCGCGCTGCACTGCTGCGCGAGAGAAGGGGGGAGCGGCCAAGCCGCTCGGGGGGTTGTTCCCTGTCAATCCGCCTGCTTGCGCAGGAAGGCCGGAATCTCCAGGTCATCCATGCCGCCCGAGGACAGGGCATCCACCCGCGCAGCAGCCTGCGTGCGGTTGGTGCGCCACACGCTGGGCACCGCATAGTCGGCCTGGCCACCCGCACCACCAGGCACGGTGCCCACAGAGCCGGACAGCATGCCGGTGCCCGACATCGGATAGGACATGTTGTCGGTTCCCGTGCGCAGCCCGCCCTGCACGACCGAGATGGGCTGGCGGCGGGCATTGGCGCGCGACAGGCCCGTGGCGACCACGGTCACGCGGATCTCGTCACCCAGCGTGTCGTCATAAGCGGCACCATAAATGACATGCGCGTCGGGCGATGCGTAGGCGTTGATGGTGCTCATGGCCAGGCGCGACTCGGAGAGCTTCAGGCTGCCCTTGGCGGCCGTCACCAGCACCAGCACGCCGCGGGCCCCCGAGAGGTCGATGCCTTCGAGCAGCGGGCAGGCCACAGCCTGCTCGGCCGCAATGCGGGCACGGTCGGGGCCGCTGGCGGTGGCGGTGCCCATCATGGCCTTGCCGGGCTCACCCATCACGGTGCGCACGTCTTCGAAGTCGACGTTCACATGGCCGTACTCGTTGATGATTTCGGCAATGCCGCCCACGGCGTTCTTCAGCACGTCGTTGGCGTGGGCGAAAGCCTCGTCCTGGGTGATGTCATCGCCCAGCACTTCGAGCAGCTTCTCGTTGAGCACGACGATGAGCGAGTCCACGTTGGCTTCCAGCTCGGCCAGGCCGTCGTCGGCGTTCTTCATGCGGCGCCCGCCTTCCCACTCGAAGGGCTTGGTGACCACGCCCACGGTGAGAATGCCCATTTCCTTGGCGATGCGGGCAATCACGGGCGCAGCGCCCGTGCCCGTGCCGCCGCCCATGCCGGCGGTGATGAACAGCATGTGCGAACCCTGGATGGCGGTGCGGATCTCCTCCACGGCAGCCTCGGCGGCCTCGCGCGCCTTCTCGGGCTTGCTGCCCGCACCCAGGCCGCTCTGGCCCAGCTGGATGACGCGGTGCGCCGTGCTGCGGGTCAGCGCCTGTGCATCGGTGTTGGCGCTCACGAACTCCACGCCCTGGACGTTGCGCGCGATCATGTGTTCAACCGCGTTGCTGCCGCCGCCGCCCACACCGATCACCTTGATCTGCGTGCCCTGGTTGAATTCTTCGACTTCGATCATTTCGATGGTCATGCTGGAGCTCCTTGGATTGACTGATTTGCAATAAATGGCGATGAATGAAGGGGGTGGCCGGTGCGCGGACATCGGTGCACACGGGGCGGCCCGGTGTTGAACCAGCGGCGACGCGGCGGCGGATGGGGCCAGACTTGCCAGAGAAAATGAACCATGGTCAGAAGTTCCCCACGATGAAGTCCTTCAACCGGCCAAAGGCCGACTGCACCGAGCCGGTCTTGTGGGCCACCTTGAAGCCGCGCAGGCGGGCCAGGCGGGCCTCCTCCAGCAACCCCATCACCGTGGCCGCGCGGGGCTGGGCCACCATGTCAGACAGAGCGCGCGCGTACTTGGGTACCCCCCGGCGCACGGGCTTGAGGAAGATGTCTTCGCCCAGTTCCACCATGCCCGGCATGACCACGCTGCCGCCCGTGAGCACAATGCCCGACGACAGCACTTCTTCGTAGCCCGAATCGCGGATGACCTGCTGCACCAGCGAGAAGATCTCTTCGACCCGCGGCTCGATCACCCCGGCCAGGGCCTGCTTGCTGATCATGCGCGGCCCCCGGTCGCCCAGCCCGGGCACTTCCACCTGGGCCTCGGGGTCGGCCAGCAACTGCTTGGCGTAGCCGCTCTCGACCTTGATGTCCTCGGCGTCCTTCGTTGGCGTACGCAGTGCCATGGCGATGTCGCTGGTGATGAGGTCCCCGGCGATCGGAATCACGGCGGTGTGGCGGATGGCGCCACCCGTGAAGATGGCCACATCGGTCGTGCCTGCGCCAATGTCCACGACCACCACGCCCAGCTCACGCTCGTCATCGGTCAGCACAGCCTGGCTGCTGGCCAGGGGATTGAGCAGCAGCTGCTCCACCTCCAGGCCGCAGCGGCGCACGCATTTGATGATGTTCTCGGCCGCACTCTGCGCACCGGTCACGATGTGGATCTTGGCTTCCAGGCGGATGCCGCTCATGCCGATGGGCTCCTTCACATCCTGCCCGTCGATCACGAATTCCTGCGGCTCGACCAGCAGCAGACGCTGGTCGCTGGAAATGTTGATGGCCTTGGCCGTCTCGACCACGCGCGCCACGTCGGCCGCAGTGACTTCCTTGTCCTTGACGGCCACCATGCCACTGGAATTGAGCCCGCGAATATGGCTCCCGGTGATGCCGGTGTAGACGCGCTGGATCTTGCAGTCGGCCATCAGCTCGGCTTCTTTCAGTGCCTGCTGGATGCTCTGCACCGTGGCATCGATGTTGACCACTACGCCGCGCTTGAGGCCATTGCTGGGCGCCACGCCCAGACCCGCAAGCTTGAGCTCGCCCCCCGGCAGCACCTCGGCCACCACCGCCATGATCTTGGCCGTGCCGATGTCCAGCCCCACCACCACATCTTTGTATTCTCGTGCCATATGCGTGTTCGCCTCTTGTTCTACCGTGCTGCCTGCCTGCGCTCGGGCGCACTGGTCCCCGCTACCACCGTTGTCACCCCGCGCAGGCGCAGCGCATAACCACCGCTGTGCCGCAAATCGGCCGATTCCAGCGCATCCGCGCGCCGGCCATAGTGCTGCGACACCTGCGTGAGCGTGCGCACAAAGCGCTGCGTGCGCAGCAACACCTCATCGGTCGTTCCCCCACCCAGTTCCACCGTGGCACCGCTGTCGAGTTCCAGGTGCCAGCCACCCCGGTTGCTCAGGTCCAGCGCCTGAACCACCATGCCCAGCGGCTCGAAGACCTTTTGCAGCTGTCCCTGCATCCACAGCACCTGGGCCGACTGGCCATTCGGCCCGCTCAGGCGAGGAAGGCCTTCGTATTCGGCTTCGTCCGCATTGGCATCAAACACCTCGCCCTGGCGGTTGACCATGGTGGTGTCCGACTCGGGGCCCCAGTGCGCCGCAGCCTGGTGCTCCTGCAGCACCACATGCAGGGTTGCGGGAAACTCGCGGCGCACCTGCGCAACACGCACCCAGGGCGCCTGCTCGAAGGCCTCGCGCGCGCTGCGCAGGTTCAAGGTGAAGAAGTTGCCCACCAGGCGCGGCGCCACATTGGCCCGCAGCGTGACGGCGTTGTTGTGCACCAGATCGCCTTGCACCACGATGCGTCCGATGGACAGCGCCGGATGGCGCAGTACCCACCAGGCCCCTGCGGCCAGCACCAGCACGACACAGCCCATGAACAGGACCGATGCGGTCAGGTTCATGAGCTTGACGTCCAGTGGCGCTGGCATGGCGGTGTTCATCCGGCAATGCCTCCCACGGCGCCTTCCGGCGTGTCCAGCGAAGCGCTGGCCAGCAGGCGCAGGCACAGGTCCTCGTAGCTGATACCGGCCGCGCGGGCGGACATGGGCACGAGCGAATGGCCCGTCATGCCCGGTGAGGTGTTGATCTCCAAAAGGAAAGGCTTGCGGTCGCTGGCGCGCACCATGATGTCGGCCCGCGCCCAGCCCCGGCAACCCAGCGTGCGGAAAGCCTCTACCACCAGGCGCTGGATGGCTTCATCCTCGGCCTGCGGCAGGCCACTGGGGCAGTGGTACTGGGTGTCGTCGGTGAA
This sequence comes from Giesbergeria sp., assembly GCA_026647025.1. GTDB lineage: Bacteria > Pseudomonadota > Gammaproteobacteria > Burkholderiales > Burkholderiaceae_C > Simplicispira. The sequence goes on from JAPKHH010000001.1 coordinate 32,363, forward strand.
GTATTTGTGCTGGTAGTCGTAGTTGCCCTGGGGCGCCACGATGCGGATCACCGGCAGCGCCTGGGCGCTGGCGCCTTCACCCAGGATGGGGCAGGTGGTCTCGTCGCCCTCGATGAACTGTTCGCACAGCACCTCGGGGTCATAACGTGCTGCCAGTTCGTAGGCCTGCGCGCACTGGCCGGGGTCGGTCACCTTGGTCAGACCGATGGTCGAGCCCTCCCGCGCAGGCTTGACGATCATCGGCGCGCCCAGCGCGGCCAGGGCGGCCTCGGTCTCTGCGCTGCTGGCCACCTGGCGCCAGTCGGGCGTGGGCAGGCCCTCGGCACGCCAGATGCGCTTGGTCATGGTCTTGTCCATGGCGATGGAGGACGCCATCACACCCGGGCCGGTATAGGGAATGCCCAGCAGTTCCAACGCGCCCTGCACCGTGCCATCTTCGCCATGGCGGCCATGCAGTGCGATGAAGCAGCGCGCATAACCGGCGCGCTTGAGTTCACCCAGATCGGTGTGGGCCGTATCAAAGGCATGGGCATCGACCCCGCGCGCGCGCAAGGCCTGCAGCACCCCGGCACCCGACATGAGCGAGACTTCGCGCTCGGCCGACGAACCGCCCATGAGCACGGCGACCTTGCCCAGGGCCTGCACGTCAATTTTTGTCTCAAATTGGCTCATAGCGCTTTCTCACCCTGCCCTTTTAGCTCTTGTTTTTGTAGCAATTCGACGACTTTTGCGGGGACGGCGCCAATGGACCCTGCGCCCATGCACAGCACCACGTCGCCTCCCTGCGCCAGGTCGACAATGGCCTGGGGCAGCGCCGCAACATCGTCCACGAACACCGGCTCCACCCGACCGGCCACGCGCAGCGCACGCGCCAGCGAGCGCCCATCGGCCGCCACCACGGGCGCCTCGCCCGCGGCATAGACTTCGGTCAGCAGCACGGCGTCGGCGCCGCCGATGACCTTGACGAAATCCTCGAAGCAATCGCGCGTGCGCGAATAGCGGTGCGGCTGGAAGGCCAGCACCAGGCGGCGCCCGGCAAAAGCCCCGCGCGCGGCGGCCAGCGTGGCCGCCATCTCCACCGGGTGGTGGCCGTAGTCGTCCACCACCGTGAACTGTCCGCCGCCAGCCGCAGGCAGGTCGCCATAACTCTGGAAGCGCCGGCCCACACCTTTGAACTGGGCCAGGGCGCGCAGCACGGCAGCATCCGGTATGTTCAGCTCCACCGCCACGGCGATGGCCGACAGGGCGTTGAGCACGTTGTGCTCGCCCGCCAGGTTGAGCACGACATCGAGGTCGGGCAGGGTGACGCCGTTGCGCCTTTGCACGGTGAAGTGCATCTGGCCGCCCACAGCGCGCACATGGACGGCACGCACCTGCGCGTCTTCCGAGAATCCGTAGCTGGTGATGGGGCACGACACCTCGGGCACGATCTCGCGCACGGCCGGGTTGTCGATGCACAGGATGGCCGTGCCATAGAACGGCATGCGGTGCAGAAAATCGACAAACGCTTTCTTGAGACGGCCAAAGTCGTGGCCATAGGTCTCCATGTGGTCGGCGTCGATGTTGGTCACGACGGCCATGACCGGCAGCAGGTTCAGGAAGGAGGCGTCCGATTCGTCGGCCTCGACCACGATATGGTCACCGCTGCCCAGCTTGGCATTGGCCCCGGCGCTGTTGAGGCGCCCACCGATCACAAAGGTGGGGTCCAGCCCCGCCTCGGCCAGCACGCTGGTGACCAGGCTGGTGGTGGTGGTCTTGCCGTGCGTGCCCGCAATGGCAATGCCCTGCTTGAGCCGCATGAGTTCGGCCAGCATGAGGGCGCGCGGCACCACGGGAATCTTCTTCTCGCGGGCGGCCAGCACCTCGGGGTTGTCGGCCTTGACAGCCGTGGACGTGACCACGGCATCGGCCCCTGCGATATGGTCTGCCGCATGGCCCAGGTGCGTGGCAATGCCCAGAGCCTGCAGACGGTGCAGCGTGGGGCTGTCCGACAGGTCAGAGCCCGAGATGCGGTAGCCCAGGTTGAACAGCACCTCGGCGATGCCGCTCATGCCCGCGCCGCCCAGGCCGACAAAGTGAATATGGCGGATTGCGTGTTTCATAGAGCCTGTCCCAAGTCTTTTCGTGGCGCCCGCAAGGCAGCAACAGGTCGCAATCTAGGCGTGTGCCGCAGCCCATGCTGGCGGCCTGGGCAAGGCGCGCAACAACGAGTGCGGCCTGTTGCTGCCTTGCCCAAAGGGTTGCCCCGCAAAGGCGGCATTTGCTGCGTTGCCCATCCTCGCCGCACACCAGTGCGGCTTGCGGTGGGCGCCTTGCACCTGCCGCCTTTGCGGGGCAACGGGCACCACGAAAAGACTTGGGACAGGCTCATAGCTCCTCGCACGCGGTCACCACCTCGCGGGTGGCATAAGTTTTTTGCATGTTTTTGGCCTTTTGCGCTTTATCCATCAGCGCTGTGCGCTCTGTATTTTGTAGCATCTGCGCCAACCACTGGGGCGAAAGATCACGCTGCTGCACCAGCCAGCCCCCCCCGGCCTGGACCAGGAATTGGGCGTTGGTGGTCTGGTGGTCATCCACAGCGGCCGGGAACGGAACAAACACAGCGGCTGCGCCCACGGCGGCAATTTCGGTCACGGTGCTGGCCCCCGCGCGGCAGACGATGATGTCGGCCTGGGCAAAGGCGCTGGCCGTGTCGTCGATGAACGGCGTCAGCTCGGCCTGCACCCCGGCCGCTTCGTAGTTGGCGCGCAGCTGCTCGATCTGCGCCGCGCCGCTCTGGTGTGTGACGACGGGGCGCTGGTCTTGCGGAATCAACGCCAGCGCCTGCGGAACGATCTCGTTGAGCGCGCGCGCGCCCAGGCTGCCGCCCACCACCAGCAGGCGCAAGGGCCCGGTACGGCCGGCAAATCGTTCGGACGGGTCGCCCTGCTGCGTGAACGCGGTGCGCAGCGGGTTGCCCACCCATTGCGCCTTTTTCAGCACCTGCGGAAAAGCGGTGAAAACGCGGTCCGCCACACCGGCCAGCACCTTGTTGGCCATGCCAGCGACGGAATTCTGCTCGTGCAAGACCAAAGGCTTGCCCGCCAGCACGGCCATCATGCCGCCGGGGAAACTGATGTAGCCGCCCAGACCCACCACCACATCGGGCCGCACACGCCGCACCACCTGCCAGGCCTGCCAGAAGGCGCGCAGCAGGCGCAGCGGCAGCAGGGCCAGTGTGGCCAGGCCCTTGCCACGCACGCCGGAAAAATCAATGGTTTCCAGCGCAAAACCCTGGTTGGGCACAATGCGCGCCTCCATGCTGCCCGGCGCGCCCAGCCAGTGCACGCGCCAGCCGCGCGCGCGCAACTCCTCGGCCACGGCCAGGCCTGGGAAGATGTGGCCGCCGGTGCCACCAGCCATGATGAGCGCGGTCTTGGGCGTGGTACTGCTCATGCGCGTTCTCCCCGCTTGCGCGTGGTGGGCAGCTTGCCGCTGCCCCGCATCGGCACTTGCGTGCCGGCAGCGCTGGCGCGCTGGCGCAATTTGTTTTGCTGAAACAAATGACTCATGCGCGCTCCCCCCGCTTGCGCGTGGTGGGCAGCTTGCCGCTGCCCCGCATGAGTAATTTGTTTTCATAATCCACACGCAGCACCACGGCGAGGGCCACCAGGTTCATCAGAATGGCCGAGCCGCCGTAGCTCATCAGCGGCAGGGTCAGCCCCTTGGTGGGCAGAGCGCCCAGGTTCACCCCCATGTTGATGAAGGCCTGGAAGCCCATCCAGATCGCCACGCCCTGGGCGACCAGGCCGGAAAACACGCGGTCCAGGGCAATGGCCTGGCGGCCGATGTGCATGATGCGGCGCGTCATCCACAGGAACAGCACGATGAGTACCAGCACGCCCACCAGGCCAAACTCCTCCCCGATCACGGCGAGCAGGAAGTCGGTATGCGCCTCGGGCAACCAGTGCAGTTTTTCAACACTGCCGCCCAGGCCAACGCCAAAGATCTCGCCGCGCCCGATGGCAATCAGCGAATGCGACAGCTGGTAGCCCTTGCCCAGCGCGTGCTGTTCGCTGAACGGGTCAAGGTAGGCAAACACGCGTTCCCGGCGCCACGGCGAACTGGCGATCATCAAGGCGAACGCCCCCACCAGGATGGCGGCGATCAGGAAGAACATGCGGGCGTTGACACCCCCCAGGAACAGGATGCCCATGGCGATCACGGCGATCACCAGAAAGGCGCCCATGTCCGGCTCGGCCAGCAGCAGCACCCCGACGATGGCCACGGCGGCTCCCATGGGCAGCACCGCGCGGAAGAACCGCTCCTTGACCTCCATCTTGCGCACCATGTAGTCGGCGGCATAGATCAGCACGGCGAACTTGGCCAGCTCGGAGGGCTGGAACCCGAACGGCCCCAGCGCCAGCCAGCGGCGCGCACCGTTGACCACGGTACCCACGTGGGGCACCAGCACCAGGCCCAGGAGCACCAGCGAGACCACGAAAAGCGCCCGGGCTGAACGCTCCCAGGTGACCATGGAGACCTGGAAAGCCAGCAAGGCCCCGATGAAGCCCACCCCCAGCGCGAACACATGGCGCACCAGAAAATGCGTGGGCGCGATCTTGCCAAAGCGCGGGTTGTCGGGCAGCGCGATGGAGGCCGAATACACCATCACCAGCCCCCAGGCCAGCAGCGCCACCACCACCCACAGCAAGGCCTCGTCAAAGCCCAGCACGCTGGCCGGGGTGGCCGTGGTCTGGCGGTACTCGGTGCCCCCCGCGCGCACGGGCAGCACTTCGGCCGCCTTGCCCGGCAGGCCGCCAAACCAGCCCGCCATGCGCTGCAGCAGCCCCCCCGAAGTGCGTGCGGCGCTGCTCATGCCGTGCCCTCCAGGTCCTGGCCTGCATCCAGCGCAAGCTGGTGCACGGCTTGCACAAACACCTGTGCGCGGTGTCCGTAGTTGTTGAACATGTCGAAACTGGCGCAGGCAGGCGACATCAACACGGCATCACCGGCGTGGGCGCGCCCAGCGGCCCATTGCACGGCAGCGGGCAGCGAATCGGCGTCATGCAGAACCACGCCCGTCTCCTGCAGCGCAGCGCGGATCAGAGGCGCGTCGCGCCCGATCAGCACCACCGCGCGCGCGTAGCGTGCCACCGGCGGCGCCAGCGGCGCAAAGTCCTGGCCCTTGCCGTCGCCGCCCAGGATGACCACGATGCGCCGCTCGGCACCCAGCCCGGTGAGTGCCGCCACCGTGGCGCCCACGTTCGTTCCCTTGCTGTCGTCGAAATACTCGACACCGTTCAGGCGCCCCACCGACTCCACGCGGTGCGGCTCACCCCGGTATTCGCGCAGGCCGTACAGCATGGCGCCCAACGGGCAACCCGCCGCCTGCGCGAGCGCCAGGGCGGCAAGCGCGTTCACGGCGTTGTGCCGCCCCCGGATGCGCAGCGCGTCGGCCGGCATCAGGCGCTGGATGTGCAACTCGTCCTCGCCGCCCTCGGCCCCCGGCACAGCAGCGCGGCGCGGGCGCTTGAGGGTTTCGTCGGCCTCCTGCGCGCGCACCAGCCAGGCCATGCCGCTGACCACCTCGATGCCAAAGTCGCCCGGGCGGCGTGGCATGTCACCACCAAAGGTAACGTGGGCACGCTGCTGGGGCTTCTGAAATCTCACCCGCGCCGGGGCCGACGCGTCGCTGGCGCCCGACGGCGCCGCAACGGCCTTCGGGCGGGCGGGTGGCGGCAACATGGCCATCACCGCCGGGTCCTCCCGGTTGAGCACCATGAGGCCCGCATCACCAAAAATACGGGCCTTGGCCGCCGCATAGGCCGCGATGTCGCCATGCCAGTCCAGATGGTCCTGCGTGATGTTCAGCACCGTGGCCGCCGTGGGTTCGAAGCCCGTGGCACCGTCGAGCTGGAAGCTCGACAGCTCGAGTACCCACACGTCGGGAAGCTGGCCTGCGTCGATGCGCTCGGCCAGGGTATCGAGCAGCGTCGGGCCGATGTTGCCGGCCACGGCCACGGTCTTGCCCGCATGCTCCACCAGCCGCCCGGTGAGTGCGGTGACCGTCGTCTTGCCGTTGGTGCCCGTGATGGCCAGCACGGCCGGTGCATAGCCATGCGCCGCCTGCAAGCCACGCAAGGCCATGGAATACAAGCCTAATTCGCCTTCAGCGCTTATTCCACAAGCGCCAGCAGCTACAAAAACAGAAGCAACTTCGACCGGACTGAGTCCGGGCGAGCGGTACACCGCCGCCAGGCCCTGGCCCTCCACCAGGTGGGCACCGAAAGCCCCGGCGACAAAACGCACCTGGGGCAGCTCCTGCTGCAGCAAAGGCAGTTGCGGCGGCGCCTCGCGCGTATCGGCCACGGTGACCTGGGCGCCGCAGCGCACGCACCAGCGCGCCATGGCCAGGCCCGAAGCGCCCAGCCCCAGAACCAGAATGTTCCGGCCCTGCAGCGGCCCCGTGCCCGCCAGCGGCCAACCCACGGGCACCGGGGTGGGCGCCAACACCGCACCCGACGGCTCCGCGCCCGCCGTTTCGGTGGCTGGCGTATCGGTCGTGGGCTCCGGGGTGGCCACGTCGGCAAAAATCTGCGCCACAAAGGCAGCGGCATCCCGCGCGGCATGCAGAGTCTGCGGCAGTTCCTGGGCCGGTGCGGCGGTCGACGCAGGCACCGCGTCCTGTGCGGCCACAGTTCCTTCCTCGGGCTGCGCAAAGACCTCTGCGGCCCGCGCTTGCACGGCCTGGCCCGCCTCGGCAGGCGCGCCGACACCCGGCAGCGCCATGGGCGTTTCCGGGTCGTCGGGCAGTGCGTGGAGGGGGTCGTTCGGGTTCATCGCAGCTTGAGGGTGGACAGACCAATCAGGCACAGCAGCATGGTGATGATCCAGAAGCGCACAACCACCTGGGTCTCCTTCCAGCCACTCTTCTCGAAATGGTGGTGCAGCGGGGCCATCTTCAGCAGGCGTCGCCCTTCGCCGTAGCGCCGCTTGGTGTACTTGAACCAGGTCACCTGCAGCATGACCGACAGGGCCTCGACCACGAAGATGCCGCCCATGATGGCCAGCACAATCTCCTGGCGCACGATTACGGCGATGGTGCCCAGGGCGGCGCCCAGGGCCAGTGCCCCCACATCGCCCATGAACACCTGGGCCGGGTGCGTGTTGAACCACAGGAATGCCAGCCCCGCGCCCGCCATGGCGGCGCAGAAGATGAGCAGTTCGCCCGCACCCGGGATATGCGGAAAGATCAGATACTTGGAATACACCGCGCTGCCTGCCACATAGGCAAAAACGCCCAGGGCCGAACCCACCATCACGACGGGCATGATGGCCAGGCCGTCGAGCCCATCGGTCAGGTTGACGGCATTGCTCGAACCCACGATGACCAGGTAGGTCAGGATGACGAAACCCAGCACGCCCAGCGGGTAGCTCACTTCCTTGAAGAAGGGCAGCAACAGCCCGGCCTGCGGCGGCAGATCGACCGAGAAACCCGAGCTCACCCAGCTCACAAACAGCTCGAACGCCTTGGGGTTGGAGCCCTCGGAAATGCTGAACACCAGCGCCAGCGCCGCGAACAGCCCGATGATGGACTGCCACATGTATTTCTCGCGCGAGCGCATGCCGTTGGGGTCTTTGTAGACCACCTTGCGCCAGTCGTCCGCCCAGCCGATGCCGCCAAACCCGAGGGTGACGATGAGCACGATCCACACAAAGCGGTTCGACAGGTCGGCCCACAGCAGGGTCGAGATGGCAATGGCCAGCAGAATCAGCACCCCGCCCATGGTGGGTGTGCCGCTCTTGACATGGTGCGTTTCCATGCCGTTGGTACGGATGGGCTGGCCGATCTTGAGCTCGGTCAGGCGCCGGATCACGCGCGGCCCGGCAAACAGGCCGATGAGCAAGGCCGTCATCGCGCCCAGCACGGCACGCAGGGTCAGGTACTGGAACACCCGCAAGAAGCCCAGGTCCGGCGACAGGCCTTGCAGCCATTGGGCCAACCACATCAGCATGGCACACCTCCATTCATGCTGCGGCGCTCGTTGCCTGCGGCCATCGTGTTCTCCTGCGCGGCGGCGACCACGGCCTCCACCACCTGTTCCATCTTCATGAAGCGCGACCCTTTCACCAGCACACTGCCCACGCCGGGCAAGGCCTCGCGCACCGCTGCCTGCAGCGATGCCATGTTGTCGAAATGCCGCGCACTGCCAAAGGCCGCAGCGGCGTGCGCCGATTGCCGCCCAGGGCGAAGAGCTGTTCGATACCGCAGGCCTGCGCCTGCGCCCCGGCCTCGGCGTGGAACTGCGGCCCCTGGTCGCCCACCTCGCCCATGTCTCCCAGCACCAGCAGGCGCGGTGCGGGCAGCGCCGCCAGCACGTCGATGGCCGCGCGCACGGAGTCGGGGTTGGCGTTGTAGCTGTCGTCCACCAGCGTGATGGTCCGGCCAGCGCAGGACACACTGAACGCCCGTGACCGGCCCTTGACCGGCACGAAGGCCGATAGTCCGCACGCAATGTCGGACAGCGGCACCCCGGCCGCCAGGGCGCAGGCCGTGGCAGCCAGCGCGTTGTTCACGTTGTGGCGGCCCGCGATGTGCAATGTGCAGTGCAGTGCGCCCCGGGGCGTGGCGATTTCCACGCGCCAGGCGCCGTCCATCCAGTCGGCGCCGGTGCAGCGCACGTCGGCACCCGCACCGCCAAAAGTCAGGCAGCGTCGGCCATTCGCCAGCGCCTGCCACAGCGGTGTGTAGGCATCCCCTGCCGGAAACACGGCCACCCCCGATGCGGGCAGTGCGGCCAGCACCGCACCGTTTTCTTCGGCCACGGCCTGCACGGTGTGCATGAACTCCAGGTGCTCGCGCTGCGCGTTGTTCACCAGCGCCACGGTCGGCTGGGCGATGCGCGCCAGTTCCGCAATCTCGCCCGGGTGGTTCATGCCCAGCTCCACCACGCCCACCCGGTGCTGCGCCGTCAGGCGCAGCAGGGTCTGCGGGACGCCGATGGCATTGTTCAGGTTGCCCTGGGTCGAGAACGCTGCCTCCTGCGCGTGCGCCTGCAGAATGGCCGCCAGCATTTGCGTGACCGTGGTCTTGCCGTTGCTTCCGGTCACGGCGATCAATGGCAGCCCGAACTGCGCGCGCCAGCCCGCCGCCAGCGCGCCCAGGGCCTGCAGGCTGTCGGGCACCGCAATGCCGGGCAGCCCAGCCTCCTGCAGGCCGCGCTCGGCCAGTGCGGCCACGGCACCCGCGGCACGCGCCTGCGCCAGAAACTGGTGGGCATCGAAGCGCTCGCCGCGCAGGGCGACAAACAGGTCGCCCGGCTGCAGCGTGCGCGTATCGGTGTGCACGCGCGCCAGCGGCGTGGCACCTTCGCCCACCAGACACGCCCGTGGTTCGCGCGCATGAATCCACGCGAAGGCTTGCTGCAGCGTCATCATTGCCATGCGCAGGCTCCTCGTCGTTCCAGCGCGGCACGTGCCTGCGCCATGTCGGAGAACGGCTGGCGCACGCCCGCCGTCTCCTGGTATTCCTCGTGGCCCTTGCCTGCGATCAGCACCACGTCCCGGGCATCGGCCTCGGCCAGCACCTGGGCAATGGCGGCAGCACGGTCGGGTTCGGCACGCACGGTCTCTCCGGCAATGGTGCCCAGCAGAATCTGGTGAAGGATGTGGCCCGGCTCCTCGCTGCGCGGGTTGTCGCTGGTGACCACCACGGCATCGGCCTGGTGCTGCGCCACAGCGCCCATGAGTGGGCGTTTGCTGGCATCGCGGTCGCCGCCGCAGCCAAACACGCACCAGAGGCGACCGCCACGGGCCACCGCCAGCGGGCGCAGCGCCTGCAATGCCTTGTCCAGCGCATCGGGGGTGTGTGCGTAGTCCACCGCCACCAGCGGCTGGCCCGGCGCCACCAGGCGCTCCATGCGGCCGGGCACCGGCGCCAATTGCGCGCACGCGGCCACGGCCTGCGCCAGCGGTACGCCGAGCGCGCGCTGCGCCGCGATCACGCCCAACAGGTTGGAGACGTTGTAGTCCCCGATCATGGTCGTCTGCAGCGTGTGCTTCTCCGCCCCCTCCACCACCTCCAGGCGCAGACCGCTGTCGCCCCACACCACGCCCTGGGCCTGCAGGCGCGCGTCCTGCTGCATGGAAATGCTCCACAGGTCCAGCCCGCGCCCGGCCAGGGCGCTGTGCAAGGCAGCACCCTGCGGGTCATCGATGTTGACCACGGCGGCCTGCAGGCCGGGCCAGTCGAACAGCGCTCTTTTGGCTTGCCAGTAGGCCTCCATGCTGGCGTGGTAGTCGAGGTGGTCCTGTGTGAAGTTGGTGAAAACGGCCACGCGGATGGGCGTGCCGGCCAGGCGGTGCTCGGCCAGGCCGATGGACGAGGCCTCGATGGCGCAGGTGCGCACACCCGCATCGGCAAACCGGCGAAACGCCTGCTGCAGGCGCACCGGATCGGGCGTGGTCATGCCGGTGGATTCCAGCTGCCCCGGCATTCCCATGCCCAAAGTACCCACCAGGGCGCATGGAGAAAGCGCTTGATGCTGCAATTTTAAGAGCGCATGGGCCAGCCACCACGCCGTGCTGGTCTTGCCGTTGGTGCCCGTGACCGCCACCACGGCCAGCGCATCGCCGGGCGCACCAAACCATTCGGCGGCAATCAGTCCCGTGGCCTGCTTGAGGCGGGGCAGCGTGGCGGTGTCCGTGCCGTCCAGCGCAAAGGCGGCCGCACCCTCGTGCTCGACCAGGCAGGCGGCAGCACCGCGCACCAGGGCATCGCGCACGTGCAAGCGGCCATCCGTCGCGCCACCGGGCCAGGCGATGAAGCCATCGCCGGGCTGCACCTGGCGGCTGTCGGTCTGCAGCGTCCCGGTGACGCGCGCACGCAGCCACTGCACGGCCTGCGAAGGATTCAGGAGGGCCTGCATCAGAGTGACTCCTCCACGGCATCGGCAACGATCTGGGGCTTGACCGCCATGTCGGGCTGGGTGCCCATCATGCGCAGCGTCTGCTGCACCACTTCGCTGAACACGGGTGCCGCCACGGCGCCGCCGTAGTACACCCCGTTGCTGGGTTCATCGATCATCACGGCCACAATGATGCGCGGATGATCGATGGGCGCCATGCCGGTGAACCAGGCGCGGTACTTGTTGGTGGAGTAGCCCTTGCCGACCTGCTTGCGCGCCGTGCCCGATTTGCCGCCGACCGAGTAGCCCACGGTTTGCGCCTTCTGGCCCGTGCCACCGGGTCCGGCGGCCATCTGCAGCATCTTGCGCACTTCGTCGGCCGTCTTTGGCGAGAACACCGGCACCCCGACGGCGGGGGTGGTGCTCTTGAGCATGGTGGCCGGAATGATCTGGCCATCGTGCGCAAACACGGTGTAGGAGCGCGCCATCTGGAACAGGCTGGCCGACAGGCCGTAGCCATACGACATGGTGGCCTGCTCGATCGGACGCCAGCTCTTGTAGGGGCGCAGGCGGCCACTGACCGCGCCGGGGAAGCCGACGTGGGGCCGCTGCCCGAATCCTGCCGCCGAAAAGGTCTCCCACATCTCGCGTGCCGGCATCTGCATGGCCAGCTTGGTGGTGCCTACGTTGCTCGATTTCTGGATCACGCCCTCGACGGTGAGCACGCCATAGTTGTGCGTGTCCGAGATCGTTGAGCCGGTGATGGTCAGGCGCCCTGGCGTGGTGTCCACCAGGGTGCCGGGCTTGACGCGGCCGGTGTCGAGCGCCAGGCCAATCGTGAAAGGCTTCATGGTCGAGCCCGGCTCGAAGGTGTCGGTCATGGCGCGGTTGCGCAATTGCTCACCGGTCAGGTTCTGGCGCTTGTCGGGCGAATAGCTGGGGTAGTTGGCCAGCGCCAGCACCTCGCCCGTGACGGCATCGAGCACGACCACGCTGCCCGCCTTGGCCTTGTGGGCGATGACCTGGTCGCGCAGCTTCTGGTAGGCAAAGAACTGCACCTTGCTGTCAATCGACAGCTGCATGTCGCGCCCGTCCATGGGCGGCACGACCTCGCCCACCCCTTCGACCACCCGGCCCATGCGGTCCTTGATGACGCGGCGCGAGCCCGCCTTGCCGGCCAGCAGGTCGTTGAAGGCCAGCTCCATGCCCTCCTGGCCCTTGTCTTCCACATTGGTGAAACCCACCACATGCGCAGCCGATTCACCTTCGGGATACTGGCGCTTGTATTCCTTGCGCTGGTAGATGCCGGGAATGTCCAGTGCGGCAATCTGCTGGCCGATGTCCCAGTCCAGCTGGCGACGAATCCAGACAAAGGTCTTGTCCTCGTCGGCCAGCTTGCGCTGCAGCTCAGCCAGCGGCATGCCCATGAGGCGCGCCAGCTCCTTGAGCTTGGCACGCACTTCGGGCTTGTCCTGGTCCACATCCTCGGGAATGGCCCAGATGCTGGCCGCCGGCACGCTGGACGCCAGGATCAGACCATTGCGGTCGAGGATGCGCCCCCGGTTGGCCGGCAGCTCCAGGGTGCGCGCAAAGCGTACTTCGCCCTGGCGTTGAAAAAAATCATTGCCCACCACCTGCACATAGGCAGCGCGGGCACCCAGGCCGACAAAGCCCAGGGCAATCATCGCCACGATGAACTTGCTGCGCCAGACCGGCGTCTTGCTGGCCAGCAGGGGGCTGGAGGTGTAGAGCACGCTGCGGCTCATGGCCGGGTCTCCGCAGAGCCTGCAGCGGGCAGGGGGTCGGACACATAGCGGGTGATCGCTGGCGTGGCGGTGTGCATCTGCAGCTTGGCACGTGCCAGGGTTTCCACGCGCAGCGGCGTGGCCTGGGCCCGCTTTTCCACCTGCAGGCGCTGGTGCTCGGTTTCCAGTCGGCGCGCCTCGGCCACCGCGCGGTCCAGCGCCGTGTAGAGCAGACGCGACTCGTACTGCGTGCGCACCAGATACAGGGCGCTGCCCAGGACCAGGACAAAGAGCAGAAGGTTCACGCGCGCCATGCCTCAGACCTCGGTACGCTCTGCCACGCGCATGACGGCGCTGCGCGCACGCGGATTGGCCGCCACCTCGGACGCACTCGGCTTGATGCGATCGAGTGCCCTGAGGCGCATGGGCTGGGGCGTGGCAAAGGGAGCGCGGCGGTCAAACACCTCCTTGGAGTGCCGCGCGATGAACTGCTTGACGATGCGGTCTTCCAGCGAGTGGAAGCTGATCACCACCAGCCGCCCGCCCGGCTGCAGCACCTGCAGGCTGGCCTCTAGCGCCTGTTGCAACTCTTCAAGTTCGGCGTTGATGAAAATCCGAAGAGCCTGAAATGTGCGCGTTGCAGGGTTCTGGCCCTGCTCGCGGGTTTTGACCGCGCCAGCCACGAGATCGGCCAGCTCTGCAGTGGTTGCGAGAGGCCCCCTTTCCTGCCGCCAAGCAACAATCGCCTTTGCAATGGGGCCAGCAAACCGTTCTTCACCGTATTCACGTATCACCTCCGCTATTCGTGCCACTTCGGCGTCTGCCAGCCACTCGGCCACGCTCTGTCCGCGCGTGGTGTCCATGCGCATGTCCAGCGGGCCGTCGAAACGAAAACTGAATCCCCGCTCCGGGGAGTCGATCTGCGGCGAACTCACACCCAGATCCATGAGCACCCCGGCCGCACTGGCGCTTGGCAGGTCCGCCAGGTGACGAAATCCCTCGTGCCGAATGGAAAAACGCGCATCCGGGATGCGCGCTGCTTCTTGAATGGCTTCGGGGTCTTTGTCGAACGCCAGCAAGCGCCCCTGGGGTGAGAGCCGTGAGAGGATCCGCCGCGAATGCCCTCCGCGGCCAAAGGTGGCGTCGATCCAGGTGCCGCCCGGTGCATCGCCTGCACTGCCCAGCAGCGCATCGACCGCTTCGTCGAGCAGTACGGTGGTGTGTGAATTGATTTCGGTCACCACACGCTCTCAGAAGGAAAAATCACTGAACACATCGGGCATCGGCCCCTGCATCGCCTGGGCCTCCTGGGCCTCGTAGGCGGCCCGGTCCCACAACTCCAGATGGTTGCCCATGCCCAGCAGGATGGCGTCCTTGGTGATGCCCGCGGCCTGGCGCAACTCGGGGGAGACCAGCACCCGGCCCGTGGCATCCATGTCCACATCCATCGCATAGCCCATGAAGATGCGCTTCCAGCCCTGGGCCGACATGGGCAGTTGTGCGATGCGTTCGCGGAACTTTTCCCACTCGGGGCGCGGGAACACCATCAGACAGCCGTGCGGATGCCGGGTAATGGTGAGCATGCCGGAAGCGGTCGCGCTCAGGACGTCACGATGCCGGGTCGGCACGGAAAGCCGACCCTTCGCGTCCAGACTGAGCGAAGAAGCCCCTTGAAACACTGCCCAAACCCCTTGCTGTTCGAGAACCCGGCACATCCTTCAGATCGAAGGGTGGACGGCACTTTTCACCACTAAATTGCACTTTTTTGCACTGTAGCAGGAAAAACCCATTCAGCAAGGGGGCTTGCAACAACTTCTTGCAATGAAATCAAGGACTTAGGCGCGGATTTACAAGCCCGCAAACAGTAAAAACCGTTATGCAGGAAGCAGTTACAACCACCAATGAAAGTAACACCTGAGGCAATGACGCTGGTGATACAGCGGCGTTGCCGGGCGGCCGAGGGCAGCCAACAGCCCCGGAACCGGTGTCAGAGGATGTAGCGCGACAGGTCTTCGTCCTGGCTCAGGGCCTGCAGACGCGCATCGACATAGGCGGCGTCCACGGTGACCGTCTGGCCCGAGCGGTGTGCGGCATCGAAGCTCACTTCGTCGAGCAGGCGCTCCATCACGGTGGACAGGCGCCGCGCACCGATGTTCTCGGTGCGCTCGTTCACCTCGAAGGCGATGGTCGCCAGCCGCGTGATGCCCTCGGCCGTGAAGTCGAGCGTGACCCCCTCGGTGGCCAGCAAGGCCTGGTACTGCAGCACCAGCGAGGCATCGGTCTGCATGAGGATGGCTTCGAAATCCTGCACCGACAGCGAGTCCAGCTCGACGCGGATCGGAAACCGTCCCTGAAGTTCGGGAATCAGGTCGCTGGGCTTGGCCAGGTGAAAGGCCCCCGAGGCGATGAACAGAATATGGTCTGTCTTGACCATGCCGTACTTGGTGGACACGGTGGTGCCCTCGACCAGCGGGAGCAGGTCACGCTGCACGCCCTGGCGGGAGACATCGGCGGCGCTGGTTTCCTGGCGCGTGGCCACCTTGTCGATCTCGTCGATGAAAACCATGCCATTCTGCTCGGCACTCTGGACAGCGCGCAGCTTGATTTCTTCTTCGTTCACCAGCTTGCCGGCTTCCTCCTCGATCAGCAGGCGGCGGGCCTCGGCAATCGCCAGCTTGCGCGTCTGGCGCTTGCCCTGGCCCATCTGGCTGAAAACGCCGCGCAACTGCTCGGCCATTTCTTCCATGCCCGAGGGGCCCATGATTTCAAGCTGCGGCCGGGATTCGGCCAGGTCGATCTCGATCTCCTTGTCCTCGAGCAGCCCCTCGCGCAGTTTCTTGCGGAACACCTGGCGGGCCGTGCCGTCGGCCGGGGGCTCGCTGCCCGGCATGCGCGCCGTGGGCACCAGCACATCGAGGATGCGCTCTTCGGCCGCATCCTCGGCACGCGTGCGCACCTGGCGCACCTGGGCCTCGCGTTCCTGCTTGACCGCCACCTCCATCAGGTCGCGGATGATGGCGTCCACATCCTTGCCCACGTAGCCCACCTCGGTGAACTTGGTGGCTTCGACCTTGATGAACGGCGCATCGGCCAGGCGTGCCAGACGGCGTGCGATTTCGGTTTTGCCCACACCCGTGGGGCCGATCATGAGGATGTTCTTGGGCGTGATCTCGTGGCGCAGGGGGGCTTGTACCTGCTGACGTCGCCAGCGGTTGCGCAGCGCAATGGCCACGGCGCGCTTGGCGCTGGCCTGGCCCACGATGTGCCGGTCGAGTTCGGAAACGATTTCCTGGGGGGTCATGGAGGACATAGATAATTTCCAAGCCAAATAGCCGTCAACCGCTCATGTACAAAGCGCCAACAGCTATTAAAAATATAGCATTCCGCCGTTACAGCGTCTCGATGGTGTGGTGCATGTTGGTGTAGATGCACAACTCCCCCGCAATCCCCAGCGACTTGCGGACGATTTCTTCGGCCGACAGGTCGGAGTGCTGCAGCAGGGCCTTGGCGGCCGAGTGGGCGTAGGCGCCGCCCGAACCGATGGCCACGATGCCCTGCTCGGGCTCCAGCACATCGCCATTGCCGGTGATGATGAGCGAGGCTTCCAGGTCGGCCACGGCCAGCATGGCCTCCAGGCGGCGCAGCACGCGGTCGGTGCGCCAATCCTTGGTCAGCTCGATGGCAGCACGCACCAGATGGCCCTGGTGCTTTTCCAGCTTGGCTTCGAAACGTTCGAACAAGGTGAATGCATCGGCCGTCGCACCGGCGAAGCCTGCAAGCACCTTGCCATGGTGGAGCTTGCGCACCTTGCGCGCGGTACCCTTGACGACGATGTTGCCCAGGGTAACCTGGCCATCGCCACCGATGGCGACCTGCATGCCGTCAGGTGTCTGGCGGCGTACGCTGAGAATGGTGGTGCCATGAAACACCGGGGAGGGGCTGGATGAAGTCATAGCGCCAGCAGATGCGGGCGATGGGGACAATTACAAGCCCCACAGCCCACCATCGTCCACGCCTTCAGTCCTTGCGCGGCACCACCCAGGCATGCTCGTTCACGCCCACCACGTTGAAGAACACGGCCACCAGACGGTGCAGGTTGATGAACTGCACCACCCGGCCATGGCCTTGCTGCTGCGCCGCCCAGTTGAGCACCGAGCCGGCCGCAGAGAAGTCGATGCGGATCAGGCGGTCGCAGGGGATAAAGATGGGCTCGCCTGCAGGCACCAGCTCCTCCAGGCCTTCCAGCAAGGGGCCGGCATCGCCTTCGATATGCCCTGACAGGCCTGCCAGCGGGGGCCGTGAATCACCAAACCCTGTCAAAGGCGCGGGCGTGGTCGAGTCCTTCCAGTGCGGCCGGGCGACCAGGTTCTGCACCGGTGCCGGCGGGGGTGCGGGTTCGGCGTTCAGTGCGGCATCGTTGTACCCGCAGCGGGGCGGCGTCCACGAGGGGGGCGAGACCTCGTAGGTCACGCAATAGTCGAGCGCCACCATTTCAAACTCGTCGGGGCGCCCCATGAAACGCAGCGCCTCCATGCGCAGGCGCCACCACTCGGGGTTGGCACTGCGATCGCCCGACTGGGTTTGCGCCTCCATCAGCGCCTGCAGCACGTCGGCACCCACAAAGATGATTTGCGTATCCAGCTCGGCCCAGCGCGCAAATTCGTTGGCCAATGCGGTCAGGGCGGCATCGTCGATGGTGGCGATGCGCGACCAGGTCAGCGTCCAGGGCGAGGTGGCCCGCGCCAGCGACGCCTGCAGCGCCGCCACCGACTGCAAGGTCAGTGCAGGCGGCGCATTCCAGTTGAAATCACGGCGTGCCGGTGCGGGGGTTTCCGGCGCTTCGACCTCCAGGCCCAATTGCGCCGGCATGGAGAACCACAGGGGCGCAGAGCGCGAGAAACGGGCAGCAAAGTCGATGGCCAGGGTGTCAAAGCGGTCCTGCTGGCCGGTGGCGCGGTAGAGGTCGAACAGCGTCATCCAGATATCGAACTGATGCTCTGCCGCATCCTGCGCGTGCCGCTCGAGCACATCGAGCAGACCCGCCTCTGCGCCGGCATGGTCGCCATTGGCAAAGCGGATGGCGGCCTCTTCCAGATCGGGTTCGTGCACAAATTCCTCCATTTCGGGAGCCTGCGCGGGCGCGGCCTGGGGGGTGGGCTGGCGCGCTGCAGGCGGCGGACTGGGCGCTCCGGTCAGCACCTGCGAGGACACATTGCCAAACCCCTCGATGCTCATGCTGTTGTCCGCAAACAGCGGTTCGGCGCCCGCCTGGGGCGCCAAGGCCGCAGGCAAGGACAAGGGGGCGGTGGGCGCAAAAGCCCGTGCGGGCTGCGCCGCAGCGTCGGCCCCTGGCATCGGGGCGGGCTCCGTGGGGGCCTCACCATTTTGCTTGCTCTTCCACCACTGCATCGACATCTGCGCTTCGATCTCGTCGATCTTCTTGATCGTGACCGCGCGCTCGCCGGGGGACGTAAGGCTGCTCTGAAAGAACGAGGGCCGCGCAGCCGGATCTTCGACCCGCTGGCCCGTCAGGGAATCACGCTGGCGCAGCTTGCGCAACTGATCGAACTCCCGGCGGCGCACGAAATCGTTGCGGCGCTTGCGCTCGATCATCTCCTTGAGCATCTGCTTGCTGTACTGGCTCTCCTTGTCTTCCTGGATGGAGTCGAGCTCGGTCCAGTTGACGGTGGGATTGCGCACGAACCGCACCACCTTGGACAGGAGGCCGCCGCCGGAGGGGGTGTCTTCCTTGCTCATGGTGATGGTCTGGTTCTCAGTGGCACACAGCGGTCTCGCAA
Source organism: Giesbergeria sp. (assembly GCA_026647025.1). GTDB lineage: Bacteria > Pseudomonadota > Gammaproteobacteria > Burkholderiales > Burkholderiaceae_C > Simplicispira. The sequence goes on from JAPKHH010000001.1 coordinate 50,795, forward strand.
AAAATCAGTCGCCAAACATCTTCTGCTTGAGTTCGCGGCGCTGCTGCGCTTCCAGCGACAGGGTGGCCGTGGGACGGGCCAGCAGGCGGCCCACGCCAATGGGTTCCCCGGTTTCGTCGCAGTAGCCGTAGTCGCCCGCGTCGATGCGGGCAATGGACTGCTCGATCTTCTTGAGCAGCTTGCGCTCGCGGTCCCGCGTGCGCAGCTCCAGGGCGTGCTCTTCTTCAATCGTGGCGCGGTCGGCCGGGTCGGGCACCACGACGGTGTCCTCGCGCAGGTGCTCGGTGGTCTCGCCCGCGTTGGCGTGAATTTCCTGCTTGAGCCCCACCAGCTTGTGGCGGAAGAACGCCATCTGCTTGTCGTTCATGTACTCGTCGTCGGGCATGGCCAACACTTCGGCGTCGGTCAGTTCCTCGACGGACTTGGTTTTCCAGTTGTTCGCCAGCTTGGCATCTTTCTTGATGGAAGCCAGGGGTGGCGACACTTGCATAGTGGTGGGCATGGTATTGGTATAGCTCGCTTTGGCAGCCGTTGATGCAACAGACTGCGCCATGGATGGTACGGTCAATTGGGCCAGGCGAGAAGAAGGCCGAGTGCTGCGCGCGGGCACCTGCCCGGCGGCCACGGGCGCCACGGGTTCGGCGACTTTGGCCGGGGTCTTGGCCGCTGCCGACTTGGCGGCGGTTGCAGACGTTTTGGCGGGTGCCTTGGTTTTGCTGGATTCAGCTTTCAATTCCGGTCTCCTCGCGTTTCGGGCAGCCCGCAACAGCACAGATGGGGCGCTGGCGGGAGGGTGAATAGTATGCCCTTGTGTTCACCGGGGCGCGATTGTATCGACACCGGCTGACTGTGGACGCTGCGTTGCTCATTACCCACAGACCCCGGTGCACTCGTGTCCGCCTTTCGGCTTGATCTCAGGCAAGGCAGCGGTCCAGACCCTGCTCCAGGATATCGCGCGGCAGATCGATGCCGATGAACACCATCCGGCTCTGGCGCGCTTCCCCGGGCGCCCACTGGGGGCCCAGGTCGCTGCCCATGAGCTGGTGCACGCCCTGGAAGATGACCTTGCGCTCGGTGCCCACCATGTTCAGCACGCCCTTGTAGCGCAGCATGCGCGGGCCGTAGATGTTGACGATGGCGCCCAGGAAGTCCTCCAGCTTGGCGGGGTCGAAGGGACGGTCAGAGCGGTAGACAAAGCTCTTGACGTCATCGTCGTGGTGATGGTGGTGACCATGGCCGTGCTGGTGCGAGGGGTGGTTGCAGTGCTCCCCATGCACATGGTCATGGTGGTCGTGCCCATGGTCGTGGTGGCTGTGGGCCCCTTCGGCCTCGTCTTCCTTGAGGAATTCGGGGTCGATGTCGAGCTTGGCGTTGAGGTTGAAGCCGCGCAGGTCCAGCACCTCGGCCAGCGGCACCTCGCCGAAATGCACCGCCTTGATGGGGGCCCGCGGGTTCATGTGCTTGAGGCGGTGGATCAGCGCATCCGTTTCTTCCTGGCTGACCAGGTCGGTCTTGGACAGGAAGATCTGGTCCGCAAAACCCACCTGGCGGCGCGCCTCCTGGCGGTCATTGAGCTGCTGGGCCGCATGCTTGGCATCGACCAGCGTGATGATGGAGTCGATCAGGTAGGTCTCGGCGATTTCTTCGTCCATGAAGAAGGTCTGCGCCACGGGGCCGGGGTCGGCCAGGCCGGTGGTTTCGATCACGATGCGGTCAAAGTCCAGCAACCCCTTGCGGCGCTTGGCGGCCAGCAACTGCAGGGTTTCGCGCAAGTCTTCACGGATGGTGCAGCAGATGCAGCCGTTGCTCATCTGCACGATCTGCTCCTTCGACTCGGTGACGAGGATGTCGTTGTCGATGTTTTCTTCGCCGAACTCGTTCTCGATCACGGCGATCTTCTGGCCATGGGCTTCGCTCAGCAGGCGCTTGAGCAGCGTGGTTTTGCCCGAGCCCAGAAAGCCGGTGAGGATGGTGGCGGGAATGAGTGACATGGGAGACCTTGAAAAGAAATGCAGCCGCCGCGCCCGCCCGGGCGCAGTACGGCGGTGGTACACGGATAGAGAGACTGTAGCGGAGCTGTCAAGCCCCTGGCGCCACAGGCGATGTTTTAGACATTTTTGGGCCCCAGGCCATACGAACAAAGCGCAACAAGCTACGATTTAAATAGCAAATTTTTCAAGGCTTGCGCATCACCACCAGCCCCTTGAGATATTCGCCCTCGGGAAACTCCAGCGTCATCGGATGGTCCGGCGCCCCGCCCAGGCGCTCCAGGATGTAGCCGTCCACCCCCGCGTCGGCCCCGGCCGAGGCCACGATCTTGTGGAACAGGTCGGCGCTGATGCCGCCCGAGCACGAGAAGGTGAACAGCACCCCGCCCGGCTCCAGCAACTGCAGGGCGAGGCGGTTGATGTCCTTGTAGGCCCGGGCGGCGCGCTCGGCGTGCGCGGCCGTGGGGGCGAACTTGGGCGGATCGAGCACGATGGCGTCGAAGCGCTGGCCGTCCTGCAGAAACTGGCGCAGCGAGGCGTTCACATCGGCATCCAGAAAGGTGGCGCGTGCGGCGTCGAAGCCGTTGAGCGCCCCATGCGCGCGGGCGCGCTCCAGCGCCGGGCCGGACGAGTCGATGGACACCACCTCGCCGTCCTGCACCCCGGCCGCGCGCTGGCCCGCCAGCGCCGCCACCGAAAAGCCCCCGGTGTAGCAGTAGCAATTGAGCACGCGGCGCAGGCGCAGGCGCTGCACGCAGTCGGCAAAGCGCTTGCGGCTGTCGCGCTGGTCGAGGTAGAAGCCGGTCTTGTGGCCCTCGGCAATGTTGAGCGTCAGGCGCCACTGGTGTTCGTGGATCTCCAGCTCCAGCGGCGGCGCCTCGCCGCCCTCCGCCGGGCCGCCCCGCAGCCAGCCCGTGCTGCTCTCCAGCCCTTCGAGCTGGCGCACGCTGGCGTCCGAGCGCTCGTACAGGCGCGCAAGGCCGGTGTGCTGGAGCAGCGCATCGGCAATCGCTTCTTTCCAGCGCTCGGTGCCCGCACTGGTGAACTGCGCCACCAGCGTGTCGCCATAGCGGTCCACGATCAATCCCGGCAATCCGTCCGACTCGCCATGCACCAGGCGTACGCCGTTGCTTTGTATATCAAATCGGCTTCTAGCGCTTATTGCACAGGCGCAAGTAGCTATAAAAAAAGCAGCATCAATGCGCTGCGCCTCGTCAAAACTCCACACCCGGGCGCGGATGCGCGAACTGGGGCTGAACGCCGCCCAGGCCAGAAACTGCCCCTCGTGCGACTCCACGCGCACCGTCTCGCCGCTGTCGCCGCCGCCCTTGGCGATGGCACTGTCAAAAATCCAGGGGTGGCGGCGCAGCAGGGAGCGCTCTTTGCCGGGTTTGAGTCGAATCGTTTTCATGCACCGGATTGTGCGTGCTCCAGGGCGTCATGGGCGCCACCCACCCTGCACAGCACGTGCGGGGATTTCCATACAGTCCATATTTGATAAAAATGATAAAATAACCAATAAATCATTTTTCAACACTTCAGACCATGCATCTCCCTGCTCTTGACCACCCAACGCTGCTGGATGAAAGCGCTCCGGTCCGTGAGTTTCTGGCATTCCGGCTCGGCGGCGAGGAATACGGCGTCAACATCCTGCGCGTGCAGGAAATCCGTTCATACGAAAAACCCACGGCGCTGGCGAATGCCCCCGCAGACATCCTGGGTGTGACCAATTTGCGCGGCATCATCGTTCCCATCATCGACATGCGCGTACGACTCCACTTGACACGGGCGGTCTACGACGCACACACCGTCGTGATTGTGGTCAACGTAGGGCAGCGGGTGGTGGGTCTGGTGGTGGACAGCGTGTCCGACGTCCTGACACTGTCGCCAGAACAAATGCGCCCCGTTCCGTCGCTGGACTCGGGTTTCGCCTCCGAGCACCTTTTGGCGCTGGGCTCCGTCGGTGACCGCATGCTCATCCTGCTCGATATCGAGAAATACCTCGCAGCCTCGCTGCGCACCGCAGCCAGCGCGCTGCAGTCCTGAATGTCGTCCCTTTGCTTTCTGGAAACACGAACCCCCTGAAAATCCGAACCCGCCTCGCACTGAGCTTTGCACTGATGGGCGTCGAGCGCATGAAAGCTGGCTCGCATTGGGAACATTTCTGACAACCGCCCAATGCGCGCAGGGCACGCGCTGCATGCCTGCCTCTCAGGCTCCACCCGCCGGCGCGCCAAGGGGCGCAGGTCAACGCCGTTGTTCTGAAGCCGCCAACAGGCCCTGCAGAATGCTGCACACCTGCTGCCAGCCTTTGCGCATGGGCTCCAGTGCGCCCACAGCGGCCAATTCCTCGGTAGCTCGCGCCTGTTGTGCCGCCTGCGCCTCTCCCAGCAGGGCCAGGACCGATTTGAGGTTATGGGCGACACGCCGCAGCGCGGGCGCGTCGCCAGCGTCGGCCGCACGCCTTCCCGCTTCCAGGTCCTTCGGGAACTGATCCAGGCAGGTCTGCCGGTAGGCCTCGTACAGGCTGCGGTTGCCTCCAAAAAACAGCCCCACGGGATCACCGTCCACCCCGGCAGGGAGGGCTGGTGCGGTGTCTGCTGCCGCCGAAAGGCTGTCCAGGGCGTCGGTGACGCAGGCCAGCAAACTGCCCACCGATGCGGGCTTGTGCAATACCCGCCAGACTCCGCGCGCCTCAAGCTGGCGCTGCAGGACGGCGTCCACGCCGCCGCTGAACACCACCGTGCGACGGGCTGCATCGGGCGCGCCGCCCGGCAGTCCGTCCAGCAGGTCCCGCCCCGAACCATCGGGCAGCGCCAGATCCATCAGCACCACTTGCACCGGCGCGCCTGCCAAATGCTCGCGCGCCTCCCGCAAGGTCGTACACACGACAAGGTCTATGGGCAACGCATCCAGCACCAGCTGCACAAAGCGGCACACCGCTGGATCGTCTTCCAGCAGCAGCACACGGGCAGGAGAGCCCTCCACTCAGTCCACCGCGCCCAGGTACCGGGCCAGCAAGACCGGCAGTTCCTGAACCAGGTGCGGTTTGTGCACCACAGGCAGGCCCTCCAGCGCAAAGGCATAAGGAGCGCGCTGCGCATCGTCGAGCGACGTCACCACGATCAGGCGGCTGCGCTGGAACTGCGGATGCGAGCGCAGGCGCGCAATCAGGGTGGCACCGTCGATGCCGGGCAGAAGAATATCGACGATCAGCACATCGGGCTGGAGTTCACCTGCCATCGCCAAACCCACGATGCCATCTTCGGCAACATGCAGGTCCACCTGGGGGAAGCCATGGGCTACCAGCAACTGGACGAGATTCTGAAAATGCGCGGAATCTTCAATGAGCAACACACGCGGGCGGCGCACAGGGCCTCGCTCCGCGCTGCCCGCCTGTGTGGCCGCAGCACGATCGACCGGCAGCGCCGCCGCAGGCTCTGCCGGCGCAGCGTCCGCCACGGGTCCGTTGCGCTGTTTCAGCCAGCGCTCCACCGAGGCCCGCGCAATACGCCGGTGCCCGCCCGGTGTCTTCCATGCCTCCAGTTCACCGCGGTCCACCATGAGCTGCACGGAACGCACGGCCATGCCCAGCACCTGCGCGACGTCGCGGGTGCTGCAGTCCACGGGCAGAGACATCAGCAAATCTTCATTCATTGCCGCGAATTCTATCGCTTTGAAAAGTATATATATGATAAAATTGATACACTAAATTTCATTTGCCCGCCATGACCAAACGCATCCTGATCGTGGAAGACCACGCCGACATTCGCAAGCTGATCCGCATGACGCTGGAATTCGAGGACTACGACATCCACGAAGCTGCCAATGCCGATGAAGGCCTTGTCGCCGTGCGGCAACTGCGCCCTGACCTGCTGCTGCTCGATGTCATGATGCCCGGCGCAATGGACGGGCTGGACCTGTGCCGCCATGTCAAGAGCGACCCCGCCCTGGGCCTGCCCCAGGTGGTGCTGCTCACGGCCCGCGGCCAGAGCCAGGATATCGAGGCAGGCATGAACGCGGGCGCCGATGCCTACTTGCTCAAGCCCTTCAGCCCGCTCAAACTCATCGAAACCCTCGAAAACCTGAGCGCACAACACGGCAAGGAGACACCATGACCTTGAACCCTGGCGACGCCACCCAGTTCGATCCGGCTGCTGCAAACCAGATGGAGAAAATCATCTCCGACCTGGGCCGCATCTACCACGAGCGCAACGAGGCCCTGCAGGAAGTGGCGCGTGCGCACCACGAGTCGCTGTTCATGCTGGCCCTGGCCGCCGAATACAAGGACGACGATACGGGCGTGCACATCGTGCACATCGTGCGCATCGGCTTTCTGGCCGAGGCGCTGGCGCTGTATTTGGGCCAGTCCCGGGACTTTGCGCTGCAGCTGCGCAAAGCGGCGCCCATGCACGACGTGGGCAAGATCGGCATCCCGGACAGCGTGCTCAAAAAGCCCGGCGGTTTCACTCCGGACGAGCGCCAGATCATGGACAGGCACGCCGTCATCGGCTGGGAGCTGCTGGGCAAGTCGCGCATCGAGCTGTTCCAGTTGGCGGCCGAGGTCGCGCTGACCCACCACGAGCGCTGGGACGGCACGGGCTATCCCCAGGGACTGGCGGGCGAAGAGATTCCCCTTTCGGGGCGCATCGTGAGCGTGGTGGATTTTTATGACGCCCTGACCATGGACCGCGTCTACCGCACCGCCTTCAGCCATGCAAGGGCCATGGAAATGGTGCAGGAGCAACGCGGCAAGGCGTTCGACCCAGACGTCGTCGACTGCTTTGTGCAGCACAGCGACGCACTGCGGGCCCTGCGCCAGAAAGTCACCGACACCCACATGAGCTTTGCCGAGCTCGTGCAGACCCCGCAACCCCTCCTGTAAACCAGCGCCATGCCCCACACGCTTGCAACGGCCGCCCAGGCCATGGCGCTGCCTGCATCGGCAGGGTGGATGGCGCTGCTGGTGTTGCTGGCGGTGGCCGCCATCGGCTATGCGGCCTGGCGCAACCAGCGCGCGCGCGCTGCGGCACAGCGGCTGCTGGCCGAAGCACAGCGCGAAACGGCACGCCGGGAGCAGGAGTTCTCTCTCCTCATCCAGGGCGTACAGGAATTGATTTTTCGGACCGACGCCCAAGGCAACATCCGTTTTGCCAACCCCCGCTGGCAGGCCATGACGGACCAAAGCCCCGAAACGGCACGCGGAAAGCACCTGAGCGACATCGTGCTGCCCGAGTGCCGCTGCACCATCCAGGCCCTTTTCGCCCCCCAGCAGCCCGAGGGACTGCGCAGCGCCCAGGCCCAGGTCCGGGACCAGGGCGGCAGCCTCCATGTGCTGGAGTTTTCCGTGACACCGCTGCGCAGCCGCGACGGGCAGTTGCGCGGGTTCGTGGGCAGCGGCGTGGACATCACCGAACTGCACATGGCGCAGCAGCGGCAAAAGGAACATCTGGAGTTCACCGAGCGGGTGCTCGAATTCAACCCCCTGCCCATGCACCTGACGGACGTGCAGGGCCGGTTCATCACCGTCAACAAGGCCTGGGAAAACTTCATGGGCCTGCCCCGCAGCCAGGTGCTGGGCCGCACCTGCACGGACCTCCTGCCGCGCGCGCAGGCCCAGAGCTGCACCGCCACCTCGGCACAGCTGCTGCACGAAGGCGGCACCGTGCGCTACGAGGAACGGCTGCAGCTCGCCGATGGCAGCCCGCGCGACGTCCAGGTCACCAAGGTCTTGCTGCGATCGTCCCAGGGGCACCCGATCGGCATCCTGATCACCCAGCTCGACATTACCGACTACCTGGGCGCGCGCGACCTGGCGCAACAGGCCTCGCGCACCAAGAGCGAGTTTGTGGCCAACATCAGCCATGAATTGCGCACACCGCTGCAGTCCATTCTGGGATTCTCGGAGCTGGGCATGGCGCGCGGGCGCCAGCACGAGAAGCTTGCCGCCATGTTCGGTGACATCCATGCCGCCGGCCTGCGCATGCTGGGCCTGGTGAATGACCTGCTCGACATCTCCAAGATCGAGAGCACCGTAGGCGCCTTCCACTTCGAGCGCAACGATGTGCGCGACATCATCGAAGACGTGGCCGCCGAACTGGAGCTGCTGCTGCAGCAAAGGAAGCTGCAACTGGCATTGAACCTGGGGCGCATGCCCCTGGTGGCCAAGGTGGACACGGCGCGCTTCTCGCAGGTGGTCCGCAATGTGCTGGCCAACGCGGTCAAGTTCGCACCCGAGGGCAGCCGCATCGACGTCGGCGCCCAGGTGCAGGGCGAGAACACCATCCACATCCAGGTGCGCGACCGGGGGCCGGGCATCCCTGCCGCCGAGCTGGAAAAGATCTTCCAGGCCTTCGTGCAGTCGAGCCAGACCCGCGACGGCTCGGGGGGCACCGGCCTGGGCCTGGCCATCTGCCGCAAGATCATGACCGCCCATGGCGGGCGCATCCACGCCACCAATGCCCCGGGCGAGGGCGCCATCTTCCACATCACCGTGCCAACGGCTGGCTACACCGACACCATGCCGGCCCCTCTCCTGTGAAACCCCTGATGCCTGCCCCCCAACGCCTTGCATCCACGCTGCGGCACCCGATCGCCGCAGGAATGGTGGGCGTGCTGGTCCTTCTGGGGGCCTGGGGCGCCTTGCTCTCCATGCTGCAGTGGCAGCACGAGGAAACGCTCAAAGGCGAAATGCGCCACGCCACCAATACGGCCACGGCGCTCAAGGAACACACGCTGCGCATTCTGGACGCGGTGGACCAGGCGGCCACGCGCATCCAGCACAGGGCGGCCCAAGGCACCCTCACGCCAGAATCACTGGTGCGCATTGCCGACGAGACCGGCATGGCACCGCACATCCTGACCCAGCTGTCCTTCGTGGATGCCGACGGCATTTTCCAGGGCAGCAACCTCGATCCCGACGGATCGCGCAGCAAGCACCCCCACCTCATGCAGCGCGAGCACATCCGCGTGCACCTGCGCCCGCAGAGCACGCCACGCCAGCCGATGAAGAACGGGCTGTTCATCAGCGCACCGCTGGTGGGCAAGGTATCGGGCGTGCGCACCATCCAGCTCACACGCAAGATCACGGACGCCGGCGGCCACACACTGGGGGTGGTGGTGGCATCGCTCAACCAGCGCCACTTTATCGACGTGTACCGTGGCGTGGACTTCGGCTCCGACGGGGGCGTGCTGCTGGTGGGGCTGGACGGCATCATCCGGGCGCGCGTGCTGGACCGTGAAGCCCGGGACATCGACCAGCCCCTGTCGCAAGACATGCTCGCAGCCATCCGCAGGCAGCCGGTGGGCGCCCTGCAGGCCCTGTCGGCCGATGGCCTGGAACGCATCGTGGGATTCAGCCGGGTGGGCGACTACGACCTGGCCGTGCTGTGCGGCCCCTCCAGCGCGCAGGCGTTGGCCTCGTGGAGCGCCATGCGCGACACCGTGCTGCAATTCACCCTGGTGCTGAGCGCAGCCGTGGTGCTCTTCGTGCTGGCATTCATTCTCAGCATCCGGCGGCTGACGCGCAGCCATGACGCCCTGACGCGCAGCGAGGCCAAAGCCAACATGGCCAACCAGGCCAAGAGCGAATTCCTCGCGGCCATGTCGCACGAGCTGCGCACGCCCTTGACCAGCATCCGGGGCTTTGCCGAGTTGATGGAGCTGCGCAGCAAGGACCCGCTGGTGCGCGAGCAGTCGGCGCACATTCGCCAGGGGGCAGAACACCTGGGCACCCTGTTGAACGAAGTCCTCGACCTCGCCAAGATCGAGGCAGGCGCCATGCAGGCCCACACCGAAGCCGTACGGCCACACGCGGTGGCCCACGAAGTGGCCGACCTGTTCCGCGTCAGCGCGCTGGCCAAGGCCTTGTCACTGACCGTCACCATCGACCCTGCCACACCGGCCATGCTGCAGACGGACCGCCTCAAGCTCAAGCAGGTGCTGAGCAACCTGCTGTCCAACGCCATCAAGTTCACGGCCACCGGCGCGGTGGCCTTGTCGGTAGCCCCCAGCGACGAAGGAGGCCATGTGCTGTTCAAGGTGTCGGACACCGGCCCGGGCATCGACCCGGCACAGCACGCTCTGATCTTCGAGAAATTCCGCCAGGCCGACGCCCGCGTGAGCTACCAGCATGGCGGCACGGGGCTGGGGCTCGCCCTCTCGCGCGAGCTGGCCGGGCTCCTGGGCGGCACCATCTCCGTCGAATCCGCACTGGGAAAGGGCGCCACCTTCACTTTCGCGGTGCCCTGGGACCACGCGCTGCACCCCGCCCCCCAGGCGGCCACCACCGCTGCCGCCTGAAACTACTTGCGCCGTGCCCGGGGGTGCGCCTGGTCGTACACCTTGGCCAGGTGCTGGTAATCCAGCCGGGTGTAGACCTGCGTGGTGGTGATGCTGGCGTGGCCCAGCAATTCCTGCACGGCACGCAGGTCGCCGCTCGATTGCAGCAGGTGGCTGGCAAACGAGTGGCGCAGCATGTGCGGGTGCACCGGCGTGGTCAGGCCCGCCTGCCCGCTGCGCTGGCGCAGGCGCAGCCAGACCGACTGTGCCGACAGCCGCTTGCCGCGCTGGCCCACGAACAAGGCGGTGTCCAGCGCGCCGGGTGCAAAGGGCGTGGCGCGCAGCTGCAGCCAGGCCTGCAGCGCCTGCAGGGCCGCAGCGCCCACGGGCAGGCTGCGGCGTTTGCTGCCCTTGCCCAGCACATGGGCCTCGGCGCCCTGCAGGTCGATCCAGCCCCGGCCCAGGCGCTCGGTATCGGGGCCGGGGGCGGCGTCCAGCCCCACCAGTTCGCCCACACGCAGACCGCAGCCGTAGAGCAGCTCGACCATGGCCGCGTCCCGCGCCTCCAGCCACGGGTCTGCGCCACCCTCGGCATGGTTGGCCAGGCGCACTGCGTCGTCCACGCCCAGGGCCTTGGGCAGGGGTTTGGGCGCCTTGGGGGCGCGCACGTCCTGCACCGGGTTGTGCCCGGTCAGCCCCTGGCGGGTGGCCCAGACGAAGAAACCACGCCAGCCCGAGAGAATGAGCGCAATGCCGCGCCCACTGCGCCCGCCGCTGTGCATCTGCGCCACAAAGCGGCGGATGTGGGCGGTCTGCAATTGCAATAGCGGCACGTTGACCCCGGCCGCAAACTGCGAGAGCCTTTCAAGGTCGAGGGTGTAGAGGGTGTGCGTGCGCGCGGCCAGCCGCTTTTCCACGCGCACATGCTCCAGGTAGCGCAGCACCAGCGGGTCGGGCGCAGAAGCCGGAATGTGCAGGGCGCTGGCCATGGCAAGGCGCCTGCGGCCCCTATTTCAGCCGCTGCAGCGCAGCACTGGCCAGCTCAGCCATGCGGGAGAGGAAGTCGGTGCCCATGGTGGCGTCAAAGCGCTGCGGGTCGGGCGAGCCCAGCACCAGCAGGCCAAACGCGGGCGTGGCGCTGTCGATGGCGCCCACGCGCAACGGCAGCAGGGCAATGGATTGCGCTCCCGGTGCCAGCCACCCGGCCGGCTCGAACCCCAGGTTGGGGCCGCAAAATGGCATGGTGAGCGACGAGGCAAAGGCCTGGGCATCGTCACTCGCACCCAGGGCAAAGTCGCAGTCGATGTAGGCGCCCGACACCCCCCACACCCGCACGGCGGCCTGGGGCACGTCGAACAGGGCGCACACGCCGTCCACCACGGTGGGCGGCAGGTCGATGGGATCGCGCACCTGCAGCAGGCTGCCGGTCCACTGGTGCACCTTCTGGGCAATGGCTTCGTTCTCGTGGCTGTTGCGCACCATCTCCATCACACGCTGTTCCAGCCCCTTGATCTTCTCGCGCAGCATTTCGGCCTGGCGCTCCTGCAGGCTCACGGCACGCTGGCCGTGCGGGCTGGTGAACTGCACGCTGGCCAGCACCTCGGCGTGGCGCTCGAAGAAACCGGGCGTGCTCAGCAGAAAGTTGGCGATGTCTTCTTCGGTGATGGGTGGGATAGGGTTCATGGTGCGTCGGGGATGTCGATCTGGCCTTCAAACACGGTGGTGGCCGGGCCGGTCATGAAAACGGAATCGGCCTCCTGGCCGTTCCAGGCGATGGTCAGCAGCCCGCCGCGCATTTGCACATGCACACGCGTATCGAGCAGCCCCAGGTGGATGCCCGCCGCCACGGCGGCGCAGGCGCCCGTGCCGCAGGCCAGGGTTTCACCAGCCCCGCGCTCGTACACGCGCAGGCGCACATGCTCGCGATCGAGCACCTGCAAAAACCCTGCGTTGACCCGCTGAGGAAAGCGCGCATGGCCCTCGATGAGCGGGCCGGTCTGCTGCACGGGCGCGGTGTCCACATCCTGCACCAGCTGCACGGCGTGCGGGTTGCCCATGGACACAATCGCTACCAAAACAGTAGCTGATTGCGCTTGCTCATCAAGCGTTAGAGGCCATTTTTGCCCTGAACCCTGGGGCAGAGGCGCCAGGCCCGAGGCATCAAACGGGATGCGCGCCGGGTCGAACGCGGGGCGGCCCATGTCCACCGTCACGCGGCCATCGGGGGTGAGCTGCGGGGCGATCACGCCCGAGAGCGTCTGCACCCGGATGGTGTCGCGGGTGGTCAACCCCTTGTCGCGCACATAGCGGGCAAAGCAGCGCGCGCCGTTGCCGCACTGCTCCACCTCGCCGCCATCGGCGTTGTGGATGGCGTATTCAAAGTCGATGCCCTCGCCCGGCGAGGGCCGCACCGAGAGGATCTGGTCGGCCCCGACGCCAAAGTGCCGGTCGGCCAGAAAACGGTATTGGGGCGCCGTCAGGCCCAGCGGGCCCTGGGTTTCGTCGAGCACGACGAAATCGTTGCCCGCGCCCTGCATTTTGGTGAAGCGAATCTTCATGGTCTGGATTATCGTAGCTTGAACGCTACTTCCTGAAGGAACCTGCCATGCACGATCTCTCTGCCTTTCCCATCACCCGCAAATGGCCCGCCCAGCACCCGGACCGCATCCAGCTCTATTCGCTGCCCACGCCCAATGGCGTGAAGGCCTCGATCATGCTGGTGGAAACCGACCTGCCCTACGAGCCCCACCTGGTGCGCTTTGACAGCAACGACCAGATGTCGCCGGAGTTTCTGTCGCTCAACCCGAACAACAAGATCCCCGCCATCATCGACCCCGAAGGCCCCGGCGGCCAGCCGCTGGCGCTGTTCGAGTCGGGCGCCATCCTGGTCTACCTGGCCGACAAGAGCGGACGCTTCATGCCCAAGGACCCCGCCGCGCGCTACCACACGCTGCAGTGGTTGATGTGGCAAATGGGGGGCTTGGGCCCGATGTTTGGCCAGCTGGGGTTTTTCAACAAGTTTGCCGGCAAGGACTGGGAAGACAAGCGCCCGCTGGACCGCTACGTGGCCGAGTCCAAGCGCCTGCTGGGCGTGCTGGAGCAGCGCCTGACGGGCCGCGACTGGATCATGGGCCAGGAATACACCATTGCCGACATCGCCACCTTCCCGTGGGTGCGCAACCTGGTCGGGTTCTACGAAGCCGGTGCGCTGGTGGGGTTTGACCAGTTCCCGCAGGTGCAGCGCGCACTGGCCGCTTTTGTCGCCCGCCCGGCCGTGGTGCGCGGACTGAACATTCCGCCGCGCGACTGACGGCCTGCCCCGCAGTGCCGATAATGGCCGCATGACACGACCCAGCCAGCAACTGCACCCGCAGCGCGAACCCGTCCGCCCCCTGTCTGCCGCCACCGTGCTGCTGCTGCGCGATGCGCCAGACCACGGCGGACTCGAAGTGCTGATGACCCGGCGCTCGGGCCAGGCCAGCTTTGCCCCCGGTGCCTACGTATTCCCCGGCGGGGGCATCGAAGCACTGGACGCCGACCCCGCCACGCACGGCGCGGCAGCGCGCCGCCCCACCCAAAGCGACGAACACCTTACCCAGGCCATCGCCGCCATCCGCGAGAGCTTTGAGGAACTGGGCGTGCTGCTGGCGCGCCACGCCGACGGCCGCATGGCCGATGCCGACGATATCGCCGCGCTGGAGCGCCACAGCCCCCTGGCCGCGCAGTGCCAGGCCCGTGGCCTGCAGCTGGCGGCCGACAGCGTGTACGTGCTGGCACGCTGGACGGCCGACCGCGACCTGCCCAAGCGTTTCGACGTGCCCTTTCTGGTGGCGCACATGCCCGCAGGCCAGACGCCGGTGGCCGACGAAAAGGAACAGTTCGAGCCCGTCTGGGTGCGCCCGCACGAGGCGCTGGAGCGGCATGCAGCCGGCCAGTTCTTCATGATCTTCCCGACCATCCGCACGCTGCAGCGCCTGGCCCGCTTTGACAGCGCAGAGGCGGTACTGGCCGCCTGCGCCGTGAGCGAAGCCCCGCTGTGGACCAGCTGCCCGCGCGCGGGCCTGATGGCCGGCAAGGAAGCGCGCTACATGGAAGACGAAATGCCGTTTGGCGAGCTGGCCCTGGTCTGCCCCGACGGGCAGATCGTGCACCCGCTGGACTGGCAGAGCGAACGTGCCGTGCCGCTGCTCAAGAACGTGCAGCGCCTCACGGCCCCCAACCCCGGCGTGATGACCGGCCCCGGCACCAACAGCTACCTGGTGGGCGACCCGGCCACGGGCTTCATTGCCATCGACCCCGGCCCGCAGGACGCACAGCACCTCGAACGCCTGTGGCGCGCCGCGGGGGGCGACATCCGCATGATCGTCTGCACCCACTCGCACCCCGACCATTCGCCCGGCGCAGCACCGCTGCAGGCCTTGTGCGTGCAGGCCGGGCGTGCAGCGCCGCCCATCCTGGGCCTGCCCTCGGCCCCCACGGCACGGGCGGCCAGTGAATTCACGCCGGAGCGATCGCTACAAAATGGCGAGCTGCTCACGCTGACTGGACAAGCGCTGGAGGGCAAAATCACCCATACCCTGCAGGTGGTGCACACGCCCGGCCATGCCGCCAACCACCTGTGCCTGCTGCTGCTCGAAGACGCCCTGCTGTTCAGCGGCGACCACATCCTCAACGGCAGCACCACCGTGGTCGACCCGCCCGACGGCAACATGGCCGACTACCTGGATTCGCTCGACGCGCTCGATGCGCTGTGTGCAACGCACGGGGTCGAATTCATCCTGCCCGCGCACGGCTACGTGCTGGGCTTTGCCCGCCAGGCCATCGCCCAGCTCAAGGCGCACCGCCTGGCCCGCGAGGCCAAGGTCATCGCCGCCATGCAGGCCCTGCCGGACGGCAGCGTCGAGGACTGGGTGGCGCATGCCTACGCCGATGTGCCCCAGCGCATCTGGCCCGTGGCCCAGCGCTCGCTGATCGCCCATGTGGAACGCATCCGCGCTCTGGGCCCTGGGAATGACTAAGAACTTGTCCGTAAATAGGCGGGTTGAGGCTGGCGAGGCGATTCGGGATGGCAGGCAAGGCGCAACACCGCAGCAATGCCCAGTGGCATTGCGAGGATTTGCAACGCCGCCTGGCGCCCGAAGCGGCCGTCAGCCGACCCCACTTATTTGCGGACAAGTTCTAACCCCCCTGAGCCGCTGCGCGTCTTCCCCCCAGGGGGACGCCGCCCGTGCGGCGGGGCGGCCCTTGCACGGCGGCCGCTGGCCTCAGCCGCGCCTGTGGGATGCGCCGCGCGTGAACATTGCCCGATGATTGGCTGATATGCAGAACTTCTCGACACCCCCCAACAACACCGTACGCTTGGCCAAGCGCCTGGCCGCAGAGCACAGCCTCTCGCGCAGCACCGCCGAGCAGTACATCGAGGGCGGTTTCGTCAGCGTCGATGGCAAAACCGTCGAGCTGCCCGGCGCCCGCGTGGCGCCGCAGCAGCGCGTGCTGCTGACACCGAACGCCAGCCTGTTCGACCTGGTCCCCGTCACCCTGCTGCTGCACAAGCCGCCGGGCTATGAAGCCGGCTTGGGCATGGAGGCGGGCCACGCCGCGCACAGCAGCCGCAGCCAGGGCGCGCCCGCAGCCCTGACCCTGCTGAACGCTGCATCCCACATGCCCGAGGATGCGTCCGACATCCAGGTGCTGCTGCGCCACTTCAAACAGCTCGAATGCTTCACGCCCCTGCCCACACCCGCCAGCGGCCTGGTGGTGTACACGCAGGACAAGCGCATTGCGCGCAAGCTGCAGGAAGACATCGAGTCGCTGGAGCAGGAATGCATTGTGGAGGTGGCGGGCCAGATCATGGAAGGCGGGCTGAAGAAGCTCTGCCACGGCCTGAGCTTCAACGGCCGGCCGCTGCCCCCCATCAAGGTGAGCTGGCAGAACGAGACCAAACTGCGCTTTGCACTGCAGGGCATCCGCCCCGGCCAGATCCCGGCCATGTGCGAGGCCGTGGGCCTGCGGGTGATGGCGATCAAACGCATCCGCATCGGCCGCGTGCCCCTGGCCAAGGTGCCCGAGGGGCAGTGGCGTTATCTGCAGCCTTGGGAAAAATTCTGACACCCCCTGTGGCGCTGCGCGGGGGCCGCTGGCCTGGGCCGCGCCGGGTTCATGCGTTGCGGGCGATGCGCGGTACCTTGGGTCACAGACATCAAAAACCATAGCTGCCTGCGCAGAATGTATGCGCCGCGAAGGCACTTTTGACTTAAAAATCGCCCCTCCGCTGCTACACTGCGCGGCCACAACGGAGGGAGTTCATGCAAGCACAACCCATCAGCGGCGCCCCGGCGCAGCCGCTGGCCCCGGCCTCGCAGCCTATCGACGAGCATCCCCTGGAATTCACCGGCAGCGGCGGCGAATATTTCCGCGTCTGGATCGTCAACGTGCTGCTCAGCGTCATCACCCTGGGCTTTTACACGCCCTGGGCGCGGCGGCGCACGGCGCAGTATTTCTACAGCCACACGCTGGTGGCGGACAGCCCGCTGGAGTTCACCGCCCCTCAGGGCAAGATGGTCAAGGGCTTCGTGCTGCTGGTGCTGATCACCCTGGCCTACAACATCGCCGCCAACACCGGGCAGGACACGGCCGTGGGCCTGTTCTTGCTGGCCGGTGCCGCGCTGGCACCCTTCATCTGGGCCAGCGCCATGCGCTTTCGGCTGGGCGCCACGCGCTGGCGCGGCCTGCGCCTGCAGTTCAGCGCCCGCTGGAAAGAGGTCTACATCGCCAGCTGGCCCGTGTTTGCGCTGGCGCTGGTGTGGTTTGGCGTTTTCTTTGGCCTGCAGATGCTCTCGCCCGAACTCTCGGACGTGCTGCAAGCGGCCGAAGAAGAAGCCCGCAAGCCGCGCATGCCCACGTTCACACCGGCCATGGGCGGCCTGCTGGTGCTGGGCCTGGTGCTTACGGTGCTGTGCTTCATCCGCCTCGAATACAACTACAAAAGCCTGCTGGTGCTGCGCGCACAGCTGGGCGCCGAACATGGCCGCTGGAAACCCGTGTACATGGATTTCGTGAAAATCTGGCTGGCCACCGTGGCCGTGTTCATCGTGTGCGTGGTGCTTGTCTCGGTGCTCGTCAGCGTGCTGGCGGGCGGCTCCATGGCCCTGGCGGCGGCCTCCAGCAAGCAGATGGGGCTGTGGATGTTCGTCATCCTCATGGTGGCCATGGTGGTGGGCATCTTTGTGCTCTTTCTCGCATCCGCCCCGGCCCGCGCCTACCGCGAGGCCCGCATGTTCCAGCTCATGTGGAACAACATCGGCGTGGGCCAGATCGCGCGCTTCAAATGCGATTTGCGCAGCACGGGCTATGTGTGGCTGCGCCTCAAGAACATGCTGCTCACCCTGTGCACGCTGGGCCTGTACCGGCCCTTTGCACGGGTGAGTGAATACCGCATGAAAGTGGAATCCGTGACGATGTATGTCAAGGGCGGCGTGGAGCAGGTGGCGGGCCGCATGGTGCGCCAGCAGCAGGGTGGCCTGGGCGATGCGCTGGCCGATGCCGCAGGCCTCGATCTGATTGGATGACAGAGAACACCCCCCTGAGCCGCTGCGCGGCTTCCCCCCTCTCTGCTTCGCTTCGCTCGCGGAGGGGAGACGCCCCCAGCGCCCGTACATGGGAATGCTGGCGGCCCTTGCGCGGGGGCTGCTGGCGTGGGCGGTGCTTGTTTCATGGCGCAGGGGTGGAACGCTACGCAGAGGAGCCTGCTCAATGAGTACATCTCTCAAACCAACTACAGCACCTGGCGATCTGCTGCCGGGGCGCTGGTTTGATGGCCGCAGCAGCAAGGCCCGGCCCGTGTTGGTGGGCCTGCAGCCCGCGCCCCAGGGGCCCTCGCTGGTGCTGCACCCCCTGTCGCCGCCGGGCGCGGCGCCTGTGGTGTTCACCAGCCAGCAGGTCGACTGGCCCGAAGCCTGGAACGAACGCCGCCCGCCGCCGTGCGTGGTGCTGGACCTGCGCGATCACGGCAGCGTGGAGATCGACGCCGTGGCCCCGTGGCGTGCCGCCCTGGCTGCCGCAGGCAACCGCCCCGGCATTGCCCAGCGCATGCAGACGCGCTGGCCCGCGCTGCTGGGCGTGGCACTCGCCGCCGTGGTCGGTCTCACCCTGTTCTACCGCGAGGGCACGCCCTGGGCTGCCACGCAGCTCACGCGCCTTGTCCCGCTGTCCTGGGAAACCAGCGTGACCGAGAAGGCGCTGCAGCAGATGGACGAGGGCACGCTCAAGCCCAGCACGTTGCCCCGTGCGCGGCAAGACCAGCTCAAGGCGCGCTTCGATGCGCTGGTGCAACAAACCCCGGCCGCGCTGCACCGCTACCGCGGCTACCGGCCGCCGCTGTCGCTGGAGTTTCGCGCGGGTATGGGCGCCAACGCCTTTGCCCTGCCCGGCGGCAAGATCGTGATGACCGATGGCATCGTCAAGGCCGCCGCCGACAAGGGCCTGCCCGACGACGCCCTGGTGGGCGTGCTGGCCCACGAGATCGGCCATGTGGTGCACCGCCACACCACGCGCATGGTGGTGGAACAAGGCGTGCTGCAGATGGGCCTGGGGCTGGCGCTGGGCGATGTGTCGGCCATGGTGTCCACGGGCAGCGCGCTGCTCACCGGGCTGTCGTACCGCCGCAGCCACGAGCGCGAGGCCGACTGCTACGCCGTCGACCTGATGCGCCACGCCGCCCTGCCCACGGCGCCGATGGGCGCACTGCTGCTGGCCATTGCGCATGAGGACGATGCCCAAACGAAGAAACCAGACGCCCCCGCATCGGCGGCGGACAAAGGCAAGGCCCGTGCGGACGCAAAGGCGCACCCGGTCTGGTCGCTGCTGAGCAGCCACCCCGACACGGTGGAGCGCGCCAGCGCCCTGCAACGGGGCCAGGCGCCGCATTGCAAAAAATGATAGCTGCCAGCGCTTACTGCATAAGCGCTGGAGCCATTTTTTACTTGTAAAGTGTGAAGCACGCCGATAAGCCGGATTCTGTGCACCCGGTTGCCCGGGCGTGACCGCCATTACTCTGGGCCGGGTGTCGCCACCACGGCTCGATGCTACCTACCCGCCAGCTCTGCGGAACCACATCAACGCTGGCCTACTTGGTATTGCTGCGCGTAGAGATTGCCCGTTTCACCCAAGTCGCGTTCCGCGCCTTGGGTGGCTATGGAGTTACAGGCTTGCGCCTGAACGTCTGGCTTGCGCCATCCGGTACCAACTTGCGTTGGCACCCCCATAGAACACCCTTGGTGGCTGAAAACGACCTGACTCGTCTCTGTTGCTCTGATCCTCACCTCACGGTGGGCAGCCGTTAGCTGCTACGCTGTCCTGTGCAGTCCGGACGTTCCTCCAGTGCCTGGTTTCCCAGATTGCACCAGCGGCGGTCTGGCATGCTTCACGGGGCCGATTATCGCTGACCGGAAGCCTTCATTCACTCCATGCCCCTCACGACAGCACCATGACCACGCCTGCTCCCACCCATTTCGACACCGCCGCCCGCGATTGGGACCAGCGCCCCCTGTCGCAGCAACTGGCCGCCGTGCCCGAGCGCCTGCTGGCGCAACTGCCCTTGCAGGCCAGCGACCATGTGCTTGACTTCGGTGCGGGCACGGGGCTCCTGTCCGTCCCCATTGCGCCCAAGGTGGCGCAGGTGACGGCGCTGGACATGTCGGCCGCCATGCTGCAGGTGCTGAATGAAAAGGGCCTTGCCAACATCACCACGCTGCAACAGGACATCTTTGCGGGCCTGCCAGGGCGCTACCACGCGGTCGTGAGCTGCATGGCCCTGCACCATGTCGCAGACACTGCGGCACTGCTGCGCGCATTTGCCGCCGCGCTGCACCCCGGCGGACGCATTGCGCTGGTGGACCTGTACCAGGAGGACGGCAGCTTTCACGGCGACAACGACGCCAAGGGCGTGCAGCACTTCGGTTTTGCCCCCGAGGCCCTGCAGGCGCTGGCCGAGCAGGCCGGGTTGATGGACATCGCGTTCAGCGACATCCTGCGGCTGCAGCACCGCAATGGGCGGGCCTATCCGCTGTTCCTGATGACCGGGCGCAAGCCTGGATAGCCCCGCCGGGCATATCCATATGGCCATTGCGGCAGAACAACTGGTTCAGAATGTGCCGCACATTTGCTTTTTCCCTCAGGAGACGCCATGAAAGTCGACAACATTCTGCACACCATCGGGAACACGCCGCACGTGCGCATCAACCGCCTGTTTGGCCCGGGTGCCAACGTGTGGGTGAAGTCCGAGCGCAGCAACCCCGGCGGCTCGATCAAGGACCGCATCGCCCTGGCCATGGTGGAAGACGCCGAAAAATCGGGCGCCTTGAAGCCCGGCGGCACCATCATCGAGCCCACCTCGGGCAACACCGGCATCGGCCTGGCGCTCGTCGCTGCCGTCAAGGGCTACAAACTGATTCTGGTGATGCCCGACAGCATGAGCATCGAGCGCCGCCGCCTGATGCTGGCCTACGGCGCCAGTTTTGACCTGACCCCCAAGGAAAAGGGCATGAAAGGCGCCATCGCCCGCGCCGAGGAACTGCAGGCCCAGACGCCGGGCAGCTGGATTCCGCAGCAGTTCGAGAACCCCTCCAACGTTGAAGTGCATGTGCGCACCACGGCGCAGGAAATCCTGGCCGACTTTCCCGACGGCCTGGATGTGCTGATCACCGGCGTGGGCACGGGCGGGCACATCACCGGCGTGGCACGGGTGCTCAAGGCCCGCTTCCCGCAGCTCAAGGTGTTTGCCGTGGAGCCCTCGCTCTCGCCCGTGATCTCGGGCGGCCAGCCCGGGCCGCACCCGCTGCAAGGCCTGGGCGCCGGGTTCATTCCGAAGAACCTGGACACCAGCGTGCTCGACGGCGTGATCCAGGTGGACGCCGAACCCGCCCGCGAATACGCCCGCCGCTGCGCCCGCGAAGAAGGCATGCTGGTCGGCATCTCGTCGGGCGCCACCCTGTCCGCCATTGCGCAGAAGCTCCCCGAACTGCCCGCGGGCAGCCGCGTGCTGGGCTTCAACTACGACACGGGTGAGCGCTACCTGTCGGTCGAAGGTTTCCTGCCTTCTTGATGAAAACGGCTGCAGCGCTTGTGGATAAAGCGCTTGCAGCTATTTTTTATATAGCAACCGGTGCAAAATCACACCAGCCCGTAAAATCCAGGCGTTTCCATTGCCCTGCCCGATCACCACGGGCCTGCAAGCCCATGATCCGCCTCTCCGAAATCCGGCTGCCGCTGTCCGCGCTGGCCTCCTGCCCCGACACCCACCCCCTCGATGCCCTGCGCACCCACGCCGCGCAGGCGCTGGGCCTGGCCGAAACCGATATCGCCGCGCTGCAGGTCTTCAAGCGCAGCTTTGATGCACGCAAGGCCACGCTGCTGGCGGTGTACATCGTGGACATCACCCTGGCCCGCCCGGCCGACGAAGCCGCGCTGCGGGACCGGCACACAGGCAACCCGCACATCCAGCCCACGCCCGACATGGCCTGGCACCCCCCAGGCCGGGCGCCTGCCAACCTGCGCGAACGCCCGGTGGTGGTGGGGTTTGGTCCCTGCGGCATCTTTGCCGCGCTGGTGCTGGCGCAAATGGGGTTCAGGCCCATCGTGCTCGAACGCGGCAAAACCGTGCGCGAGCGCACCAAGGACACCTGGGGCCTGTGGCGCAGGCGCGAACTGCAGGCCGAGAGCAATGTGCAGTTTGGCGAGGGCGGCGCAGGCACGTTCAGTGACGGCAAGCTCTACAGCCAGATCAAGGACCCGCGCCACCTGGGCCGCAAGGTGATGCACGAGTTCGTGCAGGCCGGGGCGCCCGAGGAAATTCTGTACGTGGCGCACCCGCACATCGGCACCTTCAAACTGGTGAAGGTGGTGGAGAGCCTGCGCGAGCAGATCATTGCGCTGGGCGGCGAGGTGCGGTTCGGGCAGCGCGTGACCGATGTGCTGCTGGAAGAAGACGCCCAGGGCCGCCACCTGCGCGGCCTGCAGGTACTCGACCAGGCCACGGGCGAAACCCGCACGCTGGCCGCCTCCCATGTGGTGATGGCGCTGGGCCACAGTGCACGCGACACCTTTGCCATGCTGTACGAGCGGGGCGTGTCCATGCAGGCCAAGCCTTTCTCCATCGGCTTTCGCATCGAGCACCCGCAGGGCGTGATCGACCGCGCCCGCTGGGGCCGCCACGCGGGCCACCCGCTGCTGGGCGCGGCCGACTACAAGCTGGTGCACCACGCCAGCAATGGCCGCACGGCCTACAGCTTCTGCATGTGCCCGGGCGGCACCGTGGTGGCCGCCACCAGCGAGCCCGGCCGCGTGGTCACCAACGGCATGAGCCAGTATTCGCGCAACGAGCGCAATGCCAATGCCGGTATGGTGGTCGGCATCACGCCCGACGACTACCCCACCGACCCTGCGGCCTTCGAGGCCACGCTGGGCGCCACGCACGGCGCAGAAGCCCTCGGCGCAGGCCAGCACCACCCCCTGGCCGGTATCGTGCTGCAGCGCCAGTTGGAGTCCAACGCCTACGTACTGGGCGGCAGTGACTACAGCGCACCGGGCCAGCTGGTGGGCGACTTCATTGCGGGCCAACCCTCGCGCCAATGGGGCGGCGTGGAGCCTTCGTACCAGCCCGGCGTGCTGCTGGGCGATCTGCGCACCGCCCTGCCCGGCTATGCCATCGAGGCCTTGCGCGAGGCGTTGCCGGTGTTCGGCCGCAAGATCAAGGGCTTTGACATGCACGACGCGGTGCTGACCGGGGTGGAGACACGCACCTCGTCACCGCTCAAGATGGGACGGGGCGAGAACCTGCAAAGTCTCAACACCGCGGGCCTGTACCCCGCCGGCGAAGGGGCCAGCTACGCCGGTGGCATTCTTTCAGCCGGTGTAGACGGCATCAAGGTGGGCGAAGCCGTGGCGCGCAGCCTGCTGGGGCAACCGGCGTGAGCGGTCCCGCCCTGGGCCGCACCCCGTTCGCCGTGGCCGCATGTGCCATGGGAGCCGTGGTGCTGGCGTCCAACATCCTGGTGCAGTTCCCCCTCAACGACTGGTTGACCTGGGGCGCCATCACCTACCCGGTGGCGTTTCTGGTGAGTGAACTGGTCAACCGCGCCCACGGCCCCGGGCAGGCACGGCGTGTGGCCTGGGTGGGCTTCGCCGTGGCGGTGGCGGCCTCGCTGGTGCTGGCACCGGTGCGTATCGCCATCGCCTCGGGCACGGCCTTTTTGCTCTCGCAGTGGCTGGACATCGCCGTCTTCGACCGGCTGCGCCGGGGCTCCTGGTGGCGGGCGCCCCTGGTGGCTACGCTGCTGGCCGCCGTGCTGGACACGGCCGTGTTCTGGAGCATGGCCTTTGCCGGCACCGGCGGCCCCTGGGTGACCTGGGCGCTGGGCGACCTGGCAGTGAAGCTGGTGCTGGGCGTGGCGCTGCTGCTGCCGTTCCGGCTTGCCCTGGGCCGCCTGGTCGCACGCAGCGCGGCCTGACTGCAGCGCCCGAAACCACTGCCCTTTCTGCGCGTATCCCCTGCTGTGCAGGCACGCGGGGCAACGCTACAGTGCGATCTGCTGGTGCACATGCACCGGCCACTTCCTATGCGCCCACCCCGTTCGCTGACGGCCCTGTCCCTCCTCGCGTGCCTGCTTGGCGGCTGCACAACGCTGGGCGCCACATCCGAACCCCGGGCAATCACCAACAGCCTGGGCATGGAATTCGTGCAGCTCCCCGCGGGCGAGTTTCTGATGGGCAGCGACGAAACGCCCGAGCGCCTGGCGCACGACTACCCGCAGTACGCGCGCAGGCGCCTGACCGCGCTGGGCGATGAAGCGCCGGTGCACCGGGTACGCATCACGCAGCCCTTTTTCATGGGCCGGCACGAAGTCACGGTGGGGCAGTTCCGCCAGTTCGTCGAAGCCTCGGGCTACACGCCCGAATCCCTGGCCGATGGCACGGGTGGCTATGGATACAACGCCGCCTACGATCCGGCCACCACCCCGCGCGGCGACGCCTTCGAGGGGCGCGACCCGAAATACTCGTGGGAAAACCCCGGCTTTGCACAGGGCGACCGCCACCCGGTGGCCAACGTGACCTGGAACGACGCCGTAGCGCTGGCCGCATGGTTGAGTCAGCGGGAAAACGCGGTGTACCGCCTGCCGACCGAAGCCGAATGGGAATACGCCTGCCGCGCCGGTTCGCGCACGCGCTACCCGGGCAGCGATGCGCCCGAATCCTTGCTGGGCATCGCCAACACCTTCGACGCCGATGCCGCCACCTTCTGGCCCCGCTGGCAGGCCCAGGCCCTGGCGGGCCACGACGGCCATGCTTTCACCGCGCCGGTCGGAAGCTATCCGGCCAATGCCTTCGGGCTGCACGACATGCTGGGCAACCTGTGGGAGTGGACGGCCGACTGGCACAGCGACAGCTACTACGCGCAGTCACCCCGGGACGACCCGCAAGGCCCGGAAAACGGTGCGGTGCGCGTGCGCCGCGGTGGCTCGTGGCACACCTGGTCGCTGTACGCGCGCTGCAGCTTTCGCAACTGGAACACGCCGCAGACGCGCTACACGCTGGTCGGTATCCGGCTGGTGCGCGAGGCGCCGCGCGCACACCCCTGAGCACGCGCCGCAAGGCGGCGCGGTGTGATCAGCCTTTTTGGGCGTTCTGCAGCGCGGCAATGCGCTCTTCGATGGGCGGGTGCGTGGAAAACAGCTTGCCAATGCCGCCCGCAATGCCCATGGCGGCCATGCTCTTGGGCAGCTCGGCCGGGTGCAGACCGCCCAGGCGGGCCAGGGCGTTGATCATGGGCTGGCGACGGCCCATGAGCTGCGTGGCACCGGCGTCGGCACGGAACTCGCGCTGGCGCGAGAACCAGGCCACGATCATCGCGGCGACAAAACCGAGAACGATGTCCAGCACGATGGTGGTGACGTAGTAGCCGATGCCGGGGCCCGAGCGGTTTTCGCTGTTCTTGTTCAGGAAGCTGTCCACCGCATAGCCGATGACGCGCGAGAGGAACACCACAAAGGTATTCATCACGCCCTGGATCAGCGTCATGGTCACCATGTCGCCATTGGCGATGTGGGCGACCTCGTGGCCGATCACGGCCTCGACTTCCTCGCGCGTCATGTTCTGCAGCAGGCCGGTGGACACCGCCACCAGGGCCGAGTTCTTGAAGGCGCCCGTGGCAAAGGCGTTGGGGTCGCCCTCGAAAATACCGACCTCGGGCATGCCGATGCCCGCCTTGTCGGCAAAACGGCGCACGGTTTCCAGAATCCAGGCTTCGTCCTGGCTGCGCGGCTGCTCGATGAGCTGCACGCCCGCGCTCCACTTGGCCATGGGCTTGCTGATCAGCAGCGAGATGATGGCGCCGCCAAAGCCCATGACCAGGGCAAAGCCCAGCAAGGCCCCCAGGTTCAGGCCGTTGGCAGTGAGGTAGCGGTTGACGCCGAGCAGACTGGACACAATGCCGAGCACGGCCACGACAGCAATGTTGGTCAGCAGGAACAGAAAGATTCGTTTCATGGTGCGTGCACAAGCGTGCAGGTTGATCAAGGTTTCAAAGGTGGGGATGACCGTGCGCGGCTTCAAGCTGCGCGGCGAAAAACCGAAGGATCATCATAGAAGGAAACCGCGTCGTTCCCATGGCACCAGCCCGGTATCCCCATGACAGGCAAAGGAACAAAAGGTTTCTGCGCCCAGCGGCCCGGCTGCAGCTCTGCGGCCAGCCAGGCGTCCGCTTGCGCTATTGTTTCAATAGTTAAAGGCGCTTGATAGACGTGCGCTGTGATGCCTTTTCGCGGTAAAACCAGTTTTTCCATCAGCGCATGGCCGACGAGCAGCAACCGCGCCTGCGCCCACAGCGGCCGCAGGCTCACAAACAAGCGCGGCCAGTCCCGTGCGCGCAGCGCCTGCCACAGCGGCGCGGGCGCATCGAGCAGGGCGCCGTTTTCATCAAACAAGGTGAGCGCATCGCGCAGCGGCCCGCGCACCGCCCCCACGCCCTGCGCGGCAATGGCCTGCGCCTGCAACTGGTTCATGCGGCGCTTGGCCTGCGGCAGGTGCAGCCACACCAGTCCATTGAAGAAGTCGTGCAGGTTCTCGCGCGTGGGCACCTGGCCGGTGTCAAAAATGAACTGCTCGTAGGCCATTCCCGGCGGCAGCAGGGCCTGGGACACGAAGCACACCGGTGCGGCGGCGTCCGCGTTCAGCGCCTGGCAGACCGGCACGCCATCGCACAGGCGCCCGGCCAGCGCACGCCCGCGCACGCTCCACGGTTCCAGCCAGGGCGCATCCCAGTCGATGGCGGCAGCGTCTACACCAGCCGCCACGGCAGCGCTTCGCCCGCGCGCAGGGGTTTGAGTTCGGCCTCGCCAAAGGCAAAGCTGTCGGGCGGCGTCCAGCTTTCGCGGCGCAGGGTGATGGTGCCGGTGTTGCGCGGCAGGCCGTAGAAGGCCGGGCCGTGGAAGCTGGCGAAGCCTTCGAGCTGGTCCAGGGCGCCCGCGTTGTCGAAGACTTCGGCGTACATCTCGATGGCGGCGTGGGCGGTGTAGCAACCGGCGCAGCCGGTGGCATGCTCCTTCAGGTGCGCGGGATGGGGGGCGCTGTCCGTGCCCAGAAAATACCGGTCCGACCCGCTGGTGGCCGCCTGCACCAGCGCCTGGCGGTGCTGCTCGCGCTTGAGCACGGGCAGGCAGTAGTAGTGCGGGCGGATGCCCCCGGTGAAGATGGCGTTGCGGTTGTAGAGCAGGTGGTGCGCCGTGATGGTGGCTGCCGTGCAGGGCCCGGCCTCCTGCACGTACTGCGCGGCATCCCTGGTGGTGATGTGCTCGAAGACGATCTTGAGTTCAGGGAAGTCGCGGCGCAGCGGCATGAGCTGTTGCTCGATGAACACGGCTTCGCGGTCGAACAGGTCGATGTCGGGGCTGGTGACCTCGCCGTGCACCAGCAGCGGCATGCCTGCCTTCTGCAGGGCTTCGAGCGTGGGGTAGGTTTTGCGCAGGTCGGTCACGCCCGCGTCGCTGTTGGTGGTGGCGCCCGCAGGGTAGAGCTTGGCGGCGACCACGCCGGCGTCCCTGGCACGTGCAATTTCATCGGGCGGCAGGTTGTCGGTGAGGTAGAGCGTCATCAGCGGCTCGAATGCGATGCCTTCGGGCACGGCGGCCAGGATGCGCTGCTTGTAGGCCAGTGCCTGCACGGCGGTGGTCACGGGCGGGCGCAGGTTGGGCATGATGATGGCGCGGCCAAACTGTGCGGCCGTGTGCGGCACCACGGTGTGCAGCGGCTCGCCGTCGCGCACATGCAGGTGCCAGTCGTCGGGGCGGGTGATGGTGAGGGTGTTTGGGGCGGCAGTCATGGCCGCCATTGTCCCATCCCTGCCGGGCCATGGCACCTGGCAGCGCATGCCATGCCTCGGCCAGGGCGGGTTTATTGGGGGTCGAAACCGGCCAGGTCCAGCGCTTCGCGCAACGAGTCCAGGGCGTCGCGCACCAGGAAGGTCTCCGCATCGTCGCGGGAACACGCCCGGATGGCCTCATGGCTGATCTGCTTGACGAACTGCGCCAGCGCCTGGGCGTTCTCGGGCGTGAGTTCGGCGGTGATGACCACGGGTTGTTTCATGTTCGGCCTCTGGTTCGGACCCGGCAGGTCGTGTGGGTGGATGGGGTGTCGTGCATCTTACCGTTGCATCCGCAGGCCAGCGCCGGGAGGCACAAGCAAAAACGGCACCCGAAGGTGCCGCTGGTTCCCTGCGCAATGCCTTCAGTGCTGCAGAATCTTGTCGAGGAAGTCCTTGGTGCGCGGCTGGCGGGCGTCGGGGTTGTTGAAGAACTCGTCCTTGGAGCAGTCTTCCAGGATCTTGCCGCCGACGTCCATGAAGATCACGCGGTGGCTCACCTTGCGGGCAAAGCCCATTTCGTGGGTCACGCACATCATGGTCATGCCCTCCTGGGCCAGGCCCACCATCACGTCAAGCACTTCGCCTACCATTTCGGGGTCGAGCGCCGAGGTGGGCTCGTCGAACAGCATGACGATGGGGTCCATGGACAGTGCCCGCGCAATGGCCACGCGCTGCTGCTGGCCGCCCGAGAGCTGGCCGGGAAACTTGTCCTTGTGCGCCATCAGGCCCACGCGATCGAGCATTTTCAGGCCGCGCGCCTTGGCGTCGTCTGCGCTGCGGCCCAGCACCTTGATCTGCGCAATGGTCAGGTTCTCGGTCACCGACAGGTGCGGAAACAGCTCAAAGTGCTGGAACACCATGCCCACGCGCGAGCGCAGCTTGGGCAGGTCGGTCCTGGGGTCGTGCAATGCAATGCCATCGACCGTGATCTCGCCCTTCTGGAAGGGTTCGAGTGCGTTGATGGTCTTGATCAGGGTGGACTTGCCCGAGCCCGAAGGGCCGCACACCACCACCACCTCGCCCTTGCGAATGGAGGCCGAGCATTCGTTGAGCACCTGCACCGGGCCATACCACTTGGATACGTTCTTGAGTTCGATCATTTCTTGTTCCTCAATCCAATCTCTCTTGCCCGCTTCAGCGGATGATGGCGATTCTCTGGTGCAGGCGCTTGACCGACCAGGAGAGGGCGTAGCACATCACAAAGTACAGCACCGCCGCAGCCAGGTAGGCCTCGATGGGACGGCCAAAGTTCTTGCCGGCCACCTCGAAGCCCTTGAGCATGTCGTAGGCGCCGATGGCGTAGACCAGCGAGGTATCCTGGAACAGGATGATGGTCTGCGTGAGCAGCACCGGCAGCATGTTGCGAAATGCCTGCGGCAGCACAATGAGCTTCATGTTCTGGCCGTAGGTCATGCCCAGCGCCTGGCCCGCGTACACCTGGCCCCGCGGTATGGACTGGATGCCGGCGCGCATGATTTCGCTGAAATACGCGGCCTCGAAGGCGATGAAAGTGACCACCGCCGACAGCTCGGCACCGATGGGCCGACCGATGATGGCGGGCACCAGCAGGAAGAACCACAGGATCACCATGACCAGCGGAATGCTGCGCATGCCGTTGACGTAGATGGTGGCGGGCATGTCCAGCCACTTCTTGCCCGACAGGCGCATCAGCGCCAGCACCGTGCCAAAAAGCACACCGCCGAGGGTGGCCACCACCGTGAGCATGAGGCTGAAGTACAGCCCCTTGAGCACGAAGTTGGAGATCAGATCCCAGTTGTAGAAGGAGAAGTCCAGATTCATGTCAGTGGCCTCCCCCGCTGGCGGCAACCATGCCCGGCACACGCGCCCGTTTTTCAATGAACGCCATGATGCGGTTGATGGCGAACGCCGAGATGACGTAGAGCGCCGTCACGGCCAGATAGACCTCGATGCCGCGCGAGGTTTCCTCCTGCGCCTGCATGGCGAACATGGTCAGTTCGGCCACCGACACGGCAAACGCCACGGACGAGTTCTTGAAGATGTTCATGGTCTCGCTGGTCAGCGGTGGAATGATGATGCGAAACGCCATGGGCAGCAGCACATAGCGGTAGGTCTGGAAGGTCGTGAACCCCATGGCCAGCCCGGCATAGCGCTGGCCGCGAGGCAGCGCCTGGATGCCCGAGCGCACCTGTTCTGCGATCCGTGCCGAGGTAAAGAAACCCAGCGCAAAAACCACCAGTACGAAGCCGGGAACGCCCTGCAGCACCGGGAAGAAACTGGGCAGCACGTGGTACCACAGAAAAATCTGCACCAGCAGCGGTATGTTGCGGAACAACTCCACCCAGGCGTTGCACAGGCCCACCACCACGCGGCGCCCCTCCAGGGTGCGCAGCGTGCCGATGACGGCGCCCAGCACCAGCGCCAGTGCCAGCGCCAGCAGCGATACCGACACCGTCCAGCCCCAGGCCGACAGCATCCAGTCCAGGTAGGTGATGTCGCCCCCCTTGCCAAAGCAGCCCTGCACTGCCTGGCGATCCAAGGTGTCTTCGCAGAACACCTGCCAATCCCAGCTCATAGGATTCCTTTCATTTGACGGCCTGCGCCGCGCCACAAAAAAAGCCCCCCCGAACCCATGGCTCGAAGGGGCATTGCAGCGCGCCGGTTACTTCTTGGCGTAGTCTTCCATGGGCTTGTCGTTCGGGTGGGCCCAGGCGTTCTTGGTGGCTTCAGAAAGGGGCAGGCCGATCTTGGTGTTGGTGGGCGGCACGGGCTGCATGAACCACTTGTCGTACAGCTTGGCCAGCGAACCGTCGGCAATCTGGCGCTTGATGGAGTCGTCCACGGCCTTCTTGAAGGCCGGGTCGTCCTTGCGCAGCATGCAGGCGATGGGTTCAACCGACAGCACCTCGCCCACGATCTTGAAGTCGGCAGGATTCTTGGCCTTGGAGATGTTGGCAGCCAGGATGGAGCCGTCCATCACGAAGGCGTCGGCACGGCCGGTCTCCACCATCAGGAAGCTGTCGGCGTGGTCCTTGCCATAGACTTCCTTGAAGTCCAGGCCCCCGGCGCGTTCATTCTTGCGCAGGGTCTGCACCGAGGTGGTGCCGGTGGTGGTGGCCACGGTCTTGCCGTTGAGGTCCTTGATGGAGGCAATGCCCGAGCTGGCCTTGACCGCCATGCGCACTTCTTCCACATAGGTGGTCACGGCAAAGGCCACGTCCTTCTGGCGGGCGGCATTGTTGGTGGTGGAGCCGCACTCCAGGTCCACCGTACCGTTGGTCACCAGCGGGATGCGGTTCTGCGAGGTCACAGGCTGGTACTTGGTTTCCAGCTTGGCCAGGCCGAGCTGCTTTTGCAGGTCGGCGATGATGTGCTCGGCCATCTCGGTGTGGAAGCCCACGTACTTGCCATTGCCCAGCGTATAGGACAGGCCCGAGGACTCGCGCACGCCCAGGGTAATGGCGCCAGAGGATTTGATCTTGGCCAGGGTGTCATTGGCCTGTGCAAAGGCACTGCTTGCAGCCAGAACGGTAATGGCAGCAGCCAGCAAATGTTTCTTCATACTTGTGTCTCCTTGTGGGTGAACGGGGGAAAAGAGTCGATTCTAGAGATTCGCAGCCCGCGCGGGAGGGCACGGGCAAAAAATCACCGGAATGGCGTTGTGAGCAACGTCCCCGGGGCGTTGCCCACGGTCATCAGAACGGAACCTGGTCGGTCGGGTATTTCCAGAAATCGCGCAGCAGGTAGCTGACCGGGAGATTCAGCGCCGTGTTGTTGGGCGGTATGGTTTGCGCAAACCATTTGTCGTAGATGGCGTGGATTTCGCGGCTGGTGATCAGGCGGCGCATTTCATCATCCACCATTTTCTTGAAGTCCGGATCGCCCTTGGGCAACATGATGGCCAGGGGCTCGGTGGTCATGAAGCGTCCCACCACCTTGAGTGCCTTGGGGTCGGGGCGGTTGGCGGCCAGGCCAAACAGCAGTACATCGTCCATGAGAAAGGCATCGGCCTCGCCTTTTTCCACCATCTCCAGGGCGCGGGCGTGGTCCGGCGCCTCCAGGATGGTGATGCCCATGAGTCGCTCGCGATTGGCCTGCTGGGCGGCCTTGAGGGGCGTTGTGCCTTTGGTCGACACCATTTTCTTGCCCATCAGGTCTTCCACGCGATCGATTGCGCTGGACGTCTTGACCAGCAGGCGTGCGCCCGTGATGAAGTGCGGAATGGTGAAGGCCACCTTCTGGCGCCGCTCGGCATTGTTGGTGGTGGAGCCGCACTCCAGGTCCGCCTTGCCCTGCGCCACGATATCGACCCGATTGGCCGGGGTGACCTGCAGGAATTGCACCGGCATGTTCTTCATGCCGGTCTTGCGGCGCACCACCTCGGCCAGGTGCAGGCACAGGTCCACCGCATACCCCACGGGCTTGCCCGCCGCATCCAGATAGGAAAACGGCACCGACGACTCGCGGTGCGCAATCACCAGCGCGCCCCCCGCACTGACGCGTTCCAGCACCGTCTGTGCCGCTGCCGCGCTGGCACCGCACGCTGCAGCGAGCGCACAGGCAACGGCCGCGAAGCCATGGGAAAGAGGTTTGCGCGCCCGGTGTGCGTTCATGCGGTGTCTCGGCAGGTCAGTGATTTCTGGCTTGCACAGGATGCCCTTCGGGCGTCTGGCCTTGCGGCACACTGCGAAAACCATTTCCATGTTTCGGAATAAAACAGGTTGCAAGGCGCGGAATCGTACGATTCGGCAGAGCGCATTTCCAATGCCGAATAAGCGCACAACTATGCAAATAATTCATGCGGGCAGAGCGCCCGCGCCGCCGCCCGTCTGCGTCTGCAGATAGGTCCAGAGCGCCTGCGCCGTGCCTTTGGGCTCGTCCTTGCCGGTGGGACGCTCACGGTAGGCGCGCACATCCATCACCATCTGCAGGTCTTGCAGGCCCGGCGGCACCGCGCTGACCAGTCGGCGCGCGCGCAGATCCTTCTTCACCGCGCTGTGGGGCAGAAAGGCCACGCCCTGCCCCTCCAGCGCCATGGCCTTGAGGCCTTCGGCCATATCGGTTTCGTAGACCCGGCTGAGGTGGATGGCCGTGCCGGACTGTTTCAGAATCAGCTCGGTCACCCGCCCCAGATAGGCCCCCGGCGCATACCCCAGATACGGCAGCGGCTGGCCCGGCTGGCCGGGCAGGCAGTGCAGCGGCCGGCCTTCGGCGTCGGGCTTGCTGTAGGGTGACAGCACCTCCTTGCCCAGGCTCACCATTTCATAGTGGTTGGCGTCGAGCTGGAAGGGCTGGGACTCGTGGTGGTAGGTGACCAGCACATCGCAACTGCCTTCCACCAGGCGCATCACGGCATCGTGCACGTTGAGCGCGATGAGTCGGCTCTTGAACGGCCCGAACTGGCTGTGCAGGCTGGCCACCCAGGCCGGAAAGAAGGTGAACGCCAGCGTATGCGGCACGGCAAACTCGATCATGTCCTGGCTGGACGTGCTGTGCGCGCGCAGCATGGCGCGGGTGTTCTGCAAGGCTTGCAAAACCTCCAGCGACTGGTCGTACAGTGTCTTGCCCGCTGCCGTCAGGCGCGTGGGGTAGGAACTGCGGTCCACCAGATCGGTGCCGGCCCAGGCTTCCAGCGCCTGGATGCGGCGGGAGAACGCCGGTTGCGTCACATGGCGCAGTTGCGCTGACCGGCTGAAACTGCGCGTTTCGGCCAGGCTGACGAAGTCTTCAAGCCACTTGGTTTCCATCGGCGCATTATCTGCGCGCGCCGACGCTTTCGCAGACCGCCCGCGCACGCCCCAATTGCTGCGCCCACATAGGAATTCGCCGCATAATGCAGCGATACGCCGCGCCCTGCGCGTGCGTGCGGCCTTGACCGCCGTGCCACAGAACCTGCCACGCGACCTGCATTGATGTCCAACCACCCACCCGCCACGCCAGAGAGCGCGGCTGCGCCTACGGGCCACCCCACCGAAGCCCGCCTGCTGGGCCTGGAAGACTGGCTCACCGTGATCGTGATGGCGGCCCTGGCGCTCGTCACCTTTGCCAATGTGCTGGTGCGCTATTTCACCAATTCGTCCTTTGCCTGGACCGAGGAAATCTCGGTCTTTCTGATGATCGTGCTGGCCATGGTGGGCGGCTCGGCTGCGGTGGCGCGCGACCGCCATATCCGCATCGAGTACTTTTCCGAAAGCGGCCCGGCCCGGCGCCGCCAACGGCTGGCCCAGCTGGGCGCGCTGATGGTGGCGCTGCTGTTTGCCACCATGGCCGTACTCAGTGTGCGCGTGGTTTGGGACGACTACCGTTTCGAGGAAACCTCGCCCGGCATCGGCGTGCCGCAGTGGTGGTATTCGGTCTGGCTGCCGGTGTTCTCCACACTGATCGCCGCGCGCGCGCTGGGCCATGGCCTGCGCAGCTGGCGCCGTGCCCGCCAGGAGCCCGGCGCATGACGGCCACGCTGCTGTTCGTCGCCTTTGCCCTGTTGATGCTGGCGGGCGTGCCGATTGGCGCGGCGCTGGGCTTGGCGGGCACGGCTGCCATTGCCGTGGCCAATGCCGATTCGCAGTGGTTTGGCCTGCTGGCCGTGCCGCAGAACTTCTACGCCGGGCTGGGCAAATACCCGCTGCTGGCCATTCCGATGTTCGTGCTTGTGGGCTCGATCTTCGACCGCTCGGGTGTAGCCCTGCGGCTGGTGAACCTGGCGGTCTCCATCGTCGGGCGCGGCCCGGGCATGCTGCCGCTGGTGGCCATTGGTGTGGCCATGTTCATGGGCGGAATTTCGGGCTCTGGCCCGGCGACGGCGGCGGCCATTGGCGGCGTGATGCTGCTGGCCATGCAACGCGCAGGCTACCCCCCAGCGTACTCGGCCAGCGTGGTGGCCGCTGCCGCGTCTACCGACATCCTGATTCCCCCATCGGTCGCCTTCATCGTCTATTCGGTGCTGGTACCGGGGGCTTCGGTCCCGGCGCTGTTTGCTGCCGGCATGGTGCCAGGCATGCTGGCGGGCTTGGCGCTGGCGATTCCCACGGTGTGGCTCGCGCGGCGCCACCGCATGGGGCAGCTTGAAGCGGCCCTGCCGCGCCCACCCTTTTGGCGCAGCCTGCGCGACGCCGCATGGGGCCTGGCGGCGCCGGTGGTGATCCTGGGCGGCATGCGTGCGGGCTGGTTCACGCCGACCGAAGCCGCCGTGGTGGCGGTGTTTTACGGCTTGTTCGTCGGTATGGTCATTCACCGCACGATCCGCGTGCGCGATCTATTCGAGATCCTGCGCGAATCGGGAGAGCTTTCGGCCGTGATTCTGCTGGTGGTTTCACTCGCCGCCATCTTTGCGTTTTCGCTCTCCACATTGGGCGTGATCGACCCCATCACCAACGCCATCGTGCACTCTGGCCTGGGCGAAGGCACCGTGCTGGCACTGCTCATCCTGATGCTGATCGTGCTGGGCATGTTCCTGGACGGCATCTCCATTTTCCTGATCTTCGTGCCGCTGTTGATGCCCATCCTGCGCCACTACCAGTGGGACCCGGTGTGGTTTGGCGTCATCCTCACGCTGAACGTTGCGATTGGCCAGTTCACGCCGCCCATGGCAGTGAACCTGATGGTCTCCAGCCGCATTGCGGGCGTGCGCATGGAAGACACGACGCGCTGGGTGCTGTGGCTGGTGGGCGCCATGTGCCTCGCCATGCTGGGCGTGATTCTCTGGCCGCAGCTCGCCCTGTGGCTGCCGGGCTATCTGGGCTACTGATTTTTCACAAGGAGACTGAAACCATGAAACTGCGTACCTTCCTCACCTCGGCCGTGGCCGCCGCCTCGCTGCTGGCCCTGGGCAGCCCCGCCGCCCTGGCGCAAACGGCCTACAAGAGCGAATACCGCATGTCGCTGGTGCTGGGCACGGCCTTCCCGTGGGGCAAGGGGGGCGAGCTGTGGGCCAACAAGGTGCGCGAGCGCACCAATGGCCGCATCAATATCAAGCTCTACCCCGGCGTCTCGCTGATCCAGGGCGACCAGACACGCGAGTTCTCGGCCCTGCGCCAGGGCGTGATCGACATGGCCGTGGGCTCAACCATCAACTGGTCGCCCCAGGTCAAGCAGCTCAACCTGTTCTCGCTGCCCTTCCTGATGCCCGACTACGCCGCCATCGATGCACTCACGCAGGGCGATGTGGGCAAGAGCCTGTTCAAGACGCTGGACAAGGCCGGCGTGGTGCCGCTCGCCTGGGGCGAGAACGGCTACCGCGAGATCTCCAACTCCAAGAAACCCATCAAGACGCCTGACGATCTGAAGGGCATGAAGATCCGCGTGGTCGGCTCACCCCTGTTCCTCGACACCTTCAGCGCCCTGGGTGCCAACCCCACGCAGATGAGCTGGGCCGACGCCCAGCCCGCCATGGCCAGCGGCGCCGTGGACGGCCAGGAAAACCCCCTGGCCATCTTCACCGCCGCCAAGCTGCACAGCGTGGCGCAGAAATACCTCACGCTGTGGGGCTACATTGCCGACCCGCTGATCTTCGTGGTGAACAAGGACATCTGGAATTCCTGGACCCCCGCCGACCGCGAAATCGTGCGCCAGGCGGCTATCGAAGCGGGCAAGGAAGAAATCGCCATTGCCCGCAAGGGCGTCGTCGAAGCCGACAAGCCCTTGCTCAAGCAGATCGAAGGCCTGGGCGTAACGGTCACCCAGCTCAGCCCCGCCGAGCGCGAGGCCTTCGTCAAGGCCACGCGTCCGGTGTACGACAAGTGGAAGAGCCAGGTGGGCACCGACCTGGTGAACATGGCCGAGAAGGCGATTGCTGCACGCAAGTAACAAGTACCCTGCGCCGCAATCCATCAACCCCGCTGTCGCGGGGTTTTTTGTTTTACTCCTGATTTGATAGCTGCTTGCGCTTGTCCAGAAAGCGCCGGAGCCAAAAAACACTCAAACCGCATCGCCCGACTGCTGCATCGCCCACATGCGCGCATAGCGCCCCTGGGCCGCCTGCAGCTGCGCGTGCGTGCCGCGCTCAACGATCTGGCCCGCCTCCATGACCAGGATTTCGTGGGCGTCCACCACGGTGGAGAGGCGGTGGGCGATCACCAGCGTGGTCTTGCCGCGTGCCACGCCGCGCAGTTCGGCCTGGATGGCGCGCTCGTTGGCGGAATCAAGGGCGGAGGTGGCCTCGTCGAACACCAGGATGGGTGGGTTCTTGAGCAGGGTTCGGGCGATGGCCACGCGCTGCTTCTCGCCGCCCGAGAGCTTGAGGCCGCGCTCGCCCACCATGGTGTCGTAGCCTTTGGGGGTGGACGCGATGAAGCTGTGGATGTGCGCCGCGCGCGCTGCCTGCTCCACTTCCTGCGGGGTGGCGCCAGGGCGCCCGTAGGCGATGTTGTAGGCCACGGTGTCGTTGAACAGCACGGTGTCCTGCGGCACGATGCCTACGCACGAGCGCACGCTGGCCTGCGTGACGCTCTGCATGTCCTGCCCGGCCAGGCTGATGCGCCCCTGCTGGATGTCGTAGAAGCGAAACAGCAGGCGCGCCAGCGTGGACTTGCCGGCACCCGACGGGCCCACCACGGCCACCGTCTTGCCTGCAGGGATCTCGAAGCTCACACCGCGCAGGATGGGGCGGTTGGGCTCATAGGCAAAGTGCACATCTTCGAAACGCACCGCCGGGCTGCTGCCGGGGACGATGTGGAGCGGCTGGGCACCCGGCGCATCCGCCACTTCCTGCGGCCGGTCCATCAGCGTGAACATTTTGTCCAGGTCGGTCAGGTTCTGCTTGATTTCACGGTAGATCACGCCAAAGAAGTTGAGCGGGATGTAAATTTGGATCATGAAGGCGTTGACCATGACCAGGTCGCCCAGCGTCATGTGGCCATCGGCCACCCCCTGCGTGGCACGCCACAGCATGGCGACCAGCGCGGTGGCAATGATGGCCTGCTGCCCGCTGTTGAGCATGGACAGCGTGCTCTGGCTCTTGAGGCGCACGCGTCGCAGGCTCTCCAGGCTTTCGTCGTAGCGGCGCGCCTCGAAATCCTCGTTGTTGAAGTACTTGACGGTTTCGTAGTTCAACAGGGAATCAACCGCCCTGGTGTGCGCAGCAGAGTCGAGCAGGTTGGCCTCGCGCCGGAACTTGGTGCGCCACTCGGTGATGACCACAGTGAACGTGATGTAGACCACCAGCGCAGCCAGCGTGATCCAGACAAAACCCATGTCGAAGCGGTTGCCCAGCACCGAGAGCACCAGGACCACCTCGACCAGCGTGGCGACGATATTGAACAGGGCAAACGAGATCAGCGACTCGATGCCGCGCACACCGCGCTCGATGTCGCGCGTCATGCCGCCCGTCTGGCGCTCCAGGTGAAACCGCAGGCTGAGCGCGTGCAGATGCCGGAAGGTGTTCAGGGCAATGCTGCGCGCGGCGCCCTGCGTGGCCTTGGCAAACACCAGCTCGCGCAGCTCGGTGAACAGCGAGGTCGTCCAGCGCAAGGCCCCGTAGCCCAGCAGCAGCGCGACCGGCACCACCAGCAGCGCGGTCACGGCGCCGGGCGGCACCGCCATCGCGTCGACCAGTTGTTTGAGCAGCAGCGGCACGCCCACGTTGGCCAGCTTGGCCCCCACCATGAAGGCGAGCGCGGCCAGCACGCGCCATTTGTACTGCCACAGATAGGGCAGCAGGCGGCCCAGGGTGGCCCAGTCCGAATGCGTGCGCGCCGGGGCGCCGGGAGAGATGGGGGGAGAGGATTCGCCGTGGCGGCGCATGAGGGACAATTCCGTTGGTTACTTCCACCGAGATTGTGCCCATGTCCGACATCCCTTCCCGCACCCCCGCCACATTACCCACCGACAAGGAGCTGGTGCTC
Organism: Giesbergeria sp.; assembly: GCA_026647025.1. GTDB lineage: Bacteria > Pseudomonadota > Gammaproteobacteria > Burkholderiales > Burkholderiaceae_C > Simplicispira. Next base: position 89,293 of record JAPKHH010000001.1, read on the forward strand.
AAGGTCATTCCCATGCCGGCCGACACCAACGGCAACGGCGACATCTTCGGCGGCTGGGTCATGGCCCAGGTGGACCTGGCGGGCTCGGTGCTGCCCGCGCGCCACGTGCAGGGCCGCATGGCCACCGTGGCGGTGAACGAGTTTGTCTTCAGGCACCCCGTGCGCGTGGGCGACATCCTGTCGTTCTTCTCCAGCGTCACGCGCGTGGGGCGCACCTCGATCACGGTGGAGGTCGAGGTGTACGCCGAGCGGTTTTCCGAACAGGGCAACTATGTCAAGGTGACCGAGGCGCGGCTGACCTATGTGGCCATCGACGCCGACGGGCGCCCTCGCCCCCTGCCCGTGCGCTGATTTCAGAACCGGGAAAAATCGGGCGCGCGCTTGACCAGGAAGGCCGACACGGCCTCGGCCAGTTCAGGCGAACGCAAACTCTCCTGCAAAGCCTGACCTTCGCGTGCCAGTGTGGCCTCCAGCGCCGCCTGGTGGCCCTGGCGCAGCAAGTTCTTGCTGCGGCGCAGGGGGCCTGGGGCCATCTGCGCCAGCGTGTGGGCGGTCTGCCATGCCCGCTGCATCAAGCCCTCGGGGGGTTCCACGGACGTCACCAGCCCCGCCCTGAGTGCAGTCGCGGCGTCAAAGGGCTCGCCCAGCAGCACCAGTTCACTGGCCAGCCGCATGCCCGCGTTCAGCGGCAGCAGGTAGCTGGACCCAAACTCGGGCACCAGGCCCAGTTTGGCAAACGGCATCTGAAAGCGCGTGCCCTCGGCAGCGTAGACAAAATCGCAGTGCAGCAGCAAGGTGGTGCCGCCCCCGATGGCCAGGCCGTGCACCGCAGCCACCAGCGGCTTTTCGAAGCGGGTCAGGCGCTGCAACAGCCGCGCCAGCGCCGACTGCGCATAGTCGTCGGTGAGCAGGCTCGGCTGGATGCCCTTGAGATTGGCCCCCGAACAGAACGCATCGCCCTCGGCACTGAGCAGCACGACGCGCACATCGGGATGGCGGTCGGCTTCGGCCAGATGGCCTTCGAGCGCATCGAACCAGGCGTCGTCCATCAGGTTGCGCACCCCCGACTGGCCGAAGCGCAGGTGCAGCACCTTGCGCTCGAGGGTGGTGGCGAAATGTAGGTCCATAAAGGCTCCGGATGGGGTTACATGGCGGGAAACGGAATCACCGGAATCACTCCGGCGCCAGGAACAGGGCCAGGGCGTGGGCAGCCAGGGCATCGAGCGACAGCCGCCCCTCGGGGCGGTACCACTGTACCGCCCAGTTCAGGGCCCCAAAAATGAACAGCCGGGCCAGGCCGGGCTCTGTGCGCAATGCGCCTGCGTCGTACAGGGCCTGCAGTACCGGCATCCACGGGGCTTCGTATACGGCTTTGATTTGCGCAATGGCCGCACGCTGCGCAGGCGTGAGCGAGCGCCACTCGTACAGCATGACGGGCACAAAATCGCCAGCGGGGCCGAGCAGGATGTCGCAGTGGTGGCGCACCAGGATGGCCAGGCGCGCACGCGGGGGCGTATCGCCCAGCCCGCTCAGTGCCTGCGCCTGGCTGCGCACGGCGCGCTGCATGCCCTCTTCCATCACGGCGTAGAGCAGCGCGTTCTTGCTTTCGAAATGGTAGAAGGGCGAGCCGCTGCGCATGCCGGCCGCAGCAGCAATGTCGCGCGTGCTGGCGGCATCGAAGCCCTGCGCACGAAACAGCCGCGCCGCGCCGTCAAGAATGAGCTGGCGCCGGTTGCCTTCATCGCGCTCGTCTGCCGTCTTGCGGGGCCGCCCCCGGGGCCGTGCTGCCCCCGAGGCCGCAGGCACCTTGGGGAACCCGGCGGGGGAATCAGGGGAAGGTGCGGACATGCCCGGCACGATAGCCGGATTTGACTATTTCAGCAAGCAAATGCTTTGCAAAATACCTCTGCGGCATTTCTGCCGCACAGGATGCCGTTCAGGCCGCGATGGCGACCGCTTCGGCGCTGCGTGCGCCCGGGCTGCGGGCCGCACTGCTGGCGGCGCCCACGTCGATTTCACCCGAAATCTGGCCGCCCTCCTCGATCACCAGCTTGCCATAGCGGATCTTGCCGCTCACCTTGCCGGTACTGAAAATCACCAGTTTCTGCCGCACGGTCAGCGTGCCGTTGAAGTCACCCCGGATTTCGGCGATGTCGATGTCGGCCGAACCCCGAAAGGCGCCCTGTTCCGAGATCTGGATCACGCGCGAATCCATAGTGGCCTCCACCGTGCCTTCGACCACCAGGGTGTCGCAATCAGTGATCTCGACGCCCTTGAGCTTGATGTTGGGGCCCACCGTCAGCTTGCTGCCCGTGCTCTCCGTGCTGGACTTGGCACTGGCCGCTGCCGAGGACGCTGGGCTGGGGGTCCCCGCAGGATTCAGTCCATTGGCGCTGCCCGGCGTGATGGCGGGCTGGCGGGGCTGGAAAGTTTCGGGTTCACGCTTGCCAAAGAAGGGGTTTTGCACGGCCATGGAATCTCCTAGAAAAGAAACCATGATGACTACCGATCAATGCAAAAGCTGCCTGTATTGCGCAAGAACGGTAACCAAACGGTTCGATGCTTGCATGCGCTTGCAGTCTTTGCAGCAGCACACAGGCATGCCACCGGCCCGTGCGGTCGATCGTCAGGAGACGATGTAGGCGGCAGCCCCGGCCGACATGGTCTGACCGTCGGGCCCCAGAAACTCCATGCGCGTGGTGGCCACGCGCGAACCCAGGCGCAACACCTCGGCGCGCAGCTCGAAATGGTCGCCAATACCTGGGCGCAGGTAGTCGATACGCAGGTCAATGGTGCCCAGCTTGGCAAAGCGGTGCAGGCGCTGCAGGGGCTCCTCGTCCATGTGGCGGGCGCCAATGGCGGCCATCACGGCCAGCCCGCCCATGGCGTCCAGCCCGGCGCTGATGACACCTCCATGGATACGGTTGTAGGCAAAGTGGCCCACCAGCTCCGGCTTCATGTCGATGCGCCCGACCACCCGCTCGGGCGCCATGCTGACAATCTTCAGCCCCAGAACCTGGTTGAAGACGATCTTTTCCTCGAAGATGGACTTGAGCCCGGCGATGAATTCAGGCTCGAAGGGTTTGACCGGTGCGGGGTTTTTGCTCATGGGGGTCCTGAAAAGGCACGGTACCGGCGCACGGCGCCGACATCAAATGCTTCTGTTTTAATAGCTGCTAGCGCAATATGCATCGGCGCTGGAGGCCATTTTGACCTAAAAATACTGTGTGTGCACAGAATTGCAGGACACCGGGCCCGGCCTGCGGCGCGGGCCGCCCGAGCTCAAGCCTTCAGCACTGGCTGAAATCAGGCTTTCTTTTGGCCATGAACGCCGTGAACGCCTCGCGCGCGGCGGGTTCGCCCAGCATGCGGCCAAAGCTCTCGCCCTCCTCGGCCATGCGCGCCAGCACGGGCGCTGTCTGGCCCAGCTTCATCAGACGTTTGGTCTCGATCAGGGACGACAGAGGCTTGGCCGCCAGCTTGCGGGCCTGGGCCTGGGCGATGGCGTTGCATTCGGTGGGGGGCACCACGCGGTTGACCAGACCGACTTCCAGCGCGGCCTCGGCCATGAACGGTTCACCCAGCAGCAGCGCCTCGGCTGCGCGGTGGTAGCCCAGCATCTGCGGCACCAGCAGGCTCGAACCCGCCTCGGGGCACAGGCCCAGGTTGACAAAGGGCATGGAAAACGCCGCGTTGTCACCCGCGTAGACCAGATCGCAATGCAGCAGCATGGTGGTGCCGATGCCCACCGCCGGGCCGCACACCGCAGCCACGACGGGCTTGGGGAACGTAGCGATGGCACGCAGGAAGCGGAACACGGGCGAGTCCTGCGAGGCCGGGGGCTGCTGCAGAAAATCGCCAATGTCGTTGCCCGCGCTGAACACGGCCACATCGCCCTGCAGCACGATGGCACGCACCTCGGTGCCTTGGGCGGCCGCCTCGAAGGTGTCGGCCAGGGTGGAATACATGGCGCGGGTGAGGGAGTTCTTCTTGTCCACCCGGTTGAGGGTGATGGTGGTGATACCGGCTTCGGTGTGCACCAGGATGTCGTTCTGGGTTTCGCTCATGGGACGGGTTCCTCAAAAATGGAAAGCAGGCCGCTCACGCAGGGTGATGCGGCGCTATTCCTTGTAGTAAACAATCTGGTGGCTGGTGGCGAGCATGGTGCCGCTCTCATTCCACAACTGCACGGTCTGGTCGAAAAAGCCGTTGCGAAACTCCTGCGCACGCGCCTGCCCAAGCACATAGCCCGTGCCGGTGGCCTGCAGTTGCGCCGGACTGGCATGGAAATACACCGTGATCGACACCGTGCCCGCAGGAACGTGCACCGCGCGGCGCAGCCAGACGCGCGGGAAGAACACATCGGCCAGCGCGGCCAGCGCGCAAAAATCGAGGGGGCGTGCCGGGTTGTCGCGCATCCACACCTGTGACAGGCTGCTGTCGCCCTGGCCATTCCATTGCCGGGGCAAGGCCCCGGTCACGGGCCGGATGTCGTAACGGTTGAACCATTCAATGCCCGACGCGGCCGGATAGGCGTCGAGCTGCTCCGGCGTGGGCACCTCGGGCATGGCCACATCGGCCAGGCTCCAGGTTTCGCGCCGCACGGCCGTGACGGCGGTGGCCGTTGTGGTGACGACCTGCTCACCCTGGGCGCCCGTCTGCAAGATCGACACGTTCCAGTGCTGCGTGGAACGGTTGGTACGCACCGGCATGGCCTGCACGGTGAACGGCCCCGTGGACAGTGCACCGGCATAGTTGACGGTGAGCGAGAGCGGATCGCCCAGGCGGTCGGGGTGCAGCAAGATGGCGCGCAGCACCGTCGCGGCGGTGATGCCGCCAAAGGGCCCGACCATGTTCCAGTACGCGGGGTTGGTGTGCCCCCTGAAATGGCCCGGTGCGGTGGATTCCAGTACCAGGGCCTGGTCAAAGGGATGGGGAGTCGTCGTCATGCTGGACAGTGTGCCGCTAAATGGCCTCTTCAACCGTCGTGCCGGTGACTGGCAGCCCGGCCAGCCCCACGAGGTCGGCGACCGCACGCGGCCACAGCGTCTGGCGGAACTGCTCCCGGAAGAACCCGAAATGCCCAATGCGCAGGGCGTTGATGTCTTCTGGCGCAATGCGCTCGACCCGGGCCGGGGCATTGCGGTAGAGATTGACCAGGCTGTGCGTGCCGCGCAGGGTCATGAGTTCATCGTCGCTCATCCACAGCGCCAGCACCGGAAAGCGCACCTCTGCATAGCTCTGCGCGGCGGCCGGGCCTTCGGCGCCCACGCTGTAGGTGGGATTGAGGCACCAGCGGCGCCATTGCAGGATCACACCGGCCGGCAGGTCGCCCACCTTGCGCAGCGTACGCCCCGGAAAGTAGCCCCACAGGCGCGTGGCCAGTGGCACCAGCACCCACCAGAAGTAGGGCACCATGCGCTTGAGGCGCGGTGCGTTCTCGCGCCAGTAGCCACTGCCTGCGGCCACGCTGAGCAGGCCATCGACCTGTGCGGGATTCTTCAGCAGGCCCGGCAGTTGCGCGCCCAGGCTGTGGCCCAGCAGGTAGAGCGGCGCACCGGGCAGCGCGGCGCGGGCGGCCGAGATGACGGCTTCGTAGTCGCGCGCCCAGTCCAGCAGATCCGCCCGTACTGCGCGCATGGGGCCTTGCAAGGAATCCCCCTGGCCCCGGTAGTCGAAGGTGGTAACCCGAAAACCCTGCCCCGCCAGCCACTGCGCAAAGGCCACGTAGTAGTCCTGCCGCACCCCCATGGCCCCGCCGATGACCACGCTGGCGCGCGGAGCGCCCTCGGGCTCGAAGACGCACAGCGCCACGCTGACGCCTTCATCAACCTGCAAGGTTTGCTTGTTCATGCCTGTCTCCTTGTGTCACGCCGGTCTTTGCCGACTTGAAAATAGAGAACATCCCCTTGCGCGGTGGCTCTGGCTCAAGCCGCGCCAGTTGCATGGGCTGCGCGCGGTTGCCCGCGCAGCAGCCGATTACAACGCTTCAAATATTCCCGCTGCGCCTTGGCCCGTGCCCACGCACATCGTCACCATGCCGTACTTCAGCTTGTGGCGGCGCAGCGCGTGCACCACGGTGGCGGCGCGGATGGCGCCGGTGGCGCCCAGCGGGTGGCCCAGGGCGATCGCACCGCCCATGGGGTTGACCGTGGCCGGGTTCAGGCCCAGCGTGCGCATGACCGCCAGCGACTGCGCGGCAAAGGCTTCGTTGAGCTCGTACCAGCCGATGTCTTCGTGCTGGAGGCCGGCGTAGCGCAGCGCGGCAGGAATCGCCTCGATCGGGCCGATGCCCATGATCTCGGGCGGCACGCCGCGCGCGGCGAAGCTGACAAAACGCGCCAGTGGCGTCAAACCAAACTGCTTCACGGCCTTCTCGCTGGCGAGAATCAAGGCGCCCGCACCGTCGCTGGTCTGCGAGCTGTTGCCCGCCGTGACGCTGCCACGGGCCGCAAACACAGGCCGCAGTTTGGCCAGGCCTTCGAGCGAGGTGTCGGGGCGGGGGCCTTCGTCCAGGTTCACGGTGCGCTTCTTCGTGGTCACCTCGCCGGTGGCCAGGTCGGGCGTGCGCTCGGTGATCTCAAAGGGCGTGATTTCGTCCGTGAACTCGCCGGCCTGCTGGGCCTTGATGGCACGCAGGTGCGATTCCAGCGCAAAAGCGTCCTGGTCTTCGCGCGACACCTTCCACTGCTGGGCCACTTTTTCAGCCGTCAGGCCCATGCCGTAGGCAATGCCGACGTTCTCGTCGCGGGCAAACACCTCGGGGTTGAACGAGGGCTTGTTGCCGCCCATGGGCACCATGCTCATGGACTCGGCGCCGCCTGCGATCAGCACATCGGCCTCGCCCACGCGGATGCGGTCGGCCGCCATCTGGATGGCGCTCACGCCCGAAGCACAGAAGCGGTTGACCGTGATGCCGCCCACAGGGTGGTCAAAGGCCAGGCCCATGGCAATGCGGGCCATGTTCATGCCCTGCTCGCCCTCGGGGAACGAGCAGCCAATGATGGAATCCTCGATCGCCTTGGGGTCGAGCGTGGGCACCTGCAGCATGGCGCTGCGGATGGCGGCGACCAGCAGGTCATCCGGACGGGTATTGCGGAAGTAGCCGCGCCCCGAGCGCCCGATGGGCGTGCGCGTGGCGGCAACGATATAGGCTTCCTGGACTTGTTTGGCCATGGGGTACTCCTTCAGTTCTTGGGGCGGCTGGAGGGAATCCAGGCCCAGGTAAATTCACATTGCACCGGCTCGGCGCCGGTTTCGTCGGTCACGGTGACCTGCACCTGCACCTCGCCCTTGTCGGTTTGCTGCATCAGTGCGCGCTGCTCGACGGTCAGGGTGGCCACGGCGCACAGGGCACCCTGGGCGCGTTTCTTGAACGCCACCTTGAGTTCCTTGGCCAGCGGCAGGCAGTCGTCGCGCACGTTCATGCCCACCACCATGCCGGTGGCCGTTTCGGCCAGCAGCGTCATGGCGGCGGCGTGCACGCCGTGGATGTGGTTCTGCACGCGGCGCTGGTTGGCCACGGCCACTTCCACACGCTGCGGCGTCAGCGCCACGTACTGCAACCCCGCTGTACCGGTGAAAGGCACAGCGCGGCGCAGCACCAGGTTGCGCGCCCAGGGGCGGGCAACCGCAGGCACCCGGTCGAGCTGGCCCAGGGTACGGGCCAGCCGGTTGGGCGCTGAAGCTATGCTAGTCATCGGCTCTCCTTGAGTGAACGGGGTTCGTGGCTGAGGAAGCGTAGCGAGCGGCCTTCAGGCAAGGCGGACGGAGCGCAGGAACCGGAACGTACTTGCGGTACGTGAGGATTCCGAGCACCGCCCAACGCAGCATGAAGGTCGCGCAGTAGCTTCATCAGTTACGAACCGGTTTGCCGGTGGACAGCATGCCCAGGATGCGTTCCTGCGTCTTGGGATGGGTGATGAGGCTGCAGAAGGCCTTGCGCTCCATGGCCATGAGGTATTCCTCACTGACCAGTGCTCCCGCATCCACGTCGCCGCCACACACCACGCCTGCAATCAGGCTGGCGATGTGGAAATCGTGCGCGCTGATGAAGCCGCCGTCGCGCATGTTGACCAGCTGCGCCTTGATGGTGGCAATGCCGCTGCGGCCGGCCACCGGGAACAGGCGCTTGTGCGGCGCACGCCAGCCGCCCCGGGCCATGGCCTTGGCCTCGTTCAGTGCCACAAACAGCAACTCGTCCTTGTGCGGCACGATGATGTCGCTCTCCAGCAGGTAGCCCAGCTTGCGCGACTCGAGCGCGCTGGTGCCCACCTTGGCCATGGCAGCGGCGGAGAAGCCTTCGGTCAGGAAGGGCAGCACGTCCTTGGAGGTGGATTGCTGCATGTTCTCGGCGGCGCGGCGGGCAATATAGGTCAGGCCCCCGGCACCCGGCACCAGGCCCACGCCCACTTCGACCAGGCCGATGTAGCTTTCCATGTGCACCACACGGCGGGCCGAGTGCACGGCCAGCTCGCAGCCGCCGCCCAGCGCCAGGCCCCGGATGGCCGAGACCACGGGCACGTTGGCGTAGCGCAGGCGCAGCATGGTGTTCTGCAGCTCCTGCTCGGCGCCCTCGATGGCACTGACACCGGCAATCATGAACGCGGGCAGCATGGCCTGCAGGTCGGCACCGGCACTGAAAGGCTCATCACCCGACCACACCACCACGGCCTGGTAGTCCTTCTCGGCGATGTCCACCGCCATGGCCAGGCCCTCGGCCACATCGGGGCTGATGGCGTGCATCTTGGTCTTGATGCTGGCAATGACCACTTCGTCGTCCAGCGTCCACAGGCGGATGGCGTCGTCCTCGTGCAGCGTCTTGCCGGCCGTTTTGTAGTCCGGCAGGGTTTCGCCCAGCAGGGCCTCGGGGAAGTGCTGGCGCTCGTACACCGGCAACTGGCGGCGCGGGATGAATTTGCCTTGCGAGGCGCTCCACGAGCCCTGCGCGGTGTGCACGCCACCGGCCTCGGCCACGGGGCCCTTGAAGACCCACTCGGGCAGCGGCGCCTTGGACAGCGCCTTGCCCGCGGCGATGTCTTCCTGAATCATCTTGGCCACTTCCAGCCAGCCCGCTTCCTGCCACAGCTCGAACGGGCCCTGCTTCATGCCGAAGCCCCAGCGCATGGCCTGGTCGATGTCGCGCGCGTTGTCGGCAATCGTGGCCAGGTGCACGGCGGCGTAGTGGAAGCTGTTGCGCAGAATCGCCCACAGGAACTGGCCCTGCGCGCCTTCGGCATTGCGCAGGAGCTTGAGGCGTTCGGCGGCCGGTTTCTTCAGCATGCGGCCGTACACCTCGTCGGCTTTCTGGCCGCCGGGCACGTACTCTTCGCCTTCCAGGTCGAAGCGCAGCACATCGCGGCCCACCTTCTTGTAGAACCCGGCTTTCGTCTTCTGGCCCAGGTTGCCCAGGTCGAGCAACTTTTGCAGGACGGCAGGGGTGCCGAAACTTTCGTAAAACGGATCGGTTTCAAGGCTCAGGTTGTCCTGCAGCGTCTTGATGACGTGCGTCATGGTGTCCAGCCCCACCACGTCGGCGGTGCGGAAGGTGCCACTGCTGGCGCGGCCGAGCTTCTTGCCGGTGAGGTCGTCCACCACATCGAAGGTCAGGCCGAAGTTCTCGACTTCCTTCATGGTGGCCAGCATGCCGGCAATGCCGACGCGGTTGGCGACGAAGTTGGGCGTGTCGTGCGCGCGCACCACGCCCTTGCCCAGGCCGCTGGTGACGAAGGCTTCGAGCTGGTCGAGCACCTCGGGGGCCGTGGTGGGGGTGTTGATCAGCTCCACCAGCGTCATGTAGCGTGGCGGGTTGAAGAAGTGGATGCCGCAGAAACGCGGCTTGATGTTCTCGGGCAGCGCCTCGGAGAGCTTGGTGATGGACAGGCCCGAGGTGTTGGACGCAACGATGGCGTTCGGACTGACGAAGGGCGCGATTTTCTTGTACAGGTCGAGCTTCCAGTCCATGCGCTCGGCGATGGCCTCGATGATGAGGTCGCAGTCACGCAGCTGCTCCAGGTGCTCTTCGTAGTTGGCCTGGCCAATCAATGCGGCGTCGTCTGCCACGCCCAGCGGCGAGGGCTTGAGTTTTTTCAGGCCTTCGACGGCACGGGTGACGATGCCGTTCTTGGGGCCTTCCTTGGCCGGCAGGTCAAACAGCACCACCGGCACCTTGACGTTGACCAGGTGCGCAGCAATCTGCGCACCCATCACGCCTGCGCCCAGCACGGCGACTTTCTTCACTTGAAATCTAGACATCGATGTTTCTCCATGGAGCCCGCTCAAACCGGGCCTCCGTTGTGGGGCACCCCGCGACTGGCGCCGGGCAGACCGGGTGGTTACTGGACGCGTGTCCAGGTTTGCGTGCGGCCAAAGGGGCCAATGGAGCCGCGCACTTCCAGCTTCTTGCCGCCTTCGATGGGCGTCATGCGCAGCGTGTAGTTGCGGCCGTTCTCGGGGTCGAGAATCTTGCCGCCCTCCCACACATCCCTGCCCTCGGCCTTCTTGGCGTTGCGGATGATCTCCAGGCCCAGCAGCGGCTTGTCCTTGCGGTCGTCGCTGCATTCCTTGCACAGATCCTCGGGCTTGGCATCCTTGGCCAGGCGCTTCTCCAGCACGCCATTGAGGGCGCCCGCGCCGTTGTCCTTGATGCGGATTTCCGCCTTGGCCTCGCCGGTCTTGTCGTCGATGTTGCGCCACAGACCCTCGGGCGTCATCTGGGCCCACGAGGGGACGGCAATCACTGCAAAAACAATAGCTGCTAGCGCTTTATTCATGGGCACTCCAGAGTAAAAAGGCTTGAAATCCGCCGGGAACACCCGATCAGGCCAGGGCCAGATCGGTGTCCATCAGCACCTTGGCGCCGGTGCGCGCCGTGCGCATCAGTGTCGCCGTTTCCGGGAACAGCTTGGCAAAGTAGAAGCGCGCCGTCTGCAGCTTGGCCTGGTAGAAGGGGTCCTGGTTGCCCGCTGCGATCTCGCGCAGCGCCACCTGGGCCATGCGGGCGAAGAAGTAGCCAAACACCAGGTGACCGGCCACGCGCAGGTAGTCCACGGCGGCGGCGCCCACTTCGTCGGGGTTCTGCATGCCACGGAAGCCCAGCTCGGTGGTGAACTTGGTCATCTGGTCGGCCAGGTAGGCCACGGGGTTGATGAACTCGGCCATCTTCTCGTTCACGCCCTCTTCCTGCACCAGGGCGCCCACGAGCTTGCCGAACTTCTTGAGCGTGGCGCCGTTGTTGCCCAGGATCTTGCGGCCCAGCAAATCCAGCGACTGGATGGTGTTGGTGCCTTCATAGATCATGTTGATGCGGTTGTCGCGCACAAACTGCTCCATGCCCCATTCCTTGATGAAGCCGTGGCCGCCAAAGACCTGCATGCAGGCGTTGGTGGCGGTGTGGCCGTTGTCGGTCAGGAAGGCCTTGGCAATGGGGGTCAGCAGGGCCAGCAGTTCGCCAGCGTCCTTGCGGGCTTTCTCGTCGGGATGGTTGTGCTCTTTTTCCAGCAGCATGGCACAGAAGGCCTGCAGCGCGCGGCCGCCTTCGGCATAGGCCTTGGCCGTGAGCAGCATCTTGCGCACATCGGGGTGCACGATGATGGGGTCGGCCGGCTTGTCCTTGGCCTTGGTGCCGCTCAGGGAGCGCATCTGCAGGCGGTCCTTGGCGTAGGCCAGGGCGTTCTGGTAGGCCACTTCGGTCAGGCCGAGCGACTGGTTGCCCACGCCCAGGCGGGCGGCGTTCATCATCACGAACATGCCCTGCATGCCCTTGTGTGGCTGGCCCACGAGGGTGCCGACGGCATCTTCGAGCACCATCTGGCAGGTGGCGCTGGCCTTGATGCCCATCTTGTGTTCCAGGCCGCCGCAGTAGATGCCATTGCGCTCGCCAATGGAGCCATCCTTGTTCACATGGAACTTGGGAACGATGAACAGGCTGATGCCCTTGATGCCGGGAGGCGCATCGGGCAGGCGGGCCAGCACCAGGTGGATGATGTTGTCGGCCATGTCGTGCTCACCGGCGCTGATGAAGATCTTGTTGCCGGTGATCTTGTAGGTGCCGTCCGCCTGGGGCTCGGCCTTGGTGCGCATCAGGCCCAGGTCGGTGCCACAGTGGGGTTCGGTCAGGCACATGGAGCCCGTCCACTCGCCGCTGGTCATCTTGGGCAGATAGGTGGCCTTCTGCTCGGGTGTGCCGTGGGTTTCCAGGGCCGCGTAGGCGCCATGGGTCAGGCCGGGGTACATGGTCCAGGCCTGGTTGGCGCTGTTGAGCATTTCGTAGAACATGGTGTTGACCACGAAGGGCAGGCCCTGGCCGCCGTATTCGGGATCGCAGCCCAGCGCCGCCCAGCCACCCTCGACGTACTTCGCATACGCCTCCTTGAAACCCTTGGGCGTGGTCACCGCATGGGTGGCCTGGTCGATGGTGCAGCCCTCGGCATCACCGCTGATGTTCAATGGGAAAGTCACCTCGGTGGCAAACTTTCCACCCTCTTCCAGCACGGCATTGATGGTGTCGGCATCCATGTCGGCGTGCTTGGGAATCTGCTTGAGTTCGTCAGCAACCTTGAACACTTCGTGCAGCACAAACTGCATGTCGCGCAGGGGCGGTGTGTACGTGGGCATGGGGTTTACTCCTTGGTGGTTTGGGTGGAAACAGGGGAAAGGCCCGCGTGGGGCGCCTGGGCGCCAAAGCGGGCAAGGATGTTGTCAAAACCGGTCAGCGCCCGCGCGATGGAACCGGGGTTCTTCAGAAAACGCGCCTCGTAGTGCAAGGCCAGGATGAGTCCGTGGATCTCGAACAGCATCTGGTCCTCGACCACATCGGCATTGAGCTGGCCCAGCTCCTTGGCCTGCAGGATGGCGCGCTTCATGGCCGCATGCCAGGTCAGCACCGAATGGGCCAGCGCATCGCGCACGGGGCCGGTGCGGTCGTCAAACTCGATGGCGCCGCTGATGTAGATGCAGCCCGAATCGATCTCGATGGAGGTGCGCTTCATCCAGTTGTCGAACAGGGCGCGCAGCCGTGCCACGCCGCGCGGGGCCGCCATGGCAGGGAAGAAGACTTCCTGCTCGAAGCAGTGGTGGTACTCGCGGATGACCGAGACCTGGAGTTCCTCGCGCGAGCCGAAGTGTGCGAACACGCCCGACTTGCTCATGCCCATCACCTCGGCCAGGGCGCCGATGGACAGGCCCTCCAGGCCGATGTGCGTGGCCTGGCCCAGCGCTGCGTCGATGATGGCCGCCTTGGTTTGCTGCCCTTTTTGCAAGGCGCGGGAGCCACCGCTGCGCGCACGGGACGTGCGGGAAACGTGGGACGCCGGACTGGAAGAAGGGGTTGCGGACATGGGGGCTACAAAAACGAACGATCGTTCTATTCTGCAGCAAATTCACCGCAGTGCCCAGTCCGGGGTCAAAAATAGAGAGCCGCCCCCAAACTGGCGGGACGCTTCATTCTGTTTTCAAATCATTCGTGTCCAGGCGCGAAGCCGCAGACAGTGCTATGGCACGGCAAGGCGAAGCAACAACGACACGGATGGTTTGAATATGGAATCAGAGCATCAGCGCCAGGCTGGCTTCGAGGTGTTCTGTCGGCAGGCGGCGCAGGCCGGTGCGCGCAAAACGCTGCAGGCGGCCCTGCACAAAAGCCGTCAGCACGCTGGCGGCCACCTGCGCATCCACACTCGGCGTGGCCGAACCAGCGGCACCGGCGGCGGGACGCAGGCATTGGCGCAGGCTGGACTCGATGCGATCGAAAAACTGGTTCATGCGCTGCTGCAGGCGTTCGTGTTCCAGCACCAGGGCATCGCCCACCATCACGCGCACCAGGCCCGGATTGCGCTCGCCAAACTGCAGCACCAGGGCGACCACACGCTGGGCCTGGTGGGCGCCTTCATCGGGCAGTGCGCCCTCCTGGGAACCATTCTCCAGAATCTGCGCCATGCGGGTGAACACCGCCTGCTCGATGAAATCGATCAGGGCCTCGAACATCTGCGCCTTGCTGGCAAAGTGGCGGTACAGCGCCGCTTCGCTCACCCCCAGACGCGACGCCAGGGCGGCCGTGGTGATGCGCTCGGACCCCGGTTGTTCCAGCATGGCGGCCAGCGCCTGCAGAATCTGCTCGCGCCGCTCACCGGGCCGTGCGCGCTTGCGCTCGGCAGGCGAGGGCGTGGGGGGTGATTGGGGCGCGGCGGACTCTGTCATGGCGGCAACATGTGTGCAATTGATTCTCGCACAGCCCCTGGCCTCACACGGGGAACACCAGGGTGACCAGCAAACCTCGTCCGTTGCCGCCATCCTCCAGCGTGAACAGGGCGCCGTGGGCGCGGGCAATTTCGTCGGCAATCGGCAAACCCAGGCCCGTGCCCTCGCCCACCGTGCCCGGCACCCGGTAGAAGCGCTCGAGAACCCGCCCGCGCTCGGCCGCCGGCACGCCGGGGCCATCGTCCTCCACCTGCAGGCTGGCGCGCACGCCGCCCTGCGGCCCCGGCTGTGCGCTGCAGCGGATGGTGACACTGCCCCCGGCCGGGGTGTACTTGATGGCGTTGTCCACCAGGTTCGACAGCAGTTCGCGCAGCAGCCAGCCATGGCCCATCACGTTCGCAGGCCGGACTTCAAGCCCCAGGTCGATGCCCTTGGCGGCGGCGGTGTCGAGGAACATCTCCAGCATGTTCTCGCACAGTTCCCGCAAGTCCACGCGCTGCATGGTCTGCCCATCGAGGCTGCGGGCATCTGCCCGCGAGAGCGCCAGCAACTGGTGCGCCAGTTGCGAGGTGCGGCGCGTGGCATCGCGCAATTTCTCGATCTCCGATGCTCCTAATGTAATAGCTGATACCGCTTGCCGGTATTGCCCTGGAGGCATATTTGACCGTGAGCCTGGCGCACCATCCACCGTTTTCACTCCGGAGCGCGCCAGCATGGCCCAGGCTTCGACCTGGGCCTGCAGGCCTGCCAGCGGGGTGCGCAACTGGTGCGCGGCATCGGCCACGAAGCGGCGTTGGCTCTCGGCCTGCGCATTCACCAGGGTGAACAGGCGGTTGAGCGAGTGCACCAGCGGGCGCACCTCGGACGGTGACGCCGCCTCGTCGATGGCGCTCAGGTCGCGCGGCGAGCGCCGCTCCACGGCCGCCGCCAGATCGACCAGCGGCTTGAACGCCCGGCGCACCGCCCAGTGGATGGCCAGTGCGGCCGCTGCCACCAGCACCAGGTTGGGCAGCAGCACCCGCAGCAGCAGGTGCTGCGCCCATTGCTGGCGCGGGTCGGTGCCGTCGGCCAGCGCCACGACCAGTTCTCCCGCCCCCGTGCGCCCCCGCTGCACCGCCACCCGGTAGGTGACGCCACCGAACTCCACGCTGTGGAACTCGGGATCCAGCGTGGCGGGGACGGCGCCGTGCACCCATTCATCGCCCAGCAGCAGACGGCCCGAGAGATCGCGCACGCTGTAGCTGGTGTAGTTGCTGTGGCGCAGGAAGTCTTCCACTGGCGGGGCCAGCAGCCAGACCGGGGTGTCCCCTTCGTCGGCCCCGCGCGCCAGCACCGAGTCGGCCAGCGCCGGCAGCAGGCGCAGCAGACGCTGGTCGTGGCGCGAGGCGGCCTCGTCGGCGGAGCGGTAGTCCATCCAGGCGCCCAGCAGCGCCAGCACGCACAGGGGCAGCACCAGCAGCAGCAGCAGCCGGTTGCGCAGGTCCGAGGTCATGGCCCGCAGGCGGGGGCGCAGCAGGCTCATGCCCTGTCCGATTCCGCCAGCCGTGTGCGCGTGCGAGCCATGGCGTCCTGCGCAGCCGCGCGGCTCAGGCGCCCAGCAGTTCCAGCCGGTAGCCAAACCCCCGGATGGACCGCAGGCCCACGCCATGGGGTTCGAGCTTGCCGCGCAGGCGCGAGACGTACACCTCGACCGCGTTGGGGGTGATCTCCTTGTCCCAGCCGGTCAGCGCCTGCAGCAGCTTGTCCTTGCTGGCGGGCTTGGGCGCGTGGATCATCAGGTATTCAAGCACCGTCCATTCGCGCGGTCCCAGGTCGATGGGCACCAGGGCCGCATCGGCTGCCGGGCGAATGCCCACCTGGCGGTTGGCGGTGTCGAGCTCCAGCGGCCCAAAGCCCAAAACGGCCGTGGTGGCCGCCTGCGAGCGCCGCAGCAGCGCCCGCAGCCGGGCCAGCAGCTCGGGCAACTCAAAGGGTTTGACCATGTAGTCGTCCGCGCCCAGGTCCAGCCCCTGCACGCGGTCCTGCAGCGCGTCGCGCGCCGTCAGGATCAGCACCGGCATGTCGCGGCTGGCCATGTCGGGGCGCCGCAGACGGCGCGTGAGTTCGAGGCCGTCCATGCCCGGCAGGCCGATATCGACCACCGCGACATCGAAGGTCTCGCGCTGCAGAACCTCCTCGGCCCGCTCACCGCTGCCCACCCAGTCCACCGCATAACCGGCGTCCGACAGCCCCAGCTTGATGCCGCTGGCGACCATGATGTCATCTTCGACCAAAAGGAGGCGCATAGATTACCTTTGGCGTTCCGTCAGATCAGCCAGAAACACGGCCTCTGCCCCGTTGCGAAAATCCCGCCTGCAACTGGCGCACCGCGTGCCAGTGCCGCCGTGCAAGGGCCGCCCCGCCGCACGGGCGGCGTCCCCCTTCCCGGCTCGCGCAGCGGGACGAGAGAAGGGGGAAGCGGCGCAGCCGCACAGGGGGTTGTTCATGCTGCTAGTGGCTTCGGATCATGGTGCCATAGGCCTGGTCCGTCAGGATCTCCAGCAACATGGCGTGCGGCACACGGCCGTCGATGATGTGCACCGCGTTCACGCCGGCCTTGGCAGCGTCCAGCGCTCCGGCAATCTTGGGCAGCATGCCGCCGCTGATGGTGCCGTCGGCAAACAGCTCGTCGATGCGGCGCGCCGTCAGGTCGGTCAGCAAATTGCCTTCCTTGTCCAGCACACCCGGCGTGTTGGTCAGCAGCATCAGCTTCTCGGCGCGCAGCACCTCGGCCAGCTTGCTGGCCACCACATCGGCGTTGATGTTGTAGCTTTCGTTGTTCTCGCCAAAGCCGATGGGACTGACCACCGGAATGAATGCGTCGTCCTGCAAGGCCTTGACCACGCTGGGGTCGATCGACAGGATGTCGCCCACCTGGCCCACGTCGTGTTCGATCTCCGGGTTCTTGTTGTCCAGCATCTTGAGCTTGCGTGCACGGATCATGCCGCCGTCGCGCCCCGTCAGGCCCACGGCCTTGCCACCGGCCTGGTTGATCAACCCTACGATATCTTGCTGCACCTCACCGGCCAGCACCCATTCGACCACCTCCATGGTCTCGGCATCGGTCACGCGCATGCCCTGGATGAACTCGCCCTTCTTGCCCAGGCGTTTGAGGGCGGCTTCAATCTGCGGTCCGCCGCCGTGCACCACCACCGGGTTCATGCCCACCAGTTTGAGCAGCACCACATCCTCGGCAAAGTCCTGCTGCAGGGCGGGGTCGGTCATGGCGTTGCCACCGTACTTGATGACGAGGGTCTTGCCGTGAAACTTGCGGATGTAGGGGAGCGCCTGGGCCAGAATTTCGGCTTTGTCGCGCGGAGCAATCGAGAGAAGGGTGTCGGTCATGGCACAGGGGCGTAAGCGGGAATGGGCAAATTGTGCCGCATTCGCCCGCTGAACCGTCGGCAACACTCAGGCCTTGGGCAAGCCCAGGGCGTAGGCCAGCACCACCAGCCCCAGCACCAGCACCAGCCAGCCCGCAATCAGCCAGCGCCAGAGCGCCGGTGCCTCGCGCAGTTCCAGAAACTCCAGCGCCACCACCATGCCCTTGACGAAGGCCTGCCCCAGCACCGCCAGCGCCACCATCAGGCTGCCCACTGCCGACCCGCTCTCGCCCATCCAGAAGGTCACGCCGGTGATCGCCAGCAGCAGCAACCAGGCGCGGTTCAGTCGTGATGCATGCATGTTCGGCCCCTCTCAGCGCAGCACATAGACCAAAGGGAACAGCACGATCCACAGCAGGTCGACCATGTGCCAGAACGCGGCCCCCGTCTCCAGCGCATGGCTGTCGTGGGCGCCGTAGGCCCCATGCCGGGCTACCCTTGCAGCATCATTGACCTATCTCTTATTAAAACAGTCTGACCTTGTTGGGTTAATCAGCTTTAGCGATAAGGTATTGCAATACATTCCCCCGCGATCCCGCATTACGCACCTGCATGCCCTGGTAAATGTTCTGACAGAGGTAAAGACAGCAGGTAAATCAAATATTGGCGATGTACTAAAAGAATTTGTTGAAAAGATTGGGCGGCGTTCTTTGCTTATTGTTATATCCGATTTTTTTGATGATGTTGAAAAAATAGTGCATCAATTAAAATCTTTTCAATTTAAGAAAAATGATATTATTTTATTCCATATACTCGATTCATATGAACTGACGTTTCCTTTTGAGACCATTACTTTTTTTGAGTCCATGGAAGACGAAAGGCGAATTCTGGCAGAGCCTAAGTCTATGAAAGAGCAGTATCTTTCCGAAATTAATCGTTTTATTGAGCAATTCAGACAAACCTGTTATGAGAATCAAATAGACTACCTGCTTATTGATACCTCGACACCGCTAGATCAGGCGTTAATCAAATTTCTTACCAGAAGAGCAGCCACCCCGCGTCCGGCCGGTAAACCATAACATCAAACCTTTTACTAGACGTTAAGGAATTTCAATTCCGTAGGGCAAACCCTTTAGGGTTGCTATCCTCGTATAGGTATTCAGGCGGGGAGGCAAGTCTGAACAGGCTGCCCGAGAATGCTTTCACACGACAAATCTTATACTAATGGTTATCCATCTGACATTCGAGAGGTTTTTTCTTAAGCAGAAGAAAGAGTTTTTAACGGTTGATAGATTTCAACATCAAAGGAGAAATACCTGAGAATATCCGTATGCAGTTGCGTGAAATTGGTAATCTGCTTCAGGGTCGATTTACTCAGGGAAATAACAACCACCGCTATCCCCCTCATATTCTGAAACAGTACACTCCCTGTTGGATTATCAGTATACCCCTTATTCCCCGGTAGTGTCTTCTGTGCCTGTTTCAGTGACTGTCTTATCTGCCGATGCATTAGCGTATAGACCATAAGGGCTACCAGATACACAAACCCCAAGACTGCAATTCTCTTTGGGTCCTTCAGGAAAACCGGGGCCACTGCTGCAGGATTCTTCGCCCATTTGAAGTTTGTCTCCACAGCAGACTGTCCCTTGTATGCCTTCAGTATCTCGGTATCGGTCATCCCGGAACAATCCAGAATATTCATTACCAGAATAAACGTATTGAGCTTCTCTCTGCTCTGAGAGAGACTCTAATGAAATCCCCCTGCTCATACGATACCTCCAGCGTAGGGGCAGCAAAAAATTTACTATCGGAAACAAGGATGCTCTCAGATATATCAGGCACTATCTGTCTCAATGCCTCAAGGTTAAATCGGTTCCCGGTACTATCTGACGTATTCCCCGAGGTAATCCTCCCCGTAAGGGGAACTCCTCCATCCCCACTGACCGTCATTCCAAAGATTACTTGAAGGAAGATGGTCAAGCCTCCCGGTAGTAAGAATTTCAACAAAGTCACTCCCCGGCATATCTTTTCCTTTCTTTTCTGATAGTTTTTACCGGGGAGATTACTCTGTCCCCCTAAAAAATCAATCAAATTTTACCTCTTCTCTGAAAAACCTCTTGAATGTCAGTTAGTAACACAATATTCCGCTGATTCTTACAAATCCACCGCTATACGTGTGTGACCAGGTGCTTGGTTCAGAATCGATGACTTCATAGTTTCCTCCGGGTACATAGGTATTGGGAGATGATACCCAGAAACGAAAGTCGGTCGTTCCTGAAAATGGCCCATACATGAGAAATGAGTTGAGATTGTATAAAGAATGTGTTCCGGCAGGCTGGCCTCCATCGCACCAGTGATAGGTGCTGATTTCCGTAATATATACATCCTGGGGTATTGTTACCAATGTTGTGCCTGGATTACCGCAGGCAACCCCAAGAATATTATACGTATTCACGAT
>JAPKHH010000010.1:0-52566 GCA_026647025.1 Giesbergeria sp.
CCGCCGGCCTGTCTTGAGGCCACTATCGCCACCGAGGATGCCAGCTTTTACCGCAACCCCGGCGTGGACGCCTGGGCTATCCTGCGTGCCCTGTACATCAACTGGCAGGGCGGTGAGGTGCTAAGCGGCGGCAGCACCATTACTCAGCAGTTGGCCCGCAATCTGCTTCTCTCTCCCCAGGAGCGGACCGAGGTCAGCCTGACCCGCAAGCTGCGCGAAGCCATTCTGGCCTGGCGGCTGGCCCGGACCTACTCCAAAGACGAAATCTTGACCCTCTACCTCAACGAAACCTACTACGGCAACCTGGCCTACGGCATCGAAGCGGCCAGCCGGACCTACTTCGGCAAGCACGCCGCCGAGCTGGATTTGGCTGAGTGCGCCATGCTGGCCGGTCTGCCCCAAAGCCCGGCCAACTACAATCCCCTGGAAAACCCCGACGCGGCCAAAGCGCGGCAGAACATCGTGCTTGACTTGATGCTCAAACAGGCATTTATTACCCGCGACGAAGCCGCCAGCGCCCGCACCGAAAAACTGGGCTACGCCGCCATTCCCTTCCCCATCGAAGCGCCCCACTTTGTGATGTATATTCGCGGCCAGTTGGAGCGCAAATACGGCTTGGAGGCCATCTATCGCCATGGCTTGCAGGTCTATACTACGGTAGATTTGAATGTGCAAAATCTGGCCCAGCGGATTGTCCGCTACCGCCTGGCCGAGACGTGCTCGTGCACACCGCAGCACCCCTGCTTGCGCTGCTCGACCAGCATCTGCCCGGCACCAGCCTGCGGCTCACGGCGTCCATGGAAGAGGCGCAACTGGGCCTGGTGGCCGAAAGCTGCAAGCGCGCAGCCGACGTTTTTGTTCCACTGTGGCGCGAACCGTATGTGATGCTCGTCCCCGAATCGCACCCCCTGCGCTTTCGGAAGCATTTTGAATGGAGCGACCTGCAGGGGCTGCCTCTGATCGAGCGGCCCTACTGCCCCCAGCACCAGTCGTTTACCCGCCTGCTGGCGGAACGCGGTGTGGTGCCGGACATTCGCGCCAGCGCAGCCCGCGAAGAACTGCTGCTGCACATGGTGGAACTGGGGCTGGGTCTGGCCATCATCCCGGCATCACACGCCCACCATGCACGCAAGGCCATCGCGCGCCCGCTGCAGACCGGCCCTATGACCTTCGAACGCCATCTGGGCCTGGCCTGCGCACCCCAGGACGCCCCGGTCCACGCTGTGCTGGGCGCGCTGGCCACCGGCATGCGCGCCCGGCAGCCACTGCTCCAGGCTGCCTGAAACCGGGTCACTGCACAGCAACGATGCGCTGCGTACTCCGCGGGTCTGACTCAGAACGGCAAGCGCAGGGTAAACGTGGTCAGCCCTCTGGCCGAGGCGACGGATACATTGCCCCGGTGCGCGCGCAAAATCGCCTGCGTGATGGCCAGACCCAGGCCCGTTCCCTCGCCTGATGCGTGCTGGCGCGACGGATCAGCCCTGTAAAAGCGCTCGAACAACCGGGCCAGGTGTTGCGCGGGAATCATCTCGCCGGTGTTTTCCACCGTGAGCACGATCTGGCCTGCCTGCCGAACAATGGTCACGGTCACCTGCCCCCCGGCGGGGGTATGGCGCAGCGCGTTGGAGAGCAGGTTGTTCAGCGCCCGGCGCAGCATGAGCCGGTCGCCCAGCACCACGCCCGCGCCTTGCACGTCCAGCCGAATCGCTTGTTCGTCGGCCAGCGCCTCGTAAAAGTCAAACAGGTCCTGCACCTCACGCGCCAGGTCCACGGGCTCGCGGTGCACGATGGCCAGGCCGTTCTCGGCCTTGGCCAGAAACAGCATGTCGGAAATCATGCGCGCCAGGCGTTCAAACTCTTCAGCGTTCGATTCGAGGATGGCGCGGTAGCTGTCGGCGTCGCGCGGGCGACTCAGCGCCACCTGCGTCTGCATCATCAGGTTGCTGATGGGCGTGCGCAACTCGTGTGCCAGATCCGAAGAGAAATCGGACAGCCGTCGAAAGGCATCCTCCAGACGTTCGAGCATTTCGTTCAAGGTGGTGGCCAGGTCGGCCAGCTCGGCCGGTACGGCCTGGGTCGGCACGCGACGGTCCAGGCTTTGCGCCGTGACGGCGGCGGCCTGTTCGCGCATGGCCCGCAGTGGCGCCAAGCCCCGGCGTGCGGCAAACCAGCCCAGCAGGCCCACCATCAGCGCCGCACAGGCCACAAACAGCCACAGAGTACGGCGAAAGTCGTGCATGAAATCATCGTGGTGCGCGCTATCGATGGCGAGAAAGACACGCACGTCCCCATGCGCAGCAGGGGCCATGGGCATACCCCATTCCAGCCCGTGGAACCGCCGCCCTTGAGTGGTCCATTTCTGCAAGGGCGCTGCTGCACGGTCAGGCCCACTGGCGCCCCCCGAATCCGGAAAAACGACCCCCGGTGTGGCAAACAACAACGCCTGGTCAGGCCCGCGCACCGCCATTACCAGATCATGGTGCCCGGAGAAGGCTTCACGCAGTTGCCCGACCATCCCCGCCAGATCTTGCGGTGTACGCGCAGCACCAATGATGTGCTCGGCATGCTGCAACTTGCCCGTCAATTCAGAGCGGTCAAGGTCGTCGAAATGGCGTTCGATGGCGCCCAGCACCACCCAGCCCAGGAGCAGCAGGACAGCCCCCGAGGCCGTGGTGAAAAGCAGCGTCAACCGAGCGGTCAGGGACAGGCGTGGCATCAACACCCGGAATCCTCCAGCACATAGCCCATGCCGCGCACGGTGCGGATCAGCTTGCGCTCGAAGGCATCGTCCACTTTGGCGCGCAAACGGCGCACAGCCACTTCGATCACATTGGTGTCGCTATCGAAGTTCATGTCCCAGACCTGGGAAGCAATCAGGGTGCGCGGCAGCACTTCGCCTTGCCTGCGCAGAAGCAATTCGAGCAGCGCAAACTCCTTGGCCGTGAGGTCGATGCGATGACCGCCGCGCACGACGCGGCGGCGCACAAGATCCAGCTCCAGATCAGCCACCCGCAGCAGCGTGCTCTCCATTCCGCTCTTGCCCCGGCGCAGCAGGGTGCGCACCCGCGCCAGAAACTCCGAAAAAGCAAAGGGCTTGACGAGGTAGTCGTCGGCCCCCAATTCCAGGCCCTTGACCCTGTCCTCCACCTGGTCCCGCGCTGTCAGAAACATCACCGGCATGTGCTTGCCCCCCTGGCGCAAGATGTCCAGCAATTGCCAGCCGTTCATCCCCGGCAACATGACATCGAGCACCAGCAGGTCGTAGTCGCCCGTCATGGCCAGATGCAGGCCATCAACGCCGCTGCGCGCCAGATCGACCATGAAGCTCGACTCCGCCAGGCCTTGCTGGAGGTAGTCGCCCGTTTTGGGCTCGTCTTCAACGATGAGGATCTTCATGGGGCACAGGGCAGCGGATGGGCACTGCGCCGGATTGTGCCTGCGCCAGCGCTGCCTGGACGGTAGATAACAGATTTGTAATCTTCCGGAAAGCTGCCCGTCGGGGGGCGCACAGCACCATACAGGTCATGTCCTCACACCTCCTCATGAACCGAGCATCGCGAAGATGCACCGGGTTGCTACTGGCCCTTGTGCTGGTCACCGCACCTGCCGCCGCGCAAACGCTGGCACAGGCACTGGATCAGGCTTGGCTCCTGCACCCCCAGGCCCAGGCGGGCACCGCACGCAACGCGCAAGCCGCAGCCAACATCGAAGCAACCAACGGCCTGACGCCTGGCCCGGCCACGCTGTCGCTGGGCGCAGTGAGTGACCGCTTTCACGCCAACCAGGGCCAGCGCGAATGGGAGGTCGAAATGGCCGTTCCGCTGTGGCTGCCCGGCCAGAAAGCGGCGCAAAGCGCCGAGGCTACCAGCGGCCAGGCGCAGGTCGTGGCGCAACAGCATGCGCTGCGCCTGCAACTGGCGGGCGAGCTGCGCACGGCCTGGTGGGCCGTGGCGGCTGCACGCCAGACCCGTGCACAGGCACAGCAGCGGTTGGACACCGCCCAGGCCCTCATGGCGAATGTGCAGCGCCGCTACCGGGCGGGTGAACTGGCGCGCATCGACGCCAATCTGGCCCAGCGCGAAGTGCTCGCCGCCCAGGGTGCCCTGGCCGATAGCGACGCCGCCCTGTTGCAGACCGAGCAGGCCTTTCGAACGCTCACCGGCACCGCCGCACCCGTGCAACTGGATCCGGAGCCCCCCGCTGTTCAGGACGCCCCCGACCAGGACCATCCCCTGCGGGCCGCCGCCTCGGCTACCCTGGCCCAGGCGCAGGCACGTGTGCGGTCGGCAGACGCCACACGCCGCGCTGCACCCGAACTGGCCTTGCGCATGGTGCGCGACCGCGGTGCGGCCGGGCAGCCGTATGCGAACACCCTGGGAGTCAAGCTGACGATTCCACTCTCGTCCGAACCCATCGTGCGCCAGGCCCAGTCGGCCGCATTGGCAGAACTGGCGCTGGCTCAGGCAGAACACGACCAGGTGGAGCGCAAGCTGGCGCTCGATGCCGACCAGGCCCGCCGCCACTTGGACGCCACCGCACGCCAACTCAGCCAGGCACAGGAGCGTCTGGCCCTGGACACCGACACGCTCCAACTGGCAGAGAAAGCCTTTGCCCTCGGCGAGACCGACCTTACCGCCTTGCTGCGCGCGCGCTCCGACGCACTGGAGGCCCAGGCACTGGTGGGCCAGCAGCAGGTGGCCCTGGCGGCCGCCCGGTCCCGCATGCATCAAACCCTGGGAGTCCTTCCAAAATGAACAACCTGCGAAACCTTTTGCTGGGCACCGCCCTTGCCGCTGTGGCGTGGCCCGCCCTGGCCCATGGCGATGAAGACCACAGCGAGCCAAATCCCGTCGTCGCTGCTGTGCCCATGGCCGCGCAAGGCCCTCGCGCCGAGGCCCAGACCGATGCCTTCGAACTGGTGGCCACACTGGCGCAGGACCGGCTGGTGCTGCACATCGACCGCTTCGACACCAATGAACCTGTCGTGGGCGCGCAGGTGGAAGTGGACACCGGCAGCGTGCAGGCCAAGGCCACGCCCTCGTCCCCCGGCGTGTACTGGATGGCCCAGGGCACGCTCGGCCAGGCGGGCAAGCACCCGCTGACCATCACCATCGAAACCGAAGATACCGCCGATCTTCTGAGCGCCACGCTGGAGGTGCCCACCCCAGCCGCTGCCACCCCGGCTACCGCGACCGGCTTGAGAACCGAACCCTGGATGGCCTGGGGCCTGGGTGGCACCTTGCTGCTCTCGGGCGCGGGCCTCGTGGCCCTGCGCCGTCGCCCCCGTGCAATCACCCCTGGGTCCACCGTATGACATCCTTCCATTTTTCCCACTTGGTAGCCGCATGCCTGCTGGCTTTGCATGGTGCAGCCTTCGCCCACGGTGGTGAAGACCACGACCACGACACCGCTGCAGCGCCCCTGCCCGCCGCAGGCCTGACCACACCCCAGCGCCTGGCCGATGGCAGCCTTTTCATCCCCAAGGCCATCCAGAGAGATTGGGGCTTGCGCACCGTGAGGGCAGACATCCGTGATCTGCCCACCTCGGTCAAGCTGCAAGGCAAGGTGGTGGCCGATGCCAACGCCGGAGGGCGCGTGCAATCCACCCAGCCGGGACGCATCGAAGCACCGGCCCAGGGCTTGCCCACCCTGGGCCAGCAGGTTCGCAAAGGACAGGTGCTGGCGCATGTGCGGCCCACGGTGTCCAACACCGAACGCGGCGGCTTGCAGGCCCAGCTGGCCGACCTGGATGCACAGCAGGCCATCGCCCAGCGCAAGCAGGAACGCTACGCCCAGCTCCAGGGCGCCGTACCGCAGTCGGCCATTGATGCCGCTCGGTTGGAATCAGATGCCCTGCGCCAGCGCAGGCAAGTTTTGCAAGCCAGCCTGCAGGCGCCCGAGCCGCTGCGTGCACCGGTGTCGGGCGTGGTCAGCGCCGTGCATGTCATGGCAGGCCAGGTGGTCGATGCGCGGGAAACGCTGTTCGAGGTGGTCAACCCCGCACGGCTGACCGTGGAGGCACTGGCCTACGAACCCACCCTGGCCCAGGGTGTGACGGCGGCCAGCACCAGCGTGGCAGGCGCCAGCACCGAACTGCAATTTGTCGGCAGCGGAAGGCAGTTGCGCGAGCAGGCCTGGGTGCTGCAGTTCCGCATTCCATCGGACCAGCATGCACTGGCGGTGGGCCAGTCGGTCAAAGTGATCGCCACCACCCGGCAGACGCACAAGGGTGCCGCCGTTCCCCAGGCGGCGGTGGTGCGCGGCGGCGTGGGCGATCAGGCTGTCTGGGTGCATACGACGGCAGAGAAATTTGAACGCCGCACAGTGCGCGCGCAGGCGCTGAGCGCAGACAGCACCGCCCTCATCTCCGGCATTGCCGCCGGGGAGCGCGTGGTCACCCAGGGCGCGAGCCTGCTGGCACAGGTGCGCTGAACATGTTTGATTTCATCATCCATACGAGCCTGCGCCAGCGCCTGATGGTGCTGGGCTTGTCGCTGTTTCTGGTGGTCTACGGCGCGCTGACCCTGCGGCAGATGCCGGTCGATGTGTTTCCCGACCTGAACAAGCCCACCGTGACGCTGATGACCGAAGCCGGCGGCATGGCGCCCGAAGAGGTCGAACAACTGGTGAGCTTTCCCATCGAGTCGGGCATGAACGGCATGCCCGGGGTGACCCGCGTGCGCTCGGTCTCCGGCGTGGGGCTGTCGATCGTGTATGTCGAGTTCGAGTGGGGCTCCGACATCTACCGCAACCGCCAGCAGATTGCCGAGCGCCTGAACCTGGTGCGTGAACAGCTGCCCGAGGGCATCGTGCCGCAGATGGGACCGATTTCTTCCATCATGGGCGAGATTCTGCTGATCGCCCTGCCCGCCGACCCCGCCAAGGTCAGCCCGATGCAGGTGCGCGAATATGCCGACTGGGTGGTTCGTCCCCGGCTGCTCACCATCCCGGGCATTGCCCAGGTCACGCCCATCGGCGGAGAGGTGCGCCAGTACCGGGTCGAGATTCACCCGGCGAAGCTGCAGGCCCTGGGCATTGAACGGGAAAAGGTGGACGCAGCGCTGCGCGACTTCGGCGCCAACACCAGCGGTGGCTTCTTGCAGGCGCAGGGCCGTGAATACCTGATCCGGCAGGTGGGCCGCACCAGCCGCATCGAAGACCTGCGCAGCGTGGTGGTAGGGGTAAAAAATACCCAGCCGATTTTGCTGCACCAGGTGGCCGACGTTCGGCTAGCCCCGGCGGTCAAGCGCGGCGATGCCAGCTACAAGGGCCAGCCAGCGGTGATTTTGTCGGTGCAAAAGCAGCCTGGCGCCGACAGCGTGGCACTCACCCAGGCGGTCGAGCAGGCCATGGCCACACTGAACAAGGCGCTGCCCCAGGGCATTGAAACGCCGCAGTTCTTGTTCAAGCAGGCCGATTTCATCGAACGCTCGGTGGGCAACGTCAAGGAAGCCCTGCGCGATGGCGCCATTCTGGTGGCGGTCGTGCTGTTCTTGTTCCTGCTGAATGTGCGCACCACGGTCATCTCGCTGGTGGCCATTCCGCTGTCGCTGATGGTCACCGCGCTGGTGTTCCGCTACTTCGGCCTGTCGATCAACACCATGACGCTGGGCGGGCTGGCCATCGCCATTGGCGAGCTGGTGGACGACGCGGTGGTGGACGTCGAAAACGTGCTACGCCGCCTGAAGGAGAACCGCCTGAACCCACAGCCACTCCCGGCCCTGACGGTGATTGCCGCCGCCTCCCGCGAGGTGCGTACGGGCGTCGTCTATGCCACCCTGGTCGTGGTGCTGGTGTTTGTGCCCTTGTTTGCCCTGCCCGGCATCGAAGGTCGGCTGTTCACTCCGCTGGGCATTGCGTATGTGGTGTCCATCCTGGCGAGCATGGTGGTGGCCGTCACCACCACTCCCGTGCTGTGCTACTACCTGCTGCCGCGCATGAAGCAACTGCATGCGGGCGACAGCCCGCTGGCGGCCTGGCTCAAGCGCTGGGATGCCCGCTTGCTGAACGGCTCGTTCGACCATGCGCGCAGCCTGCTGGCGGGTGCACTGGTCGTGGTTCTGGCGGTTGCAGCCAGCGTACCCTTCTTTCCGCGCTCGTTCCTGCCGCCCTTCAACGAAGGCACGCTCACGGCGAACGTGTTGCTCAACCCCGGTACCTCGCTAGAGGAGTCCAACCGCATCGCAACACTGGCCGAGCAACTGGCCATGCAAGTCCCCGAGGTCACCCAGGTGGGCCGCCGAACCGGCCGCGCCGAACTGGACGAGCATGCCGAGGGGGTGCACTACACCGAGATGGACATCGACCTCAAGGTGTCCGAGCGCAGCCGCGATGCCGTAGTGCAGGACATTCGCTCCCGGCTGGCCACCCTGCCCGCAGCCACCAGCGTGGGGCAACCCATTTCGCACCGCCTGGACCACTTGCTCTCGGGCGTGCGGGCACAGATTGCGCTGAAGGTGTACGGCGACGACCTGGACACGTTGCGCGGTCTGGCAGGCGACCTGCGCGACCGGCTGTCGCACATTCCGGGCATCACCGACCTGCAGATCGAGAAGCAGGTGCTGATTCCGCAGATCAAGATCCACCTGGACTACGAGCAGGCCGCACGCTACGGCGTCGCACCCGGTGCCGTTTTGCGATCCTTGCAGCAGATGATCGAAGGCGAGCGCATCACCCAGATCGTTGAGGGCAACCGCCGCTTTGACCTGGTGGTGCGCCTGCCCGAAGACGACCGCGGGTTGCACGCCCTGAAGGGCTTGCTGATCGAAACCCCCACAGGGGCGGTGCCCCTGTCCCTGCTGGCAACAATAGAAGATGGCGAAGGCCCCAACCAGGTCAGCCGCGAGAACGCACGTCGGCGCATCGTGGTGTCGGCCAACACCGACGGCAGCGACATGGCGCGCATCATTGGCGACATCCGCAGCACGCTGGCCGCCACGCCCTTGCCCGAGGGGTATTTCACGGCGCTGGAGGGCCAGTTCCAGGCCCAGGAGCAAGCGGCCCGGTTGATTGCCCTGCTGGCCCTGGTGTCGCTGGCCCTGATCTTCCTCGTGCTCTACAGCCGCTACCGCTCCACCGTGCTCACGCTCATCATCATGGGCAATATTCCGCTGGCCCTGGTGGGCAGCGTGCTGGCGTTGTGGATTTCGGGCCAGCCGCTGTCGGTCGCCGCGCTGGTGGGCTTCATCACGCTGACGGGTATCTCGACACGCAACGGCATCCTCAAGATCAGCCACTACATCAACCTGTGCGCGTTCGAGGGTGAAAAATTTGGCAAGCAACTCATCGTGCGCGGCTCGCTCGAGCGCCTCACCCCGGTGCTGATGACGGCGCTGGTGGCTGCCTTCGCGCTGGTGCCGCTGCTGGTGTCGGCGGATGCCCCCGGCAAGGAAGTGCTGCACCCCGTGGCCGTGGTGATTTTCGGCGGCCTGGTCAGCTCCACGCTGCTCGACACCTTGCTGACGCCGCTGATGTTCTGGCGCTGGGGGGAAAAGCCCCTGGAGCACCTGCTGGCGCTGCGCACCCAGGAAAAAACGCAGGATAGTTTCTAACAACCCACTTCCCAGCGACTGGCTGGGTCACGACGAAGGAGTTTTCATGAACAAAGCCCGATTTTTCACTGCCATAGCCTTTGTGCTGACCGTCGGTACAACGAGCGTGCACGCACACGACGACGCCTATCTAGACACACAGCAAGCTCCCCATGGGGGCCAACTACGCATGGCGGGCATCTATCACCTGGAACTGGTGGTGGACAAATCAACCCCGCAGGCGGCCGACAAACCCCTGGTGGTGTATGTCACCGACCACGCGGGGCAAAAAATCTCTACCGAAGGTACCACAGGGAACGCCACCATCCTTGCCGCCAAGGGCAAGGCCAGCGTAGCACTGGTGCCCGACGGAGACAACCGCCTCAAGGGCACCGGGCGCTATGCCTCCACCCCCGACATGAAGGCCATCATCAGCTTCACGGCCAAGGGCCAGCCTCCGGAGACCGCGCGCTTTACCCCGCTGGTCAAATCCATGGAGGCCCATATGGATCACAACAAGCACTGACATCGAAGCCCCTCCGTTTTCATTCATCAGCCATCCACCTCAGGAGATATGACCATGACCCATTCCAAATCAACGTCGAATAAGACGCTCAGCACCCTCGCTCTGGCTGCTGCACTCGCCTTTGCCAGCACTTCGACCTTGGCTGCTAACCATGAGCAGGATCACACGGAACACCACCCAGAGGCTCCAGCAGCGGTTGCCCCTGCACCCGACATGGGCGCCAAGGTGCCACCCCAGGCGATGCAAAAACAGATCCAGGCCATGAAGGCCATGCATGAAAAGATGGTGAATGCCAAAACGCCCGAGGAACGCAGCGCGCTGATGGCCGAACACATGCAGACCATGCGGGACGGCATGGGAATGATGCAGAAGATGGGCCAGTCCGGCGGCATGGGCGGCATGGGCGGTATGGGCGGTATGGGCGGTATGGGCGGTATGGGCGGTATGGGCGGTATGGGCGGCATGGGCGGCATGGGCGGCATGGGTGCATCCAAAGGCGGCAAGGCCATGGCGTGCGACATGCATGAATCGCACCGCATGATGGGCATGCGCATGGAAATGATGGAGTCGATGATGCAAATGATGATGGATCGCATGCCCTCGCCAATGGCACCTGCGGCCAAGTAAGGGGCCAACATGAGCCACAACCACGCCCCTCATCAGATACCGAGCCATGGCGCCCAGAAAGGGGGAGGCTTTTGGCATTCCCGTTATGCCATCGGGCTCCTGGTGATCGGGGCTGTTGCTGGCTACTTTCTATGGACCGAGCATCGCGCCCACCTGTCGCAATGGTGGCCCTACGCGATTTTGTTGCTTTGTCCGTTGATGCACGTTTTCATGCATCACGGGCATGGCAGCGATGCGAATACCGAGACATCGAAGGATGACAACGACCAGCGCAGGAGCTAAAAAAACTATGGATCACTCAGCACCCTCCTATGGCCTCTGGCTGCTGGTGGCCATCAATGTTGCGGTCTTCGCCATGTTCGCCTTCAGCTTCTTCAAGCCGACCACCGCACGCGACTGGCGCAGTTTTGGCGCGTTCACGGCATTTATCGTCGCGCTGTTTGTCGAGATGTACGGCTTTCCGCTGACCATCTACTTCATGACAGGTTGGCTGGGACAAAATTACCCGGGTGTTGACTTTTTGAGTCATGACGCCGGGCATCTTTTGGAGCTTTTGTTTGGCTGGGGTGGTGATCCCCATTGGGGCCCGTTCCACATACTGAGCTACCTGTTCATCGGCGGCGGATTCTGGATCCTGGCCGAAGCCTGGCCGACGCTATATGCGGCCCAGCGCCAAGGCCAGCTGGCGCAGTCAGGCCTTTACGCCAGGGTGCGCCACCCGCAGTACATCGGGTTCGTGCTGATTATGTTCGGTTTCCTGTTGCAGTGGCCGACGATCCTCACCTTGCTGATGTTTCCTGTCCTCTTGTTCATGTACGGCCGCCTGGCATTGACTGAAGAGCGTGAGAGCGCGGCGCGATTCGGTCAGATCTGGCAAGACTATGCGAGCCGCGTACCGCGTTTCGTTCCCCGGCTGGGCTGACAAGTGACCGCAGCGGACTATTTCAACTGTCGAGGTAAACCATGACTTCCACCGATCTGGTCATTTCGGGCATGACTTGCCCCATGTGCACGGCGCGTGTCACGCAAGCCTTGCGTGCCGTCGCCGGAGTGCAAACGGTCGACGTCGATTGGAAGACGGGCATTGCACACGTCAAGGGCGACGCAACCATGGAGCCGCTTTCAGGCGATCTTTTGGTTCTTGCACTGGAAGAAGCGGGATACCCAGCCCGCATCTTGCGTCCGGGCGCGCCCCAACCGCCCACCGCCGCAGTCAAGTCTGGATGCTGTTGCAAGCGCTGACATGACCGGCGCCCTCATGAAAAAAATCGGTTGGAAGCTGGGCCTGGGCGGACTCCTGGCGGTACTCCTGATGGCCGCAGGCACATCTCTGCTGGGTTCGCGGAGTCAATCGATGCCGGATCAATTACGCGCCAATGATCCGCATGTCGTGAATGTGGGTGCCGGCCTGTACACCCAGCACTGCGCCGCGTGCCACGGAGCCCGTGGTGAAGGGCAGCCAAACTGGCGCGAGCATGGCCCCGATGGCCGCCTACCTGCCCCGCCGCATGACGAAAGCGGCCACACTTGGCACCACCCTGACGCACAACTTTTCGCCATCACCAAATATGGGCTGGCGAAGCTGATCAAACAGCCTGACTACCAGACCAACATGCCTATTTACGACGGTGTGTTGAGTGACTCCGAAATCAATGCCGTGCTTTCATGGATCAAGGCACAGTGGCCCAAGGAGATTCAAGCACGGCACGACCAGGTCAACGCGCAGTACCAAAAGTCGCTTGATCGTTGAGCCAGTCCTTCTGGCTGGACGCAAGCATTTTTTGTCGCCAGAAAAAGAAAGGCCTGATGAGCAGGCATCAGGCCGAAAGGGAGACGTGAAGCGATTAGTTGATGTAGAGGTTGTTCAGTTGTCCGTTCTTGTCATCCAGCACCTGCTGGCGAGACGGGCTGGTTTGGGCGACCGTATTGGTCTTCTCCACGATTTGTGGAGTCATCGAATCACCATGCAGCATCTTGGCATGGACGTCCGGATCGACCGGACCCTTGGCCGTGTTCTGGCCGATGTGCTCAGGGGTGAAATGAACGACATCGCCATTGCCTTGGTGCCAGGCGGAAGTGGCCTGAGACAAACCAGACAAAGTGACAAGAGCAATGGTGAGAGAAAGCTTTACGGTTTTGGTGGTCATTTTGAAGTCCTTGCAATGAAAAGTGAAACTGGATTTTTTGCCTGTGCGAAGAGCACGAGTTAACTGTAAGAAGCCGCCACCCACAGGACGCTGACCACCACATTACGTTTTGTTCATTTCGAACCCTGTGCATTCCATTTGGTGAATGCACCATCCGACTTGACTTTGCCACCGTGACAGGGTTCATCATGAAATTGAGTCAGGAGCCATCCACCATGCAAACGCCCTCCCCCATTGTTTACACCTGCCCCATGCACCCCGAGGTGCGTCTGGACCACCCGGGCCGCTGTCCCAAGTGCCAGATGCATCTGGTGCCCGAGGGCGAGGTGTCCCATGGACACCCGCATGACCACAGCAGCCATTCCACGCACCCTGCGGCACCTGTACCTACAAACGCTCCAGGCACCACGCAGCCAGAGCCGGGCGGCACGATCTACACCTGCCCCATGCACCCCGAGGTGCGCCAGGACCACCCCGGCACTTGTCCCAAGTGCGGCATGACGCTGGAGCCCATCATTCCCCTCGACGAGGAAGACAACCACGAACTGCTGGACTTCCAGCGTCGCTTCTGGTGGACGCTGCCGCTCACGGTCATCGTGACCATTCTTGCGATGTTCGGCCACCGCCTCGGATGGTTTGACATGCAAGTGCAGACATGGGTTGAACTGGCGTTGTCGTTACCCGTCGTGTTGTGGACGGGCTGGCCTTTCTTCGCGCGGGGCTGGCAGTCTCTCCTCCATCGCAGTCCCAACATGTGGACCTTGATCGGTCTGGGCACAGGCGCGGCTTTCCTCTACAGCCTAGTAGCTACCCTGGCGCCGGGCGTATTCCCGGACTCGTTCGTCTCCATGGGGCGGGTGGCGGTCTACTATGAGGCGGCGGTGGTCATCATTTCGCTGACCATGCTGGGCCAGATCATCGAACTGAAGGCGCGTTCGCAAACCTCTGTGGCGATCAAGGCGCTCCTCGGCCTGGCACCCAAGACCGCCCGCCGCATCAACGTGGATGGCAGCGAAGAGGATGTGCCGCTGAACCATGTTCATGTGGGAGATTTGCTGCGGGTCCGACCCGGCGAGAAAGTACCTGTCGACGGTGTGGTTGTCGAGGGCAGCAGCGCTGTCGATGAATCGATGCTGACCGGAGAACCTGTGCCAGTGACCAAACGTATCAGCGACAAGGTGATCGGCGCCACGCTGAACACCAGTGGCGCCTTGGTGATGCGCTCCGAGAAGGTCGGCGCGGCCACCATGCTGTCGCAGATCGTTCAGATGGTCGCCAATGCGCAGCGCTCGAAGGCGCCCATGCAGCGCATGGCCGATGTGGTGGCCGGAAAGTTTGTGGTCGTGGTGGTTCTCATCGCAGTTGCCACGTTCCTGGTTTGGGGGCTGTTCGGCCCAGAACCCAGCTGGGTGTTTGGGCTGATCAACGCAGTAGCCGTGCTGATCATTGCCTGCCCGTGTGCACTGGGCCTGGCTACGCCCATGTCGGTGATGGTGGCTACGGGTCGGGCAGCAACACAGGGCGTGCTGTTCCGGGATGCGGGTGCCATCGAGAAAATGCGCGAAGTCGATACCTTGATTGTGGACAAGACCGGCACCCTGACCGAAGGCAAACCCGCTTTTGAAAAAGCGGTTGCTGCTCCCGGCCACACCCCCGACGAAGTGTTGCAGCTGGCTGCCAGCCTGGACCAGGGCAGCGAACATCCGCTGGCCGATGCCATCGTCAATGCCGCTCGCGCACAAGGGCTGGTGCTGACCAAACCCGATGCATTTGAATCAGGCAGTGGCATCGGCGTGCGCGGCACGATCGATGGCAAGCGCCTTGTTTTGGGCAACTCCGCGTTGATGGAACAGGAAGGAGTCGCCATCGATGCACTCAGGAGCGACAGCGAGCGCTTGCGCAGCGAAGGCGCCAGTGTGATGCACCTGGCCGTGGATGGCCAACTGGCAGGCATCCTGGCCGTGACCGACCCGATCAAGGCGACAACGCTGGAGGCCATCCGAACTTTGCACGCCAGCGGTTTGCGCATCGTCATGGCGACGGGTGATGGCCTGACCACGGCGAAGGCTGTGGGCGCAAGGCTGGGCATCGACGAAGTGCATGGCGAAGTCAAGCCAGCCGACAAGCTAGCGCTGGTGGAAAAACTCCAGAAGGAAGGCCACATTGTTGCCATGGCCGGTGATGGCATCAATG
This sequence comes from Giesbergeria sp., assembly GCA_026647025.1. GTDB lineage: Bacteria > Pseudomonadota > Gammaproteobacteria > Burkholderiales > Burkholderiaceae_C > Simplicispira. The sequence goes on from JAPKHH010000010.1 coordinate 15,024, forward strand.
ACGCGCCAGCGCTGGCCAAAGCCGATGTCGGCGTGGCCATGGGCACGGGGACCGATGTGGCCATGAACAGCGGCCAGGTCACGCTGGTCAAAGGCGATTTGCGCGGCATCACCGCCGCACGCGACATCTCTATCGACACCGTCCGAAACATGCGCCAGAACCTCCTGTTCGCATTCGTTTACAACGGCATTGGGGTGCCGATTGCGGCAGGCGTGCTGTACCCATTCACTGGGTGGTTGTTGTCCCCGCTGATCGCGGCGCTGGCCATGAGTCTGAGCTCGGCCTCGGTGATTTTCAATGCTCTGCGTTTACGGCGCGGAAAAAAATGACCCCGTGGTTCGGAGGAATGATGAAAATCCCCACGTCACCACAAAAGCCTCGGACCTCTCAACGCACCACGGCGGTGGGTAAGGAAGCAGCGGTGCAATGGACGCACCGCCAGACAAAGGATCTACCACCGACCGTCTTGGATCATTCCGAGGAGTTGTTGAAGCCTGCGCCACAGGATGCGTCTAGTGGCATGAAAAGAGCAGCTGAAGCACCTTCGGCGCAGGACTATTTCGATTACCAGCGCGACTTCTTCGAACGCACCATTCTGTTCTGGGACACGCTTCGCCAGCGCGCGAACAACATGCTGGAGCACGAGCGAGCCGGATTGCCGCCGCTTCTGGACTTCAAGTATGAAACGCTGTTGGACGCGCGCAGCTTCGAACGGTCCGTCAACTATGCACTGCTGCGCATCACGGAAATCGACGGGCATTGCTGGGACGACTGCGTCGATCCTGACAAACCTCCGGTCATTGTTGTCGATCCACGCGCCGGCCATGGCCCTGGGATCGGCGGCTTCAAGCGCGACTCTGAAGTCGGAATGGCGATGCGCGAGGGCCATCCGGTTTATTTCGTGATCTTCTTTCCCGAGCCGACTCTGGGGCAGACCCTGGCAGACGTGTTGCATGTGCTGCGGCGTTTCGCCGAAGAAGTTGCGCAACGCCATCCTGGCAATCCTCCTGTGCTTTATGGCAACTGCCAGGCCGGGTGGGCGCTGACGCTGCTGTCCGCAGACTGCGCCGGTCTGGTCGGACCGGTGGTGCTCAATGGCTCACCCTTGTCATATTGGGCTGGCGAGTCCGGTGTCAATCCGATGCGTCTTTCCGGAGGGCTCCTTGGCGGCAGCTGGTTGGCGCATCTGACGGCCGACCTGGGCAATGGCCGCTTCGATGGAGCCTGGCTGGCGCAGAATTTCGAGAACCTCAAGCCCGAAAAGGCTGTTTGGGAGAAGTACGCCCAACTCTTCACCAACGTCGACAGTGAGCAGGCGCGTTTTCTGGAGTTCGAGCGTTGGTGGAACGGTTTTTATTTCCTGAGTCGGGAAGAGATCCTTGCGATTGTTGAAAACCTGTTCATCGGCAACCAGCTTGAACAGGGTCTTTTCCAGACTTGCCAGGGTTGCACTGCTGACCTCAGGCGGATCAGGAATCCAATCGTCATCTTTGCGTCCTACGGCGACAACATTACGCCACCACACCAGGCGCTCGGATGGATTCCAGCAGTCTACAAAGACACCGAGGATCTCAAGCAGGCCGGACAGCGCATCGTCTACCTCACGAACCCGCACGTCGGCCATCTCGGCATTTTTGTCTCCGCCGGGGTGGCGCGTCTGGAGCACCGGGCGATCCTGGAGAGCCTGGCTGAGATTGAGGCGCTGGCCCCGGGCCTCTATGAAATGAAGATCGACAACCCGTCGGGTGACCCGGACTGCCATAAGCCCACCTACAGCATCCGCTTTGAACCCCGTCAGGTTGAAGACCTGAAAACGGATTACCCGCAGGAAGCTTTTGAGCGGGTGAAACAGGTCTCGACATTCAACGAGGCGCTTTACCGGGCATTCGTCAGTCCTTGGGCGCAAGCGCTGTCCACACCCTGGACAGCCCAAATGCTCAAGTGGCTCCATCCGATGCGCACCAGTCGGTATTTGCTCTCGGAAACGTTCAGTCCGTGGATGCGCGGCGTTGCCTTGCTGGCCGAGCCGCTTGGCAAGAACCGCCAGCCGCTTGCGCCGCATCACCCGTTGATCGAGCGTGAGCGTGAAGCTGCAGGGGAAGTGACCCATGCGCTGGGAAGGCTGCGCGAAGGCCGAGACGCTGCGAGCGAGCAGGCGTTTCGCCTGATGTTTCAAAACCCTGTCTTGTTCGCAGGCGTCCTGGGGATGGTGGGTAAAGAGGGTGGCAACGGTAATTCAGTGCGCCCCAACGCCGACTGAGCCCTGATAGAAGTTTTATTTTCCAACCAAGAGAGATCATGATGACAAGAAAAAACAACTGGCTTTTGACAGCGGTGCAGATGGGCCTATTGGCCTGGTCCGGCGCCACCTTGGCCGCCGACAAGGTGTATGTGGCCAACGAGGGGGCTGACACGGTGAGCGTGCTCGATGCTTCGTCGTTCAAGACACTGGCAAGCGTGCGCGTCGGCAAGGCACCGCACAACGTGCAGGTATCGCCCGACGGCAAGGTCGTATGGGTGACCAGTAACGGGGAGCCTGCTCAAACGGCCGACGCGTCGGAGCACAAGGAGATGGCCCAAGGCAGCCACGATGCGATGGGAAAGCCCGGCGCGGTTTGGGCCATCGATACCGCGACTAACGCAGTCGTCGCCAAGGTGCCGGTTGGCATGCACCCGGCCCATGTGGTGGTGTCGCCCGACGGCCGCTTCGCCTACATCACCAACGGCGGCGACAACACGGTCAGTGTGATCGACACAGCGGCGCGGAGCCTCGTGGCGACGATTCCGGTCGGCAAGTTTCCCCACGGTCTTCGCATCAGTCCGGACGGCAAGCAGGCCTACGTCGCCAACCTCAAGGGCGGAACGGTGTCGGTCATCGATACCGCCAGCCAGAAGGAGATCGCGCAAGTTCCTGCAGGCAAGGGGCCGGCTCAAGTGGGCTTCACGCCGGACGGGAGTCTTGTCTTGGTGTCGCTGTCGGAGGAAAACGCGGTCGCCGTGATCGACCCGGCTACGCGCAAGGTGATTCGCAAGGTTGCCGTCGGAACAGTCCCCATCCAGCTGTATGTCACGCCGGATTCGCGCACGCTGCTGGTGGCCAATCAGGGCACGCCCAAGAAGCCTGGCAAAACCGTCAGCCTGATTGAGCTGGAGAGTTTCAAGGTTGCCAAGACCGTCGTGACCTGCGCCGGTGCTCATGGCGTGGTTGTCGACCGTGAAGGCCGGTACGCCTACGTTACCAACATGTACGCCAATTCGGTTTCCGTGCTTGATGTGAAGGATCGCAAGGTTGTGAAGACCGTTCCGGTAGGCAAGACTCCCAACGGCATCAGCATTACGCCTTGACGGTTTGTCCGTCGCTTGCAGCTGTCCGGCAAGGTGCAAAAAAAGTAAAACAAGACAACCTGGGCGTTTACAGAAATGACGGTCATCGATATTCGCATTCAACGAATCACGCAGCTTTACGATTCATTGGACCCTTCGCCGCTCCATGAGAAAACACTGAGCCGTGCTGTGGAAAACTATATCGTTGACTGTGCGGGCGAGTATGGTTTAGATGAATCGCTTCGTCTCATTGTTCATGTCCCGACGTCGATCAGAGAGTACGAGGTGGAAATTGCAGGAGCGATCCATGCGCACTTTCAAGCGCAATATGCGCAGTGCAGGCGCCGGTATCGACGAAGGATGCGACAGGGCACTTCCTGTTAACGGGACTCGCCGTTCTGGGTACGACGCTGCTTGTACGGGCCTTATTGGGTAATCCTGGCAACAGCCAGGTGCTTACGGCCATCAGCGAAGGGCTGTTGATTGTTGGCTGGGTGGCGATGTGGCGCCCGATCGAAGTACTCTTGTTTGAACGTGTGGAAAATCACCAAAACATGGCGCTTTTTGATCGTCTTTCCCACATCGAAGTGGGGTTCGCCCTAGAGGAGACCGAGTTTGACCATGATGCAAAAAGTGGGCAGATAGGGGATCTGCGGGCACTCAGCGATTCGCCTGCGCGGAGCCCGAATGCGCGCGACGAATCTTTTTTTACGATAGCGCGTGCGCCATTCTATCGGTCGATGACCGCAGGCGTGGCGTCGGAGAATTTGAAATGAAATTGAGACCACTTGTCCTTGGCGTGGGAGGGGGATTGGTCTTGCTCGTGGTGGCTGGAATCCTCTATTTCTTCTTGAGTGCCGGTGGCAGGCGGGAGGCAGCGTTGACGCATACCTTGCGTCCTGATGATCCTCAGGTCTTGCAAGTAGGCGCTCGCATATACGCTCAGAACTGTGTCGCCTGCCACGGCACCAAGGGCGAAGGCCAGCCCAACTGGCGTGATCGCGGATCGGATGGCTTGCTTCCTGCGCCGCCGCACGATCCCAGCGGCCACACCTGGCACCATCCTGATGCGCAACTTTTTGCCATCACCAAGCATGGCCTTGCCAAGCTCATCGACCAGCCTGACTATCGCACCGCCATGCCGGTCTACGACGGCGTGTTGAGCGATGACGAGATCGTGGCCGTGCTGTCCTGGATCAAAGCGCAATGGCCGCTGGAGGTACAGCAGCGCCATGACGAGATCAACGCCCAATACCGCAAGTCCCTGCCTCGCTAGCTGTCGGGACGACGGCAGAAGCAGACTGAATCGCTTCAACATGATGAAAGACTTGACCTTGACATCATGGGAAGGCAAAAAATAGAACAAGCGTCTTGAAAGGCATTGACATGAACCATCACCCATCACCCATCTCCCATCACCCACATCACCAGCCCTCGGGGGCCAGTCGGCTGCCCTTGACGACATCTCACCGAAGGCGGACGACTTGAAGGATCCTGTGTGCGGTATGAGCGTGACCTCCCAATCGCCTCATCAGGCCATGCATGACGATCATCACTACCGCTTTTGCAGCACGCACTGCCGCGACAAGTTCATTGCAGACCCTGTGCGCTATAGGGTGAGCGAGGCACCGGTCGGTACATAAAATGCCGGCGCGCTCTATGTGTGCCCCATGCTCCCTGAAGTGCGCCAGGATCACCCAGGGCGCTGCCCCAAGTGCCAAATGAACCTGGTGTTGGAAGACCAGGCCAAGGACGGAACTGATGGTGCTCATCATCACGCCCACCATGCGCAGGGCCATGCGCAGCCCGGGGCGACCACCGACAAGGCCGCAGAAATGCCGGCTGGCACAATCTATACCTGCCCCATGTATCCCGAGGTGCAACAGGATCATCCCGGCAATTGCCCTAAATGCGGCATGTCATTGGAGCCTATCATCCCCTTGGACGCGGAAGACAACAGTGAGCTGAAGGATTTTCAGCGACGCTTCTGGTGGACGTTGCCGCTCACGCTGATCGTCACCACCCTGGCCATGTTCGGCCATCGTCTGGGATGGTTCAACATGGCAACCCAGAGCTGGGTCGAGCTGGTGCTGCCGGTGGTGCTGTGTGGGTGAGTTTGGCATCGCTCATTCTCGATAGCCAGCCAGGCCAGCGGTAGTGCCCTCCGCGATCGGAATGAACTACCGGCCTAGCGGTGGTTTCTGCCACTGTCTCGATAGCAGCATCCAGCATGGTGTTGACCAGTTCAGCGTCCGGGCTCGTGCCAATGGTCCAGCTCACCACCATCCCGTCGAAGCAATCGATGATCGGTGACAGGTACACCTTGCCCGCAGGGATCTGGAACTCTGTGATGTCGGTCAGCCATTTCTCGTTGGGGGCTGCAGCCTGGAAGTCACGGTTAATGATGTTCTCTGGTGCCGGGCTGATCTCGCCCAGGTAAGACGCATACCGACGCCTCTTGGGTTTTGCAACGACCAGGCTCTCTTGCTTCATCAGCCGCTGTATCACCTTCTCGGAGATCGGGCCTTGCTCTCTGGCCAGTGAGGCTTGCAGCCTGCGGTAGCCGTAGCAGCGGTGGTTGGACTCGAAGATCTCGGTGATGGACTGGCGCACCCTCACGTACTTGTCTCCGATTGCCGCGCGGGCCCGATGGTAGAAGTACGAGCTACGCGCAAGACTCAACTGTGCAAGGAGCTCTGGCAGGCCATAGTGCTCCCTGAGGGCGTCAATCAGCAGTGTCTTCTCCCGGTTAGACAGGAGCTGCAGATCGACGCCCAGGCCTTTTTTTAACAGTTCATTGGCCTTGTTCAAGAGGTCCTTCTCAAGGCGCAGTTTCCTGACTTCGTGGCGCAGTATCTCAACTTGGCGCTCGAGCTCTTCACGCTCTTGCGCCTGCGGTGATCGATCGGTGTGTTTCATTGATGCGGGTGCCTCACGCCCCAGAAGCTGGTTCTTCCAGTTGTACAACGTTGGCCGGCACACGCCGAGCCTGTCGGCAACAGCCTGTGCACTTTCCTGCCGGGTGCAAAGCTCCATCACTCCCGCGTGCTTCAAGCTCTAGGGATATCTTCGCTGGCCCACACTGCCGACAAGGGCCATCCTGGCTTCAGGGAATGCCTCGCGGACCCACTTGGTTAGCGTTCCACGCCCTCGGCCTTCGCCGCGGGCTCCTTGCTGCCCATGAGCAGTCTTGCCCAGGCCACCTCGGAACACGACCACAGCCATGCGTCCGCGGCCTCCGCCGCCTCCCTGACCGAAGGCGAGGTCAAGAAGGTGGACCAGGAGTCCTCCAAGGTCACGCTCAAGCATGGCGAAATCAAGCATCTGGACATGCCTGGCATGACCATGGTGTTCACTGTGAGGGACAAGGGTTTGTTGGCCACGGTCAAGCCGGGCGACAAGATCAAGTTCATGGCGGTGAGCGAGGGAGGAAAGCTGATCGTCACCGACATTCAGCCGATCCGGTAAGAAAACGCTGCATTCGTGTGCCATCGCCGCGCGCTCAACCCTTCCGGGGATGGCCACGGTAATTTCAACCAGGACAGGAGAGAACCATGATCCATATTCGCAACACCCTGATCGGCATCTGCGTGGCAACGGCATCGCTGGGCGTTTTCGCCCAAGGCACCGATGAGCACAAGGAACACCATCCGGAAGGCGCTGCGCCCGCTGCGGCCGCCACGAAGGCACCGGGTAAATCCATGGGCGCAGAAAAGATGGCTGCCATGGACCAGCGCATGAAGGACATGCAGGCGATGCACGAAAAAATGATGTCCGCCAAGACGCCCGAAGAGCGTCAAGCACTGATGGCCGAGCACATGAAGATGATGCAGGACGGCATGGCCATGATGAGGCAGATGGGCGGCATGTCCAAGATGGGTGGCATGCAGGGAGGTAAAGGCATGAGCGGCATGTCCGAGCGTCAGCAAATGATGGAGAAGCGCATGGACATGATGGAGTCCATGATGCAGATGATGATGGATCGCATGCAGTCATCAATGCCGCCTGCTGCCAAGTAGGGGGGCGATCATGAGCCACCACCACCATGCCCCTCGGCCACCCGGACAGGGCAGCCCGCAAAGTGGCGGCTTCTGGCGATCACGCTATGCCATCGGCCTCCTGGTGATCGGCGCGGTGGCTGGCTACTTTCTGTGGACGGAGCATCGAGCCCACCTGACGCAATGGTGGCCCTACGCGATCTTGCTGCTTTGCCCGCTGATGCACGTTTTCATGCACGGCGGACATGGCGGACATGGAGGCCATGTGGACTCGGAGTCCCCTCGGCAGGATGAAAACTCTCACAGGAGTTAGGCATCATGGAGCACACAGGACCCGCGTATGGCCTCTGGCTGGTGGTGGTGGTGAACATCGCGGTGTTCGTCATGTTCGCCTTCAGCTTTTTCAAGCCGGCCAACGCGCGCGACTGGCGCAGTTTCAGCGCCTTCACGGCATTCATCGTCGCGCTGTTTGTCGAGATGTATGGCTTCCCGCTGACCATCTATTTCCTTTCGGGCTGGCTGGGGCAGAAATTTCCCTCCGTGGATCTTCTGGGCCATGACGCGGGGCATTTGCTGGAACTGCTGTTCGGTTGGGGGGGCGATCCGCATTTCGGCCCATTCCACATCCTCAGCTATGTGTTTATTGGTGGCGGCTTCTGGCTGCTGGCAGAAGCATGGCCGGTGCTGTATGCGGCTCAGCGTGCGGGTCAATTGGCGCGGACAGGCCCTTACGCGCGTCTGCGCCACCCGCAGTACATCGGCTTCGTGTTGATCATGCTGGGCTTCCTGCTGCAATGGCCGACCTTGCTGATATTGCTGATGTTTCCCGTCTTGATGGTGATGTATGGCCGATTGTCCTTGGCGGAGGAACGTGAGAGCGCGATGCGCTTCGGCAAGGACTGGCAAGACTATGCAAGCCAAGTCCCGCGCTTTTTTCCCCGGCTGGGGTAGAGAATTCTGGCCGCCGGCTCTCTTCTTTCTCGGAGGTGTCCATGAGTGCAGTTCCTCCATCCTTAGGTGCCAAGGCTCGTCATACGGTCCTTGCGGCGCATTCGCACGGCAACCGTGGATGTGGGAAGGCCTGAGTTGCCCATGCGCTCGAACACGGTGAACCTGGCCTTGGGCGGATTGCTAGCCGTGCTCCTGGCTGCGGCAGGTTGGTATGCGTTGAGCGCGAAAGGTGCATGGACTGCCGCGCCAGAACCCTATGCGCTTCGTCCCGATGACCCACAGACGGTGCAGGCCGGCGCTCGCATCTATGCACAGCATTGCGCAGCTTGTCACGGAGTCCGTGGCCAGGGGCAACCGAACTGGCGTGAACACGGACCGAACGGTCTGTTGCCGGCGCCGCCACACGATGAAAGCGGGCACACCTGGCACCATCCTGATGCACAGCTTTTCGCCATCACCAAGCATGGCTTGGCCCAACTGATCCGGCAGCCTGACTACCGTACCGACATGCCTGTCTATGACGGTGTGTTGAGCGACGTGGAGATAGTGGCCGTGCTTTCATGGATCAAGGCGCAGTGGCCACAGGAAATCCGCGCGCGCCATGACCAGCTCAATGATCAATTTCGTAAATCGTCTGAGCGCTGAAGTGCTCCTTCAGGCCTGCCGCCGAGGCAGCAGGCCTGAAGGACGCAAGATGGCGATCAGTTGGTGTAGAGCATTTTCATTTGCTCGCGCTCGTTGGTGGGCTGGTTGCGCAGTTCCTGGGCGACCTGCTGCCGGGACTTGCCGCCAGAGGTCGCCGCATCGGATTGCAGCGCCCCTTGGGGCGTCACCGCATCGCCGTGCAGCATCTGGTCATGAACCTTCGGATCCAGGGTGCGTTTGGCCGTGTTTTGTCCAATGTGCTCGGGCGTGATGTGAACCACATCACCATTTCCTTGATGCCATGCAGACGTTGCTTGGGCCATGCCAGACAGAGCCATGAGGGCAACGGTGAGCGAAAAAGAAGTGGTTTTTGCAATCATCTTGAAGTCCTTGTCTATGGGTTGGGGCGGGATGTCCTGCCTGTGCGAAAGGCACGGACAGACTGTATGAATCCGCGACCAACAAAACGATGACCTGCAAATTACGTTTCCTTCATTTCGCCGGCCGCGCAATGGATTTCCGCAACCCGACCTGACCTCGCGACCGGTGCCCGTTGTCACCATGGAGTTGAACCTGGAGCCACAGACCATGCCAGCAAGCACAGCGCTTATCTACCACTGCCCCATGCATCCTGAAATTCGGCAGGACCACCCGGGGCACTGCCCCAAGTGCCAGATGCTTCTGGTGCCAGAGGGGGCGCCGATCCAAGGCCATCAGCATGGTCATAACCACGGTCATCACCACGGCCACGTCCATGGTGAATCACCGGCGCCGCACGCCGCATCGGCGCATGTCGATGCGCCCATCGAACCACCGCCAGCGCCGGCTGGAACGGTCTACACCTGCCCCATGCATCCTGAAGTGCGGCAGGACCATCCCGGCAATTGCCCCAAGTGCGGGATGACGTTGGAGCCCATCATTCCCCTGGACGAGGAAGACAACCATGAGTTGCGCGATTTTCAGCGGCGCTTCTGGTGGACATTGCCACTCACGGTGAGCGTGACGATCTTGGCGATGTTCGGGCACCGTCTCGGATGGTTTGACATGAGGGTACAAACCTGGGTGGAATTGGTGCTGTCGCTGCCTGTCGTGGCGTGGACGGGCGGGCCATTCTTTGTTCGCGGCTGGCAGTCGCTCGTCCAGCGCAGTCCGAACATGTGGACCTTGATCGGTTTGGGGACGGGCGCGGCCTTCTTCTACAGCCTGGTCGCCACGGCAGCGCCCGGCGTGTTCCCGGACTCGTTCGTTTCCATGGGCCGCGTGGCGGTCTATTTCGAGGCGGCCGTGGTCATCATCTCCCTGACCATGCTGGGCCAGATCATCGAACTCAAGGCCCGTTCACAGACCTCCGCCGCGATCAAGGCACTGCTCGGCCTGGCTCCCAAAACTGCGCGTCGCATCAATACCGACGGCAGCGAGGAAGACGTGCCGCTGGCCCATGTGCATGTCGGCGACCTGCTGCGCATCCGTCCCGGCGAGAAGGTGCCTGTCGATGGCGTGGTAACCGAGGGCCACAGCGCCGTGGACGAATCCATGCTGACGGGCGAGCCCGTGCCCGTGACCAAGCGCATCGGCGACAAGGTGATCGGCGCCACGCTGAACACCAGCGGCGCCCTGGTGATGCGCTCCGAGAAGGTGGGCGCGGCCACCATGCTGTCGCAGATCGTGCAGATGGTGGCCAACGCCCAGCGCTCCAAGGCCCCCATGCAGCGCATGGCCGACGTGGTGGCCGGCAAGTTCGTGGTGGTGGTGGTGCTGATCGCGTTGGCCACCTTCCTGGTCTGGGGTCTGTTCGGGTCCGAGCCGAGTTGGGTCTTTGGCCTGATCAACGCGGTGGCGGTGCTCATCATCGCCTGCCCATGTGCCCTCGGCCTGGCCACGCCCATGTCGGTGATGGTGGCCACCGGCCGCGCTGCCACCCAGGGCGTATTGTTCCGGGACGCCGGCGCCATCGAGAAGATGCGTGAGGTTGACACCCTGATCGTGGACAAGACCGGCACGCTGACCGAAGGCAAGCCCGCGTTCGACACGGCTGTGGCGGCCACGGGCTACACGCCCGACGAGGTGTTGCGCCTGGCCGCCAGCCTGGACCAGGGCAGCGAGCACCCGCTGGCCGACGCCATAGTCAGCGCCGCGCGCGCCAAGGGGCTGGAGCTGGTCAAGCCCGCTGATTTTGAATCCGGCAGCGGCATCGGCGTGCGCGGCACGGTCGAGGGCCGGCGCCTGGTCCTGGGCAACACCGCCTTGATGCAGCAAGAGGGCGTGGCCATCGATGCGATCAAGGCCGACGGCGAGCGACTGCGCGGCGACGGCGCCAGCGTGATGCACCTGGCCGTGGACGGGCAGCTGGCCGGCATTCTGGCCGTGACCGACCCCATCAAGTCCACCACACCGGATGCGATCCGGACGCTCCATGCCAGCGGCCTGCGCATCGTGATGGCGACCGGCGACGGCCTGACCACGGCCAAGGCCGTGGGCGCGAGGCTCGGCATCGACGAAGTGCATGGAGAGGTCAAGCCAGTCGACAAGCTGGAGCTTGTGGACAAGCTTCAGAGAGGCGGCCATATCGTCGCCATGGCCGGCGATGGCATCAACGATGCCCCCGCGTTGGCCAAGGCCGACGTCGGCGTGGCCATGGGCACCGGCACCGACGTGGCCATGAACAGCGGCCAGGTCACGCTGGTCAAGGGCGACTTGCGCGGTATCACGGCAGCACGGGACATTTCCGTCGACACCGTCCGGAACATGCGCCAGAACCTGCTCTTCGCTTTTGTCTACAACGGCATCGGCGTGCCGATTGCCGCTGGCGTGCTGTATCCGTTCACCGGGTGGCTTCTGTCCCCTCTGATCGCGGCATTGGCGATGAGCCTCAGTTCGGCGTCGGTGATTTTCAATGCTCTGCGACTGCGCCGTGGCCATTGATGGTGTAGGCACCTCCCCGCAAAAACCATGAATGCCGCTCTTCTCGAATCCGTGCTGACCTGCCCGCACTGCGGCTTCGCACGGCAGGAATCGATGCCCACGAATGCCTGCCAGTATTTCTACGAATGCCGCCAGTGCAAGGCACTTCTGCGACCTCGCCCGGGGGATTGCTGCGTGTTTTGCTCGTTCGGATCCATGCCTTGCCCGCCGGTACAGCTGCAGCGCAGTTGCTGCAGTTAGCCGCCAGCCGCAGATAACAGAAAAGTAATCTGAGGCTCATCCTTCTATCAGGCCCGCCTGTCGAGAATGGCCGCATGGGATGGCGCTCCTGATCCGACGCGCCGGCAAGAACACTGAGGGAATCAACACCATGGATTCGACCTACCATCGGTTCACCGAGCTATTTCAACAACTGGGGCTGGCCTCTGACACCCGGAGCATCCAGGAATTCCTGGCGCGCCACAGCCCACTCCACCCATCCATCCGGCTGGAAAACGCCCCTTTCTGGAGCGAAGCGCAATCGTCCCTGCTGCGGGATGAAATATTGCTGGATGCCGATTGGGCGGAGGTTGTTGACCAATTGAACACTGCCTTGCGTGGATCGGAAGGTAAGTGATGCCCAGGATCCGCTTGAGACTCTCCGTCGGCGCAGCTCTGCTGGCACTCGTTTTCACCCAGGCTGGTTTCAGCCAGGAGGTGCGGCTCGGTGCCCATCTGGAAGGGCTGTTGGTTGCGGCGCGGGAGGGCAATCCAGAGTTCGCCGGCATGCAGTTCGAAGCCGATGCCGCCGCAGAGCGGGTGCTGCCCGCCGGGGCCTTGCCCGACCCCAAGTTCGGCATGGAGCTGCGCGACATCACCCGGATGGGCGAGCGCAATCCGACGCTGCTGCCAGGGCGGGTCGGCAGCACACGCTACATCTTCACGCAGGAGCTGCCATGGTTCGGGAAACGGGGCCTCAAGCGTGAAGCCGCTGAACTGCAGGCAGAGGCAGCGCGGGGACGGGTGGCGGGTACCTGGAGCGAATTGGCCGCCAAGATCAAGACGGCCTACGCTCAGCTTTACTACCTTGACCAGAATGAACGGCTCACCCGGGAGATCCTGGATCTGATGGCACGCCTGGAGAAGGTGGCCCAGGTGCGCTATGCCAGCGGACTGGCGGCGCAGCAGGACGTGATCCGCGCGCAGCTGGAGCAGACCAGCATGCGCAATGAATTGATCGCACTTGAAGCGGAACGCAGCCAGCTGCAGGCGCGGTTGAAAGCGCTCGTGGGGCGTCCCGCCAGCGAGACGTTGGCCACGCCGGAGCGCATTCGCACGCTTCCTGCGTCCGAGAGCATGCGCTTCGATGTCCTGGAGCAGCGTGCGCGGGCCAGTAATCCGCTGTTGAGAACCGAGGAATCGCAGATCCTCGCCGCCGAAAAGAACCGCGAACTCACCTACAAGAACCGCTATCCGGACTTCATGGTGGGGCTCTCGCCCATCCAGTACGGCAAGTCGATCCGCGAATGGGAACTGATGGTCGAGGTCACCATTCCGCTGCAGCAGGATACCCGGCGCGCGCAGGAACGGGAGGCGCAGGCCATGCTGGAGGCCGCGCGCTCGCGCCGCGAAGTCGCCACCAACCAGGTGCTCGCCGATCTATATGAAAACGTCGCTGGCCTGGAGGCAGCGCGCCGCACGCTGGCATTGACCACGGAGAGCCTGCTGCCCCAGTCGGAACTGACCTACCGGTCTGCATTGGCAGGCTATGAATCGGGCAAGGTGGACTTCGCCACGCTGCTGGATGCCCAGAGGCAGATACGCCAGGCCAAGCTCAACCAGGTCAAGGCAGGTGTGGCCGCGCAAACGCGGCTGGCAGACATCGAGCGCATCGTTGGAGAAGAACTGTGACAACAAATCTCAAGGTGGGCGCGCTCGTGCTGGCGGCCACGACACTGGCCGCGGGCGGCGGTTACTGGTACGGCCAGCGGCAATCCGCCGCGCACGAGGCGACGCAAGCGGTTTCGACAGTGGGTTCGGCAAGTGACAAGAAGGAGCGCAAGGTTCTGTATTACCGCAATCCGATGGGGTTGCCCGATACCTCACCCACGCCCAAGAAGGACCCGATGGGGATGGACTACATCGCGGTCTATGAAGGCGAGCAAGAGCCGGATGCTGGGAGCGCCCATCAGATCAAGATCAGCACCGACAAGGTCCAGAAGCTCGGGGTTCGTGTCGAGGCCGCCAGTTTGCGCTCCCTGGACAAGATGGTGCGCGCCGCAGGCCGCGTGGAACCCGACGAGCGCCTGACCTACGCCATCACGCCCAAGTTCGAGGGCTATGTGGAACGCCTGCATGTCAATGCGACCGGACAGGCCGTGGGCAAGGGCCAGCCCTTGTTCGAGGTCTACAGCCCGGAGCTGGTGTCGGCGCAGCGCGAATACGCCATCGCCGCCCAGGGGGTCGATGCCTTGAAAGGCGCCAGCGAGGAAACGCAGAATGGCATGCGCCAGCTCGCCGAATCCAGCCTGGCGCGCCTGCGCAACTGGGATATTTCGGACGAACAGGTGAAGGCGCTGGCCCAGTCGAGCACGGCGCGCCGCACGCTCACGTTCCGCTCGCCGGTGGCGGGTATCGTGACCGAAAAGAAGGCCGTGCAAGGCATGCGCTTCATGCCGGGCGACGCGCTCTACCAGGTCACCAATCTATCGTCCGTGTGGGTGATCGCCGATGTGTTCGAGCAGGATATCGGCCTGGTCAAGCCCGGCACGAAGGCATCGGTTCGCATCAATGCCTACCCCGACAAGGTGTTCACCGGCTCCATCACCTACGTCTATCCCACACTCACGGCGGAAACCCGCACCGTGCCCGTGCGGGTTGAATTGGCCAATCCAGGCGGACTGCTGAAGCCGGGCATGTTTGCCCAGGTGGAACTGCCCGCCACCTCCAAGGGGGCCGTCCTGACGGTGCCGACGTCGGCCGTCATCGACAGCGGCACGCGCCAGATCGTGCTGGTGCAACTCCAGGAGGGCCGTTTCGAGCCCCGTGACGTGAAGGTCGGTGCCCGCAGCGAGGACCGCATCGAAATCATCGAGGGCGTGCGGGATGGCGAGATGGTGGTGGTGGCCGCCAACTTCCTCATCGATGCGGAAAGCAATCTCAAGGCTGCCGTCGGGAGCCTGGGACATGCAGGACACGGTGCGCAAATCCCCACGGAGGGTTCCACCAGTACCCAGGCCGTCACCGGCGTGGGCCACCAGGCCGAAGGTACGGTGGAGGAGGTTGACACCAAAACCTCCACGGTCACCCTGGCGCATGGCCCGGTGGCCAGCCTCAAATGGCCGGCCATGTCCATGGAGTTCAAGGTGGCTAACAGTGCCTTGCTGAAGGACCTCCAACCGGGCGCGGCGGTGGCGTTCGAATTCGTCGAACGCGGCCAGGGCGAGTGGGTGATCACCGCCGCCAAGCCCCGTGGCAAAACCACGGCCAATCCGCACGCCGGCCACAACTGATCCTCGGGAAACACCATGCTTGCGAAGATCATTGACTGGTCGGGGAGAAACCGTTTCCTGGTGCTGCTGGCGACCCTGTTCGTCATCGTCGGCGGTGTCTATGCCGTGCTCAAGACGCCGCTGGACGCGCTGCCGGACTTGTCGGACGTACAGGTCATCGTCTACACCGAATACCCGGGCCAGGCCCCGCAGGTGGTCGAGGACCAGGTCACGTACCCGCTGACCACCTCCATGCTGTCGGTCCCCAAGTCCAAGGTGGTGCGCGGCTTCTCCTTCTTCGGCGCCTCGTTCGTCTACATCATCTTCGAGGACGGCACCGACATCTACTGGGCCCGCTCGCGCGTGCTCGAATACCTCAACTTCGCCGCCGGGCGCATGCCCAAGGGCGTGACGCCGCAGATCGGGCCAGACGCCACCGGCGTGGGCTGGGTCTACCAGTATGCGCTGCTGGCCAAGGACAAGACCCTGGCCGAGCTGCGCACGCTGCAGGATTGGTACCTGCGCTACCAGCTCACCAAGGCCCATGGCGTGGCCGAGGTGGCGTCGATCGGCGGCTTCGTGCAGACCTACCAGATCACCGTCGATCCAGTGAAGCTGCGCGCCTACGGTATTCCCTTGGCCAAGGTGTCGCAGGTGGTGCGCGACTCCAACCGCGACGTGGGCGGCCGCGTGGTGGAGATGGCCGAGACCGAGTACATGGTGCGCGGCAAGGGCTACCTGCGCGGCGTTGGCGACATCGAGAACCTGGTGGTCAAGGCCGACAAGGGCACGCCGGTTCTCATCCGTGACATCGCCCGCGTGGAGTTGGCGCCCGACGAGCGCCGGGGTCTGACGGAACTCAATGGCGAGGGCGAGGTGGTCTCGGGCATCGCCATGGCGCGCTACGGCCAGAACGCGCTGGAAGTGATTCACAACCTGAAGGAGAAGATCGCCGAGGTGTCGACCGGCCTGCCGCAGGGTGTCACCATCGAGGCGGTGTACGACCGCTCCGACCTGATTCACCGCGCGATCGACACGCTCAAGCGCACGCTGCTCGAAGAAAGCCTGATCGTCGCGCTGGTCTGCGTGGTCTTCCTGATGCATGTGCGCTCGGCCCTGGTGGCGATCCTGATGCTCCCCGTGGGGGTGCTGATCGCCTTCATCGCCATGCGCCTGCTGGGCATGAACTCCAACCTGATGAGCCTGGGTGGCATCGCCATCGCCATCGGGGCCATGGTGGACGCGGCCATCGTCATGATCGAGAACGCGCACAAGCACCTGGAACGCTTGCCCGAGGAGCACACCAACACCGAGCGCGTCGAAGCCATGATTGCCGCCTGCAAGGAGGTGGGCCCGGCTTTGTTCTTCTCGCTGCTCATCATCACCGTGTCCTTCCTGCCGGTGTTCACGCTGGAGTCGCAGGAAGGCCGCCTGTTCTCGCCACTGGCCTATACCAAAACCTTTGCCATGGCCGGCGCCGCGCTACTGTCGGTGACGCTGGTGCCCGTGCTGATGATGCTGTTCATCCGTGGGCGCATCATGCCGGAGGCACGCAACCCGGTGAACCGGTTCCTCATCTGGATCTACCGTCCCATCATCGCCGCCGTGATGCGATGGAAGAAACTGACGGTTGCCACGTCGATCATCGTGCTGGGCGTGTCGTTCTACCCCGCCAGCCAGCTCGGCTCGGAGTTCATGCCCACGCTCAACGAAGGCACGCTGCTGTACATGCCCGCGTCGCTGCCCGGGATGTCCATCACCAAGGCGGCCGAGCTGATGCAGACGCAGAACAAGATCATCAAGAGCTTCCCCGAGGTGGCGTCGGTGTACGGCAAAGCCGGGCGCGCCAACACGGCCACGGACCCGGCACCGACCGAGATGTTCGAAACCGTCATCAACCTCAAGCCGGAGTCCGAGTGGCGCACGGGCATGACGATCGACAAGCTGATCGCGGAGTTGGACCAGGCACTGCAGTTTCCTGGCGTATCCAACGCCTGGACCATGCCCATCAAGGCCCGCATCGACATGCTTTCCACCGGCATCCGCACGCCCATCGGGATCAAGGTCTTCGGCAAGGACCTGGGCGAGATGGAGCGCCTGGCGCGCGAGATCGAGACCGTGGTCAAGCAGGTGCCCGGAACGACCTCGGCGTTCGCGGAACGCATCACAGGGGGCTTTTACCTCAATATTGAACCCGACCGGGCGCAGCTGGCACGCTACGGCCTGGGGGTAGGAGAGCTGCAGGACGTCATTGGCACGGCCTTGGGCGGCGAAATGGTGACCACCACGGTGGAAGGCCGCGAGCGCTTTGGCGTGACGGTGCGCTACCCGCGCGAGCTGCGCGCCGACCCGCAGCAGATCGCCCGTGAAGTGCTGGTGCCCACCATGGACGGCGCCATGGTCCCGCTGGGACAGGTGGCGCGCGTGGAAGTCGCCAAGGGGGCGCCCGGCATCCGTACCGAAAACGCACTGCTGTCGGCCTATATCTTTGTCGACATCCGGGACCGCGACATCGGCGGTTATGTGGCCGACGCGCGCAAGGCCGTGAACGAGCAAGTTCAGTTCCCGCCCGGCTACTACGCCACCTGGAGCGGCCAGTTCGAATCCATGGAGCGCGCGGTGCAGAAGATGAAGGTCGTCATCCCGGTCACCTTGCTCATCATCTTCCTGCTGCTGTACCTGAACTTCAAGCGCCTGACCGAAACCTTGATCGTCATGCTGTCGGTGCCGTTTGCCCTGGTGGGGGGTATCTGGCTCATGTGGTGGCTGGGCTACAACATGTCGGTGGCTGTCGCGGTGGGCTTCATCGCACTGGCCGGGGTGGCAGCAGAGACGGGCGTCATCATGCTGATCTACCTCGACCATGCCTGGGAAGAAATTCAGGCACGGCGCCGATCGGAGAACAAGGAGCCTAGCGTCGCCGACCTCTACGAAGCCATCATGGAAGGCGCAGTCGAACGGGTGCGCCCCAAGATGATGACCGTGGTTGCCATCATGGCGGGCCTGCTGCCCATCCTGTGGGGGACCGGCACCGGCTCGGAAGTGATGAGTCGTATCGCTGCCCCGATGGTGGGCGGGATGATTTCTTCGACCGTGCTCACGCTGGCGGTGATTCCGGCGATCTACGGCCTGGTCAAACAATGGAAACTAAAAAGCGTGGTGGCCTAATTCCGTCAAATACTTGAGGCTTCTCTCATCTGTTACCTGATGGAGGGAGCATGTAGACGACGACTCTGATGGCTCCGGTCAATCTCCATGCGATTGGTGCGGGGCATTCGAGCCTATGCGCGTCATGACGGACAGATCACCCGATTCGGTGCAGCGCATACCGGGTACATCGGCGATGTCTGTGTCGGACGTCGACGCCGAGCGCTGCACATTGTTCGCTAGCTGCGGGTAATAGACGGTAATCTAACGATGCGAGGGCGCATCCTATAAAGCCCTCAACTCGGTGGGAGACCATCATGAAAACCGCAGGTAATGCCGATCATCGCGAGCCGTGGAACAAGGGAAAGATCGTCGGGCAAAAGGCACCTTTTAAGCTGAAGGACATTTGGGCGCTGCATGTCCGCCTCCAGATTGAAGGTCGGGTGCGGAGCCCAAGGGCGATTCACTGCACCAATCGATACACAGCTCTACTATGGAAGTAGCAATAGTTATGCCTTCAACGCCTGTATTGATCTACGGACTCTTTGTTTTGCTCTTCATTCTCATTGCAATCCCCGCGGGGCGAATGATTAATAAGGCCAACAAAGAAACCGAAGATTCAATCAGATTGTTGCTAAAGCGCCGTGACGAGCTACGTCAAATAACTTCAGATAGCGATTACTAATAGGCCGCGCTCAGGTGGTGGCAGCCTGCGCGCAACCCGGTGCCAGTCTTACTTTGAGCGCGTGCGCTAGGGCCTCCTGGCGAGCGTGCGCGTTGTTCGCAAGCAGATCTTCGAGTAGTCGATTGGCAGTTTCCCGGTGGATGCGGTTGGGGGATGGAGGCGGTCCTTGGGCATCAGATGACAGGCGTCATGGGTGTTTCATTCGCAGGATGACTTCGCATCTGCCAAGCGTACAAAATCTGCCACGCATATGAGTTCGCTTCCGAGATTGGATCCGACGCGTATCACCAGATCGACAGGCGTGCCCGTGTACTCCGCTCGGTCCAGGGCACTGGCATCTTCAAGCTTCGGCGACCGATTCGGCATTCGCAGAGTGCGAACAGACCTCAATTGGGATGGCAAGGTTGTTCGGTTCAGAAGCTTTAAAGTGAACCCCCTGCGTTCCCGAAAAAGCTGTGCACGCACGTGAAATAATTCACGACGCCACTCGTATCGAGGCAGCGTCGGAAGCTCCATCTGCCAAGGATCATCTTCGGAAAGATGGCCATTCCAGTGGCGGTGGCGTGCACTGACCAGCGCATTCAGTTGTTTTTTTGTCTTGGGGGCGAAAGCTCCATCCGATAAATCCAGAAATCCCGCTTGCATGCGCTGTGCGAGGGCAATGACAGCCTGCGTGTTGTGAACTGGCAATTCCTGCCATGCATGCCGCAGGCGCTGCCGGTCTGCGAGCATGTTCTTTTCCCGTGTGCCGAGAGAGTTTTCTTCCGGTACGAAGTCCAGCAGTTGCTGGGGTCGAGGTGCAAGTTCAAGCACCAAGACGATCAGAGGTTCCCCCGAGTTTTTATTACGCAGGCAGTAGCGATAGGTCAGTGTGGTGTACAGCAGCAATCTGTCTATCTCAACCAGCCTCTCAAGGTCAGAGATCACGGCTTGAGCTCGCCGTCGCAGCTGCATTTCATCAAAAAGGTCAGGCAATCCATGGATCTCCAACTCCATTACTTTCATTGCCATGAATTGAGTCATTGATACTTGCTCCCTTCGAGGTCAGCAACACGTAACCACGCCCACGCGGCCAGGAACGCGCAGTGCAGCCCGATGATTGAGTTCGCACTGCCATTTCTATTGTGTAGGGCCCCATCGGAACTTATGACCAACCAGATGGGAGGGCGGCCATGGCGATGGGTATGGCGCACCTGAGCGAACGAAGCGCCCAGCTGAAATCGCACGGTCTCTTGTGCACGTGCAAGAGCGTCGCTGATCTCACTCTGCCGCTGGTCGGTCGATGACCAGTGCAGGGACATGAGACTGCGGTTGATGCCCGAGTCTGCGAGTAACCCCATGAAACTTTCCCACTCCGATCCAGGGCGCACGGCCAGATGTTGGTCGTCAACGGCACGCTCCCAGTAGCTGGTCGCTCGTTGCAACCGCAAGAGATCAATCTTTCCCATCACATCCGTCAGTTGAAGCCAGCGCCGCTGCGAGAGCCGGGCGAAGTCCGGGCGCATTCCCAGCAAGCGGCCTGATGATTCACGCAGCGCTTGCATGCCATGGCTGAGGGCATCCAGCATTGAGGCTGTCCTCTTGCCGTGGCGCTCTGCAAAATCTCCGACTGCTTCAACAATTCGGACAACCTGCTGGTGGGGCACCGCATGGCGCAGGCCAACTTGTTGCGTCGAGAGACCAGCTGCGATTTCGCGAAGTACTCCCACGACCTGAGCATATGTAAGCGCATGCGACTGCGGCGGCGGCAGCGGACTGGCCGGAACTGTCATTGCGATTGAATCGCTGATAGCAGAAAGAGGAATTCGCAGGGCTGCGTCGGTCAGTGATGTTCGAAGAATTTCCGCAGTAAAGCCGCCGCGCCTGGTGGCGCGGCTTGCGCGTTGGCGCAGCGTCTCGGGCGCCACCCCCGTCCAGGCCGACGTTCCGACATAGTCCAGTGGCAGACGTTCGAGTGCTACGTCGATGGAATGCCTGAGACCAGGCTCGTAGATATGGCAGTAGTGCACGGCAGTTACATGCCCACCGATGTGGCCGACTTCGTTGGCCAATCGATCTAGTGGATTGACTTCATCGTCGTTCTCCTGCAGCAGTATTGCGGCCAGGCGTTGGCTGGCATAGCTGTGGCGAAAGGCATGCAGGCTGATGCTCTCGTCCCCGGTGACTGTTTTAAGCAGCTGATTCAGCCAGAAATACATCCTGCCAGAGTGCGCCAACTCCGTTGGCCGATCTGGTTGCCCAAACAGATAGTCTTCATGGGTGGCAAGTTCTGCCGCACGTCGCGCGAGCCAAGTCCTTACGATCGCCATCGCAGTGATGTCGCGGACCGTCACTCGGCGCCGGCCCTCACGTGACTTCTCTCGGCCGTCACGCAGCTCGCGTGCGATTTCCACCACCAGATGATCCCCTTCGTCAAGAACATTGCCAATGCGCAGCACCAAGAGTTCACCAATGCGCACGGGCGCATTGCCGACAATTTCCAGGGCGGCACCCAGCTGGGCCACAAAGCGGTCTGCTTGTGCATCGCCAGCTAGCCATTCCCGCAGCCGCTCCTTTTCGTGCGGCCAGACCAAGTTGGCACGGACGTTGGCTTCGACCTCGACTTGGAGTAGGTCGGTGGGTAGTGGCGGCACTTGCCACCAGGCGCGCAGGAACTGGTGAAGTGCCTTCAGCGCTGCGATGCGGGCGGGGCCCATGGTTGCGCTGCCGTTCACTAGTTTGCGGAAAATGTCAGCGTAAGTTGTCTCGTCGATGCCATACAACCGAACCTCATTGAGCGCCACATGAAAATCATCGGCCAACGCGTTCAGGTAGTCCGACGGTGTGGTGGATGCCAGATTTTTCTTGCGCTTGGTACCACGCTCGACGAGGTCCAGGGCAAACGAGTGAAGGACGGCACATGCTTCGTCTGCATCGTCTAGGCTGGCGGCCAGTGAATGCAGCCGACGCAGGATCTCTTCACGCTTGCTGACGTTTGATCCTTTGGTCGGCGGACGCAGTGCCGCAAGAAGTTGACGGATGAAAGTAGCGCCGCTGCGAACCGAGGCACGACGCCCAAGAAGAGCGACTTCAAAGACGCGCTCGTACACCGGGTGAGAGGGCGTGCCATGTGGCGCTGGATCTACTTCTTCGGGCAACAGCGCCCGCCTTGTTTGCGCCCGAGCCAGCGCACTGCGCGGTGCGGCGCTTAAGGGAGCTGCGCCGCTCACATGGCCGTACAGAACTGCCGGGAGGTGAATCTGCAACCAACCCATGGCAGTCGTGAGGAGCTGTTCCCAGATTGTTTCTAGGGGTGAGACAACACCGCTTTTGAGGGCGCGGGCGCTCAACACGCCCATGAGATGTTCGCGGGCCAACCCATACGGTTGCCACTCCTGCACCCGAGCCAGTGCCAGAGTGGTCCAGACGCTCAGTTGGCGGGCGTCATGACGGGAGCCAATTTTCCAGTCCAACCGCACTGCAGTCTCGAATCTGCGGGCTTGCTTGCAGGCAGCGTATGCGGCTTGCAGTTCGGTGTCGCTGGCGATGCCATCAAATGCAATCAGGCATGCCAGTGTCAGACCTGCCGGTTTCAGCTCTCGCACGCTCGAGGAGATCACCCAGGACTGAAAGTCCCCGAAATGATCGCTGATGTTGCCGAGATTTTGAGGTTGCAGGAAGTGCATGCGCCGGCTGGGGTCCGGGATGAAAAGCGCAGGCTTGAATGAAGATCGGCGCGGTGTTGCCTGATTCATCATTACTCCTTTCGCAACCCAGCCAGGGCTTGGATGCCGACTTCCCGCATCACGGCCAGTTGGGTTGCCTCGATGCGACCGCGCGCTTGATGAGGGACGCAGACTTGGGAGTTGGTGTTCCGTTCCAGGCCCACAACTCGATGGCGCATAAAGCTATCAATATCCCTGGAGCTCAGCCCGCGCTCACGCAGCACGTTTTGCCAGAAGTGGCGGCCGACATTGGGTGGCACCCTGATGGACTCCGGCATCTCCCGCCAGGTGAAATGTGCGCCCGCTGCATGGACCGCCCCGCTGGGGCTGAGTGTCAGAAAAAGCGGACCTGTGCCCTCTATGGCAATACGCAGTCTTTGTGCGAGCAGGAGTCCGTGACGGTCATTAAGCCGTTGCAGACGTCGCACCAGAGCCCTGGCGTGTGCAGCATAGAGGCGAATCTGCTCCCTGACCTGCGCGTTGAGCAGGGCAGGCTGAGCCATGAGTACATCCCCACCCTGCTTGTCGTGCACCACGATTTGATCCTGCCCATACAGCAACTCCTCTGCCAGCAGGCGATAACACTGAACTTCGCGTAGGCCAGCGCAAAAGCTGATCAGCGCAGCAGAGTAACGGGTGAAATGAATATGGTGTTTGAGTAGGCGGAGCGCATGTGCGTTTCGTCCTGGCAGAGAAGCGGTGACAGCCTCAGCCAGTGCGGAAAACAAATGCTTGACTCCATCGAGATGCAGGGAGGCGCGCGAGCCGAGAGGTGGCAGTTGTTCAGCCTCCATGGTTGGCAGACCCCAACCCATGCCTCCATAGAGCCTCGCGCAGCCAGTGTGAATCTCCCGGCCCGTCACGCGGGCGTAGTACATACGTGCCGAACCGATCAGGGAAAAGTCTGTGGTTAAGCACGCGGACACAAGCCGGTCGTTGCCTAGGGCCAGTGAGATGGCGCCGGTGGACTTGCTAGCACGGGCCAGGGAGGCGTGGAGCTTGCAGGACTCGTGCGGAATCAGCGAGTTTCGTGGATCAACCCGCACCCAGTCCACCAAGTCCCCGAGTAGCACGGCTTGCGGATAGGTTTGGCCGCGCCGCCTTATCTCCTCTGCCAGAAAGACGGGTAGAGGCAGAACCACGATATCGCCGCTGTCTTCGAAAAGGTGTGCAGTGGTCATTGGCGGCTGAACCCGGTGTGGAAACAGGGTACGCAGATTGAGTAGCAGGCACCCCGTCCGGACGCAGATGCCGAGGATGTTCAATGGTCGGTACCCCGTCACCAATGGCAGGCTTAGCACTAGCAACGGCGGCAAGTTCACAAGCAGCTCCAGTGACTGTATGACTGCGGCACCATCTTTTGCTTCGACCCGTGTGCGCAGCATCGTCGCAGCACGTCGGTAATGCGCGAGAGGGAGGTGACTGTCGTCAATAGCCGCTTGGCGGTGTTTGGGGTTCGGGTAATCAAGACGCCAGCGCAACCTGGCGAGCAAATCCAGTACGTGGTGAGGATGAGCATGCGGCGGACGGCGCGGGCCGAGCTCGTCCAGTTCCACGCGGCGGCGCACTTGCGCATCAGTTTTTTGAAAACGTACCAACCAGCCGCGCCCAAACCCCAGTTCGGCTAAATCTTCCGGCGTGCGAACTTCGCCGGGCTGAGGGCGGCCATACCTGACGGTGTCCCGACGTAGCGCAACGCAGTAGTCCTGTTTGAGTTCCGTCTGCTCCAGCAGGCACCGGGCAACTTCCGCGCCGAGCGCAACCCGAAGTGGCAGGTGCTCCTCCTTGAGAGCGAGCAACAAGGCCAGTGCCGGGAATTCAGCGAGCCGCCCGGTGAGAGGTGCGGATGGCACCATGCCCTGGATATCCTGCGTATGGTTTGACACACTCTCGTGTATGCATTGCGCGGTTCCTGCCCATTCCAAGAAGAATGGACGTGGGTTGGCAATGGTCTCTGCATAGTCGACCAAGCACTTGGCCAAGGTAGCGATCGCCGTCGCGCATGAAGGCTGATCGGAGGGGAGGGTCACCATGCCAAGCAATTGATCGAGCATTGCTTGGCAGGATTCGGGGATGGCGGAGCGCAGTCGAGCTACCGGCTCTAGGTCGGAATAAATGAGAGTCGTCATGGGGCCTTCTCCTCAAAAAATTGCGGACGAAAAACGACCCACCCACGCCCGGGCAGTCAGGAATTGGTCAATGCAAAGCGCAGCGGGACCAGAACCGCGTCAGAGGGGAATAGCGCCGAGGGCGTGCAGCGCGTCGCCGCGAAGGGCGTTTAGAAACCTGGATTACAGGTTTACCCGCGATGGCGGTGAGGCCAGCGAGTCTTGAAAATGGCACGGGTGACGTGCCAAATTAATAAACCGCAGTGACGCGGTTGCCCTGGAGAGGGCTTTCTTGAACCGGCGTTGGAGTGCTCTAGCGTCGGTGAAATTAAACGGCTGAATCGTCCGTCAGCTCGGTGCGCTCCCTAGCCTAGGAAATAAGCAGCAAGAATGTCTCCTTGGCTGCCTACGACTTGCATATTGACAAGTCACACGTGAAATATCTTACGACAATTTTCTGCCGATGTGCAATTGGTAACGCATATCGCGGCACAGCGCGAAATATGCTCGGGCGACTGCTAAGCGCAAAGATGGTTGACGCGAGCCGACTTTTTGAAGTCAGTGCTGCTATTGCCCAGGGGGCGCGCCAACTCGATTCAAACCCAATGGTCAGAACCTGTTCGCAGGGGGTGGGGGCTTTTTGGGGGCGCTGATGTGACAGGCATGGTCTCGATCGGGTTCAAGTGATAGAAGGCGTCACGGGATAAGTCATTGATTTGTATGGTTTTTAACTGTTTAAGACCGCATGAGCACATCCAAGACCAATACAGGTATGCAATGGTTTATTTCGACTCATAACCCAGGTCGGAGGTTCAAATCCTTCTCGCGCAACCAAATACGCAGCAGTCAAGCTGAGTTAAAAGCCCACGTTAAGTGGGCTTTTTTATTTCTGTACGCTGAAAATTGACTGAACTGCGACTCAGTCAGTCCCCGTCGTATTCTCCGTGGCAGCGTGCAGTGTCTTTTGCATGGTCAATGCGCTGTTGTACAAGGTGTTGCGCGGCGCTCCGGTAATGGCTGCAGCAAGGCGTACCGCGGATTTCAAAGGCACTTCTTCCAACAGAAGGCGAAGGACGCGAAGGTTTTCGGTGTCATCCGTGGATATCGTGGCGGGGTGCACCAGCACGACAAATTCACCGCGGACACGTTGAAGATCGGCCTGTAACCAGGCAGCGAGTTCACGCGCTGGCTGGGTGGCAATCTCTTCAAATTGTTTCGTGAGTTCTCGCGCCAAGGTCACTGGCCGGTCGCCAAGCGTGGCAAGCGCTTGAGCGAGTTCACGAATGCGGTGCGGAGCTTCCAGCAAAACAATGCCACGGGGTTCCTGTTGCAGCCGTTGCACGCTAGTACTGCGTTCCGTGGATTTCGTCGGCAGAAATCCAAAAAATACAAAACCGTTGTCACCCTGCGGAACCATACCGCTGGCGCTGAGGGCCGTGGTGATGCTGCTG
This sequence comes from Giesbergeria sp., assembly GCA_026647025.1. Taxonomy (GTDB): domain Bacteria; phylum Pseudomonadota; class Gammaproteobacteria; order Burkholderiales; family Burkholderiaceae_C; genus Simplicispira. Next base: position 41,429 of record JAPKHH010000010.1, read on the forward strand.
GGGCCGGGCAGCGGCATTACACGCAGTTGCGCAGCGCGTACTGCAGCCACCAATCTTGCTCCTGGATCGCTTACGCCCGGAGTGCCGGCGTCGCTCACATAGGCCACCCGTTGGCCTTGCTGCAAGCGTGCCACCACCGCCTGTGCAGCTTCGGCCTCATTGTGCTGGTGCACCGCGAGCAGTTGCGATCGGTCCTTGTCGATGCCAAAGGTGCGAAGCATGCCGTGGGTGTGGCGCGTATCCTCACAGGCCAAGGTGTCTGACAATTGCAGCACATGCAGCGCGCGCAGGGAAATGTCTGCCAGATTGCCGATCGGGGTCGCAACCACGTACAAGGTGGCTTGCGGATAATGCTGGCCAGCAGCCGCTTCCCGAGCGGCTTCCATGGCTGATGCGAAAGATGCGCTCAATGGAGTTCCTTGACAAGATATTTGCGGGTAAAAAGACGACGCGAGCTCGAGGCGATGCGGCCGAAGATCTGGCATGGGCCCATTTGCGTGCACAGGCGAAAGGTCTGCAACTGCTGGCGCGCAATTATCGAACGCCTGGGCGAGGCGGTGGCGAGATTGACCTGATTGTGCAGGAACCCGATGGAACCGTGGTTTTTGTCGAGGTTCGTAGTCGATCCAATTCGGCCTATGGTGGAGCAGGAGCAAGTGTTTCTGCGACCAAGCAGAGACGCATCATTTTTGCGGCGCGGCACTATCTGTTGCGTTGGGTGGCGCCCCCGCCGTGTCGATTCGATGTTGTGCTGGTGGAAGATTCAGTGGACTGGATCAAGGCTGCCTTTGACGCTGTCTGAGCGCTTGCGTGATGACTGAAGGGTACCGATTGCTACAAAATCTATAACACAGACAGGTATCATCCACGGTCTGGCAAACGCAAGACAACACCATAGCCCATGCTTGAGCAACGCATACAACAGCACTTCATCGAGAGCGCGGACCTGAAATACCAGTCTGCACAGGCTCTGGCCCGGCCGATTGCCGATGCCGTTCAGGCGCTTTTGGCCTGCATCACCAGTGGCGGGAAGGTCTTGGCGTGCGGCAGTGGTGCCTCGGCCCCGCATGCGCAACAGTTTGCAGCGTACTGCGTCGCCGGGTTTGAAAGGGAGCGCCCTGAATTTTCGGCCATTTCGTTGTGTGCAGATGGGGCGCTGTTGACTTCGCCGAATGCCGGCGCCGACAAGTCTGTGCAGATGTTTGCGCGCCAGGTACGCGCACTGGGGCAAGCGGGAGATCTGCTGCTGGTTTTGAGTACGTCCGCGAGCGACCCGAATGTGGTGGCTGCAGTGCATGCCGCGCATGAGAGGGAAATGACGGTACTGGCACTGACAGGGGGTACAGAACGAGAGCTCGCGGGGCTGGTGCGAGAGACCGACGTGTTGATCTGTGTGCCTCACGACCGTGCCGCGCGTGTGCGAGAGGTGCACGCCCTGGTACTCAATTGTCTGTGCGACGGCATGGACGCCCAATTGTTTGGTGAACAGGAGATTTAGGAATGACGACTTGTATGAATCGTACTTTGAGCGCGTGGTTGGCGGCTTCTGCACTGGTAGTCGGTCTGGCGGGGTGCGCAACTCCCGTGGTCCTTGGCGGAGCAGCCCTCGGTGGGATGGTGGCGATTGACCGCCGAACTGCAGGGACACAGATCGAGGACGAAACCATCGAATTGCGGTCATCCAACCGCATCCACGGGGCCTTTGGTGACAAGGTACATGTCAATGTCACCAGCTACAACCGGCAGGTTCTGGTCACCGGAGAGGTGGGAACCGCCGAGGCACGCCAAGAGGTCGAGAGGATCGTCGGCGGTGTGGAAAATGTTCGCTCCGTGGTGAATGAGCTGGCGGTGATGCCGAGTACCACACTGGGGCAGCGTTCCAATGACACCTTCATCACCGGCAAGATGCGCGCCAGCCTGGTCGACGCCAAGGATCTTTCGGCCAACAGCTTCAAGGTCGTCACGGAGCGCAACGTGGTCTACCTGATGGGTTTGGTCACGCAGCGCGAGGCCGCCCGGGCGACATCGATCGCCCGCGGTGTCACCGGGGTCAGCAAAGTTGTCCGCGTTTTTGAATACCTGAGCGAAGCCGATCTGGCGCGCATGACAACTCCCAGGCCCGCACCCGTAACGCAGGATAACGGCGAGGCGGCCGAGGCTCCCCGCAGCAAGCCCTGAGCAGCGCGCGGCCCGGGGGGCAGCGCATCTTCCCTTAACCGAGTCGTTTGATCAGGCTGGACGTATCCCAGCGGTTTCCACCCATGTGCTGCACGTCGCCGTAGAACTGGTCCACCAGTGCCGTGACAGGCAGGCGCGAGCCATTGCGGTGGGCCTCGTCAAGGACCAGTCCCAGGTCTTTTCGCATCCAATCCACGGCAAATCCAAAGTCGAACTGGCCTGCAACCATTGTTTTTCCCCGGTTGTCCAGCTGCCAGCTTTGGGCCGCGCCCTTGCCGATGACGTCCAGCACCAGGTTCATGTCCAGCCCGGCGCGTTGACCAAATGCCACCGCCTCAGCAAGGCCCTGCACCAGCCCGGCGATACAGATCTGGTTCACCATCTTGGTCAACTGGCCAGCGCCGGACTCACCCATACGGGTAAATGCGCGAGAGAAAGCCATGCCCACGGGCTGCACCCTGTCAAACGCTGCAGAGTCGCCGCCGCACATGACGGTGAGCAATCCATTCTGTGCGCCTGCCTGGCCACCGGAGACGGGTGCATCGATGAACTGCAGCCCCAAGGTGCGGGCTGCGCCATGCAACTCGCGCGCGACCTGTGCTGATGCCGTGGTGTGGTCCACAAAGACGGCACCGGGCTCCATGCCGGCAAATGCGCCGTCGGCACCCAGTGTGACGGAACGCAGGTCATCGTCATTTCCAACGCAGCAAAATACGATCTCTGCCCCCTGCGCGGCAAGGCGTGGCGTGGTAGCGTGGCGTGGGGTGCGGGTGTGGGCATACTCGCTGCACCAGGCTTGGGCCTTGGATTCGGTGCGGTTGTAGACCGTTACCTGGTGGCCCGCCAGCGCCAGGTGCGCTGCCATGGGGTAGCCCATCACGCCCAGCCCGAGAAAGGCTACGCGGAGAGAGGCGATGGGTTCGTAGGTGCGTGCATTCGTGCTCGACATGGCAGTGGGTCCTTGAATGAAAAAGGCCCGCAGCGGGCGCGGGCCGGGAGAGTCACGGGACAGGTCGCAATCAGACAATCACGAAATGCTCCGTACCAGAAGCAAGATCCGTTGATTTGGCGCGCTGGCTGCTGAGCTTGATCTGCAGGCGCAGATCGTTGAGCGAATCGGCGTTGCGCAGGGCATCTTCATAGGTGATGACATTGGCCTCGAACAGGTCGAAAAGGGCCTGGTCGAAGGTCTGCATGCCCAGGTTGCGGCTCTTTTTCATGATCTCCTTGATCTCCGCGACGTCGCCCTTGAAGATCAGGTCGGAAATCAGCGGTGTGTTCAGCATGATCTCTACCGCAGCGGCGCGGCCCTTGCCATCCTGCTTGGGCAACAGACGCTGGGAGACCAGCGCACGAAGATTGAGCGAAAGATCCATCAGCAGCTGCGCACGGCGCTCTTCAGGGAAGAAGTTGATGATGCGGTCGAGTGCCTGGTTTGCACTGTTGGCGTGCAGTGTCGCCAGGCAGAGGTGCCCGGTTTCCGAGAACGCGATGGCATGTTCCATCGTCTCCCGATCACGGATTTCGCCCATCAGTATCACGTCGGGCGCCTGGCGCAGGGTGTTTTTCAGCGCGGCCTCCCAGCTGTCGGTGTCGAGCCCCACCTCGCGCTGCGTCACTACGCAGTTTTTGTGCGGATGGACGAATTCGACAGGGTCTTCGACCGTGATGATGTGGCCAAACGAGTTCTCGTTGCGCCAGTCCACCATGGCTGCCAACGTGGTGGACTTGCCCGAACCCGTGGCACCCACCAGGATGCACAGGCCACGCTTGGTCATGGTGACTTCCTTGAGCACCTGCGGAACGCCCAGGCCATCGATGGTGGGCAAAACCAGGGGAATCACGCGCAGCACCATGCCCACGCGGCCTTGCTGAATGAAGGCATTGACACGAAAACGCCCAATACCGGAGGGCGAGATGGCGAAGTTGCACTCCTTGGTGCGTTCGAACTCGGCCGCCTGCTTGTCGCTCATGATGGAGCGCGCCAGTGTCAGCGTGTGGTTGGGCGACAGCGGCTGGGGCGACACCTTGGCGATGGCCCCATCGACCTTGATGGCCGGGGGGAAGTCGGCCGTGATGAACAAGTCACTGCCATTGCGGCTGACCAGCAGCTTGAGCAGGTCGTTGATGAATTTACTGGCCTGATCGCGTTCCATCTCAAATCCTCCTGCATGAGGCGTCTGTGCGCCGATGCATCATTTTTGGTTCTCGCTCAAACGGGCACTGACTACGCGCAGGCGCAGAGACAGCTTGCGTGCCAGCAAAGCCACCAGGCTGGCAGCAAGCTGGGGATCCTTGTCCATCATGTCGTCCATGGCGTCCGCGCTGAGCACGGCAATCTCGCAATCGGTCAGCGTGGTGCATGCCGAAAAGCGAATGCCGCTGTCCAGCAGCGACATTTCGCCCAGGATATCGCCGGGCCGCGTTTCGGCCAGGCGCAATTGCTCGCCCCAGGGCTGCACGCGGTCCACGGCGATGGTGCCGGTCAGCAGCACGATCATGAAGTTGCCATATTCGTCCTGGCGGATCACATCGCGGTTGGGGGGCACCTGGGCGAATTCAAAGAACCGTTCCATGCGCTTGACCGCATCCTGGTCCAGGTGGGCCATGTATTTGTCCTTGGCCCAGAGCGCCTGCAGCAGCTTGCCGCCGCGGCTGACGGGCATGCGTTTGGCACCAACTTCCACGGCGCGGGCTTCCCAGGGCACCAGCATGGTCGATTCCACGCCCTGGTTGGCAAACGCGGTGGAAAAGAAAACAGAGTCCTGATGGTCCTGCGGCTTGTTGTTGCGCGTCGACATGCGCAAAAGACCAAGAATGCCTTTCATGGGGTGCTCCAGTAGGCCGCCAGCAGGCGGCCGGTGTCAGACGGTTGAAGAGAAGATCAACCGGGGAAGTTTTCGGGAATCTTGGCCTTGCTGCGGGCCTCGGCGGGGCTGATGATGTTGCGCCGCACCAGATCGGTCAGGTTCTGGTCCAGCGTTTGCATGCCGACGCTGTTGCTGGTCTGGATGGTGGAATACATCTGCGCCACCTTGGCCTCGCGGATCAGGTTGCGGATGGCGCTGGTACCCAGCATGATCTCGTGCGCGGCCACGCGGCCCGAGCCGTCCTTGAGCTTGCACAGCGTTTGCGAGATCACGGCCTGCAGCGATTCGGACAGCATGGCGCGGACCATTTCCTTTTCTTCGGCCGGGAAGACGTCAATGATCCGGTCAATGGTCTTGGCGGCACTCGACGTGTGCAGCGTGCCGAAAACCAGGTGGCCGGTTTCGGCGGCGGTCATGGCCAGGCGAATGGTTTCCAGGTCGCGCATTTCCCCCACCAGAATAGCATCCGGGTCTTCGCGCAGTGCCGACTTGAGTGCGGCGGCGAAGGAGAGCGTCATCGGCCCCACCTCGCGCTGGTTGATCAGGCACTTCTTGGATTCGTGCACGAATTCGATCGGGTCTTCCACCGTGAGGATGTGGCCGTACTCGCTCTCGTTGAGAAAGTTGACCATGGCCGCCAGCGTGGTGGACTTGCCCGAACCGGTGGGGCCCGTCACCAGCACCAAGCCGCGCGGCTTGAGCGACAGGTCGCCAAAGATCTTGGGGGCGTTGAGTTGTTCCAGCGTCAGGATCTTGCTCGGAATGGTCCGGAACACGGCCGCCGCGCCGCGGTTCTGGTTGAAGGCGTTGACCCGAAAGCGCGCCAGTCCGTCAATCTCGAAGGAAAAATCGACCTCCAGGAACTCCTCGTAGGTTTTGCGCTGCGAGTCGCTCATGATGTCGTACACCATGCCGTGCACCGTCTTGTGGTCCAGTGCGTCAACATTGATGCGGCGCACGTCGCCGTGCACGCGGATCATCGGCGGCAGGCCCGCGGACAGGTGCAAGTCAGAAGCCTTGTTTTTGACGCTGAACGCCAGCAGTTGGGTAATGTCCACGGTTCCCTCGGTCGTTTGGTACGCTTGGCAAACATTATGACCACGATTGCCGACAACCTCCAACAGGTTCGTGCCCGGATTGCGCAGGCCTGTGCCGCCGCAGGGCGCGATCCCGCCAGTGTTTCACTGCTCGCCGTTTCCAAAACCTTTGGCCCCGAAGCGGTTCTGCAGGCCGCCCAGGCGGGGCAGAGTGCGTTTGGCGAAAACTATCTTCAGGAAGCCGTCGAGAAAATGGCTGCGCTGCGCCAGATGGGAGCGCCCACGCTGCAGTGGCATTGCATTGGCCCGGTGCAGAGCAACAAGACACGCCTGGTGGCCGAGCACTTCGACTGGATGCACACGGTGGACCGTGCCAAGATCGCAGAGCGCCTGGCGGCCCAGCGACCGGCGCATCGGACGCCCTTGCAGGTCTGCATCCAGGTCAACGTGGATGGGGGCCTGACCAAGTCGGGGGTGGCGCCGGACGAGGCCCTGGCACTGGCGCAAACCGTGGCGGCGCTGCCACAGTTGTGTCTGCGTGGTGTGATGAGCATTCCCGAGCCCGCTGCCGACTACGCTGCCCAGCTGGCCGTGCACCAGCGCGCACGCGCCGTGTTTGATCGCATCCGCACCTCGGGTCTGCCGGGGCTGGAGCACGTTGACACCTTGTCGCTGGGAATGACCGCCGACCTTGATGCGGCCATTGCCGCCGGCAGCACCCTGGTGCGTGTGGGCACCGGCATCTTTGGCGGAAGGGCGCGGCCAGCAGGGTAAATAATTTGATGGGAATTTGGCTCTGGCGCTTATCCATAAAGTGGGAACAGCTATCTAATAGATAGCATTTCGGATGCGCTCAAGGGCCCTTGAAACGGTGCACACAATCCAGTGTCTGCGCCACATCGTCCGGTCCCACATCCAGGTGCGCGACCCAGCGCAGGCGTGTCTGGCCACCATACAGGCTGGTGGTGACGCGCACGCCGTGCTGTGCCAGCCAGGCGGACAGGGCGGGCGCCAGTTCGGCATCCACATCGGTGAACAGGATGTTGGTGTGCGCCGAGGCCACACTCAAGCGCCCCTGCAGCACCGGGTGGCTGCGTCCGGTCTCGGCCATTCCTGCGGCCAGTTGCCGCAGCAGGGCATGGTCGTCTGCCAGGCGGCGCACATGGTGCTGCAGCGCATGGTGCCCGGCGGCCGCAAGCATGCCGCACTGGCGCATGGCACCGCCCAGGATTTTGCGGGTGCGCTTGGCTTGGCAGATGAAGTCGGCGCGGCCCAGCAGCAGCGAGCCCACCGGAGCCCCCAGGCCCTTGCTCAGGCAGAGCGAGGCGGTGTCGAAATGCTGGCAGATGGCGCGTGCCTCGTCGTACACGTCCGTGCCGTGGGCCTCGGCGTTGGCCGTGGCAGCGTTGAACAGGCGCGCACCGTCCAGGTGCAAGGCCAGGCCGCGCCCGCGTGCCAGCTGTGCCACTTCGGCAATGTAGGGGGTGGGCAGCACCTGGCCGCCCGTCGTGTTTTCCAGCACCACCAGGCGGGTGCGCGCAAAGTGTGGATCGTCGGGTTTGATGGCCGCAGCGATGTCGGTGAGAAGCAGCGTGCCGTCGCTCTGCGTTTCCACCGGTTGGGGTTGGATGGAGCCGAGCACCGCCATGCCGCCGGCCTCCCAGCGGTAGGTGTGCCAGCTCTGGCCCACGATGGCCTCGTCGCCGCGCTGGCAGTGGCCCATGAGGGCGATCAGGTTGGTCTGTGTGCCCGAGGGCGCGAACAGTGCGGCCTCGAAGCCCAGCAACTGCGCGGCGTGGTCCTGCAGTGCATTCACGGAGGGGTCGTCGCCGAACACATCGTCGCCCAGCGCCGCCGCCTGCATGGCGGCGCGCATGGCGGGAGTCGGCTGGGTCACGGTGTCGCTGCGAAAGTCGGGCATGGGTCTGTCTCTCTCGTGAAGAAGCCGTCCATGGTAGCGGCCGTCGCGCCCGCGTGCAGCGTCAGGGGCGGGCCATCTTGCAGTCCGTGCCTTGGGCCAGTTCGTTGCCGGTATAGGCGGCGTCGGTGCGAAAGCCGTAGTTGGTGCCATCCCAGCCTACCTTCACAGCCTTGCCGTCCACCGGCGCAATGGTGTTCACCACCTGGGGCAGCAGCAGCTGGTGGTCTTCGCCGCGCATGCGCACCGGGCCGACGACGGAGTCGAACGTCAGATCTTCCAGTGCCCGCGCAATCTTCACCGGGTCGGTGGACTGCGCCTTGTTGATCGCGGCAGCCAGGAAGCGTGGCGTCATCTCGATGCGCGGTGCCAGGAAGTCCTTGCCCGTCTTGGCCTTGTACGACCTGGCCAGTGCATCCACCTTGGGCGTCTCGGCCTGTCCGGGGTGCCACTCGGCCACCCAGGTCAGCTGGCCCAGCTTGGCTTGCGAGACGGCCAGCACCGTGCCCGGTATCGAGCCTGCGCTGTGGTTAAAGTAGCGCAGGTTGTAGCCCGCATCGCCCGCCGCCTTGAGCAGCAGCGTCATGTCCTGGCCCCAGTTGCCGGTGATGACCGAATCGGCCTCACTGCTCTTGATCTTGGCCAGATAGGGTGCGAAATCCTTGACCCGACCAATGGGGTGCAGGGTTTCGCCCACGAACTGCACATCGGGGCGTGCCAGGCCCACCATCTCGCGGCCGTAATGCGCCCATTGCTTGCCGTGCGCATAGTCCTGGTTGAGCAGGTAGACCTTCTGGATGTCCGGCTGCTTCTTCACGTAGTTGGCAATCGCCTTCATCTTCATGGCCGTGTTGGCCTCGAACTGGAAGTGCCAGAAATTGCAGGACTTGCCAGTCAGCTCGGGGTCGATGGAGGAGTGGTTGAGCACGATCACTTCCTTGCCCGGATTGCGCTGGTTGTGGCGCGCGGCGGCCTGCACCAGCGCCGTGACCACCGACGAGCCCGAGCCGCCCGTGACGATGGCGCGGGCTCCCTGGTCAATGGCGGCCTGCAGCGCGCTCTGGCTCTCCTGGGCCGAGAGCTTGCTGTCGAACTGCAGCAGCTGCAGCCGGGTGCCCTTGAGCACGCCGCCCTTGGCGTTGATGTCTTCCACGGCGTACTGCGTGTGCGTGAGCATCAGCTCGCCCACATTGGCGAACGGGCCCGACAGAGGGTCGATGTAGGCGATCTTGAAGGTGTCCTGCGCTTGGGCAGCGCTGGCGCACAGCAGGGCGGCCGCCGCCAGCGGCTTGAGAAAGGATGTCATGGTGAAGAGGTCTCCGGGGTTGAAGGGGGATGAGAGGCTCCGGGGCGGCGTTTGCTGCGCAAACCCAGCACGCGCCACGAAAGCTGAGAGAGTTCGCGCACCACCTCGGCGGGCGAGAGGCGTCCGTCGGGCCGGTACCAGTGGTAGAGAAAACCCGGCAGGCTGCAGGCGGCCAGCGCGGTCAGGCGCGTTTCCTTGAAATCGAACATGCCGTCCTTCCGACCTTCCTCCATCAGGGTGCACAGGCGGTCGTAGAAATGGTTGGCCAGCTTCTTTTGCATGGCGATGTACTCGGGTCGGTACACCTGGGGCTCGCGGTACGGAAAGAATGCGGCCGGGTGGTGCTCGATGGTGGCGCGGATCAGCCGTTCGATGCCTTCGGTGACCTTGGTGTGTGCGGGCCGGTGGTCGTCCTCCGGGAAGTCCATGGCCGTAAAGCAGGCCACGGTCGGCCGCCACGACAGCGTCTCGAAGATTTCCTGCTTGTTGTGAAAGTAGTAATACACGTAGGGCTTGGTCACGCCCAGCGCTCCCACGATCTGCTCCATCGTGGTGTTGGCGTAGCCCTGCTGGTCGAACAGCGCTTCGGCGGCCTTGAGGATGCGCTCGCGCTTTTCGTCGGTGCTGGCCGTGGAGGCCTTCTGGCGCCCGCGCGCCTTGACCGGCGATGTGCCCAGTGTGGCCACGGTTTGTGTTGATGTCGCTTTCGTTATACCCATGGGTAGCATTGTTCTACCAGTCGGTATATATTGGCAAGACGCTGGCAGGGCAATGCGCCTATCGCAAACCCTGAGTCACGGCGGAATAAGACACACAGGAGACACGTTCATGACCGATTCCCCCCCTGGCGCCGCAGGCGCACCCCTTGCACAGCCCCTGCACGAATATCTGCGCGGCCATGCGCAGGGCAACCCCGAAGGCGTGGCCTGCATCTGGTACGGCCACACCATCACCTGGGCCGAGCTGGACCGCACCAGCGATGCCTTTGCCGCGCGGCTGCAGGCCTTGGGGGTAAAAAAGGGCGACCCGGTGGCGCTGTTCCTGAACAACTGCCCGCAGTACCTCATGGCGCACTTCGGCATCCAGAAAATGGGAGCCATCGTCTGCCCCTGCGGCCCGCTGAACAAGGAGCACGAACTGCAATACCAATTGGGCGACCTGCAGGCGCGCGTCATCGTGGCGGCCGAATCCCTCTTGCCCGTGGTGGACAAGGTGCGCGCCCAAACGGCACTGCAGCATGTGTTTGTCGTGCGCTATGCCGAACTGCTGCCCGAAGCCCCCGCCATTGATGTACCGGCGGAGTTGCTGGCCCTGCGCGCCGCAGCAGCCCCTGCGCCTGCCGGGTGTGAAGATTTTCTGGCCACCGTGCGCGCGGGCGGCTCGCCCGCCCCCGTGCAGATCGCCATGGACGACGTGGCATTGATGACCTACACCTCGGGCACCACGGGCTTGCCCAAGGGCGCCATGCTGACCTACGGCAACGCGTTGTTCAAGACCGCGGCGGCCGCGCAATGCAACGGTGTGCGCAGCGACGATGTGCTGCTGTCTGTCGCGCCGCTGTACCACATTGCCGGCATGGTGATGGGCGTGAACGTGCCGGTCTTCACCGGCGCCACCTCGGTGCTGATGTACCGGTTTGACCCCCTGGGCGTGGCGCAGGCGCTCGAGCGCCACCGTGTGGGCTGGTGGTACAGCATCGCCCCCATGAACGCCGCCCTGATGCAGGTACCCGGCCTGCGCGAGCGTGATTTGACGGCGCTGCGCATGAACCCGGTCACCAGCTTCGGCATCACGCTGACCGAGGCGCTGGCGCAGCAGTGGAAACAGTT
>JAPKHH010000100.1:0-11739 GCA_026647025.1 Giesbergeria sp.
AACGCACAAAGCCCAGCCTTCGCAAAACGCCGAAGCGTTCGTCACCGTCGTCGCCCGCCCCACAACCGTCAACCCAAAAACCGTCAGAAGAAGAGCCTCAAACTCCAAGACTTGGACAACCTGGTCGAACCCCATCGCAACGAACGGCTCTATGCCGCCATCCGTTTGCGGCTCGAAGTGCACGGCGGCAAGGCTGAAAAGGCTTTCGGCCCCGACAACCCGCTTTACAAACCAGACAAGAACGGCCAGCCCACCGGCCCTCTTGTGCACACCATCAAGCGGGTGGTCAAGCAAACGGGCATTTCCATCCGTGGCGGGCTGGCCAAGAACGACAGCATGTTGCGTGTGGATGTATTCACCAAGACGGGCAAATTCCATCTGGTGCCGGTGTATGTGCACCACCGGGTGACGGGGTTGCCCAATCGGGCCATCGTGGCACACAAGGATGAGAACGATTGGCCACATGTGGACGAGACATACCAATTTCTTCATTCAATTTATCCGAACGACCTCATAAAAATCACTCAGAAAGGCGCTTCCTTTACCGGCTATTACGCCGGATGTGACCGCGGATCTGGAAACGTAAATCTTTGGGCACACGACCGCGCTGAAGCCATCGGAAAAGATGGCCTGATTCGCGGCATCGGCGTCAAAACAGCCCTGTCCCTGGAAAAATTCAACGTCGATGTGCTGGGTCGCATCTATCCCGCCCCACCGGAGGTGCGCCGTGGTCTGGCGTAGCGTCGTTATCAGCCGCCCAGCCCGGCTCAAGCGCGAACATTTCGCACTGGTGGTCGAGCAGGAGCAAAGCGCGCGCGTACCGTTTGAAGACATTGCCGTCATCGTGCTCAACCACCGCGAAATCACCCTGACCCACCCGGTGCTATCGGCCTGCGCCGACTATGGCATCGGCCTGTACAGCACGGGTGACAATCACCAGCCCAACGGTATTTTTATGCCCTTCTTGCAGCACAGCCGCGCCACCCGCATGCAGCGTCTGCAACTGAGCCTGGACAAACCCAGCACCAAGCGCGCCTGGGCACGCATCGTGCAGGCCAAAATTCAGAATCAGGCGCGCTGCATGGAATTGCTGGGCGTGCCGGGCGCCGACCGGCTTGCCTCCTATGCGCGCCGCGTGCGCTCGGGCGACGGCGGCAACCTCGAAGCTCAGGCCAGCGCGTACTATTTTCCGCAGGTTTTTGGCCGCAGCTTCCACCGCAGCCAGGCACGCTGGACCAATGCGGCGCTGGACTACGGCTACGCCGTGATGCGCGGCGCCTGCGCCCGCGCGCTGGTGCAGCACGGCATGCTGCCCAGCATTGGGCTGTTTCACAGCAGCGAGCAGAACGCCTTCAACCTGGCGGACGACCTGATCGAACCCTATCGCCCCGTGGTCGATCTGCACGTTGCGCAGCAACACCCCGCGCAGGAAGACGCCGACCTGCTACCCACCGACAAGGCGGCCCTGGTGGGCCTGCTCAATGTAGATGTGGTGATGCCCAGGGGCCAGATGACGATGCTGGCCTCCATCGAGCAGGCGGCCGAATCGCTGGCGCGGCTGTACGACGGCGGCAGCGAACAGGTGCTGGAAATGCCTGGCCTGATCGGCCTGCGCCAGCACCGATTCGAGATGTAGCACGGCGCTTACCATGGCCCAGGACACGAGGCGATTCATGCGCATGATGGTGTTCTTTGATCTACCGGTCGTCACCCGGGCCGAACGGCGCGCCTACACGGTATTCCGCCGTTTTCTGCTCAACGACGGCTACGACATGATCCAGTTCTCGGTGTATGGCCGCATCCTCAACGGCACCGACGCCGAACAAAAGCACATGAAACGCCTACTGGCCAACCTGCCGCCCGAAGGCTCGGTACGCATGTTGACAGTGACGGAAAAGCAGTTTGCCAGCATGAAACTCCTCGTCGGCCTGCCACTGTTTCAGGAAAAAAAGGTCAACGCCAACCAGATGGCGCTGTTCTGAAAAGCATTTTGCAAGAACGAAAACCCGCGCTCCGCCAGGCGGGGCGCGGGTTTCGAGGGTGCCAGAGTGTAGCTATCCGGGGTGAGAGAGGGAGCTACAACGATGCGTACGGAAATGCTGCGCTTTCCTAGGAGTGTAGCTATCCGGGGTGAGAGAGGGAGCTACAACAGCCCGCGACAACGGGCACGGGGACTTCACGAGTGTAGCTATCCGGGGTGAGAGAGGGAGCTACAACGCAATTGATGCAGCAGCAAGTGCGGGGAGTGAGTGTAGCTATCCGGGGTGAGAGAGGGAGCTACAACCGCTTGGCGGTTTGACCCGTGCGTGTTGGAGAGTGTAGCTATCCGGGGTGAGAGAGGGAGCTACAACCTGGGCCGCATCCACCATTTCAGCGCTCGGGAGTGTAGCTATCCGGGGTGAGAGAGGGAGCTACAACCTCAACGGAGACATGCACTCTTGTACTGGAGAGTGTAGCTATCCGGGGTGAGAGAGGGAGCTACAACTCAACGGTATCGGGGGCAGTGGGCTCGGGGGAGTGTAGCTATCCGGGGTGAGAGAGGGAGCTACAACGGCTGTTGGATCGGTGTCATATATCACCCCGAGTGTAGCTATCCGGGGTGAGAGAGGGAGCTACAACCGTATCGTGGTTGGGCCCTCCCATTCATAAGAGTGTAGCTATCCGGGGTGAGAGAGGGAGCTACAACCTTGACATTGCCCTCACCACCTGGGACGGGGAGTGTAGCTATCCGGGGTGAGAGAGGGAGCTACAACTCTCCACCGTGGCGCCCGGCGGAAACCCCGGAGTGTAGCTATCCGGGGTGAGAGAGGGAGCTACAACTTCGCAAGCGCGCGTTAAGTCGCCGCCATCGAGTGTAGCTATCCGGGGTGAGAGAGGGAGCTACAACTTTGAGATAGACACTGTCGTCCGCTTTGAGGAGTGTAGCTATCCGGGGTGAGAGAGGGAGCTATGGATTGACCTGGAGGGGCGCTCGCCCCTCCAGGTCAATCCAGCGCTTCGCGCATGTTTAGCAAGAAAAGATGCAAAGCCCCGACCCGCAAGGTCACTTGCGCAGCGGCATTTCCAGCGTGAGCGAGGCAGGTCCCTCGGCCGAAGCGCCCAGACGCGCCTGGCGGGGCCCCAGCGACTGCAGCACCAGCCCCGTGTCGATCACGGCGCCGACGCGGTAGGGTTTTGCGGGCTTGCCGTCCACGGCGATCAGCGCCGCGCCGCCGCCACTGCTGCGCCCGGCCAGCACCCCCACCAGGGCAAACCGGCTTGAAGCCACAGGCACCGGGGCCGCTACCGCCCCGAGCAACCGAGCCATGGCCTGGGCATCGGGTGCACTGGCGGCAGGCGGCCCAGCCGCTGTGGTCAGGCCTGGGCCGCTGGCCGACAAACGCAGGCCCCAATAGGCAGCGCTGGCCGCCGCCAGCGCCCAAATGACCAGGGTGGTCAGGCGTACGCCCCAGATACTGTGTGAATTGGTCACCATCGCACGATTATCATTCACCCGATGCACGGGATGGCCCGTTGCACCCAACCGATTGCCTGTCACCATGATCCACCCCGTTTCCTCCGCTTGCCACGCACGCCGACGCCTTGCCCGGGGCTTCACCCTGATCGAGCTGATGGTGGTGCTGGTCATCATTGGCGTGCTGGCCGCGCTGATCGTACCCAACGTGCTCGAACGCGCCGATGACGCCCGCACCACGGCTGCGCGCACCGATGTGACCAACCTCATGCAGGCGCTCAAGCTCTATCGCCTGGACAACCAGCGCTACCCCTCGTCCGAGCAGGGCCTGCAGGCCCTGATTGCCAAGCCCACCACGGGCCCGCAGCCGCTGAACTGGAAGCCCTACCTGGAGAAGCTGCCCAACGACCCCTGGGGCCGCCCCTACCAGTACCTGAGCCCCGGCGTGAAGGGCGAGGTCGATGTGATGTCGTTTGGCGCCGACGGCCAGTCGGGTGGCGAAGGCAAGGATGCCGACATCGGCAGCTGGCAATAAGAAATGGCCCCCACGCTCCCTCACTGCGTGTGGTCGCTGCCCCCCAAGGGGGCCGCGTTTTGCCTGGGGGCGGCCCGGCGGCAAAACAGGGCCCCCACGCTCCCTCACTGCGTGTGGTCGCTGCCCCCCAAGGGGGCCGCGTTTTGCCTGGGGGCGGCCCGGCGGCAAAACCAGAGCCCCCACGCTCCCTCACTGCGTGTGGTCGCTGCCCCCCAATTGGGGCGGCCCGGCGGCGCTCGTGGGCGTGTCTGCGTGACATCGCTGTGAAAACCCGCACCCAGCACCGCGTGCATGGTTTCACGCTGCTTGAACTGCTGGTGGTCGTCGCCATCATGGCGCTGGCCACGGCGGGGGTGGGGTTGGCCCTGCGCGACAGCGGGCAGTCGCAGCTCGAACGCGAGGCCGAGCGGCTGGCCGCCTTGCTGGAGGCGGGGCGCGCCCAGTCCCGCGCCAACGGCATGCCGGTGCGCTGGCGCACCGTCCCCGGTGGCTTTCGTTTTGATGGCCTGCCCCCCCAGAAATGGCCCGACCAGTGGCTCAGCCCCGCCACGCTGGTGCTGGGCCCGTCCACGCTGGTGCTGGGCCCCGAGCCGCTGATCGGACGCCAGCAGGTGGTGCTGTCCCAGCAAGATCATCCCGAGCGCATGTTGCGCGTGGGCACCGATGGCCTGCGCCCCTTTGCCGTGGAGGCCCCGCCATGAGGCGCAACGCCACCACCCGGCACGCGGCGCAGGGTGGTTTTACGCTGGTCGAGGTACTGGTGGCGCTGGGCATTGTGGCCATTGCACTCATGGCCGGCGCCCAGGCCAGCACGGCGCTCACGCGCAACGCACAGCGCCAGTCCGATGTGCTGCTGGCCCACCTGTGCGCCGAAAACGAACTCGTCAAGACCCGGCTGTCGCGGCAAATGCCCGCCATTGGCGACAACATGCAGTCCTGCGAGCAGGCCGGGCGCCGTTTTGACGTGAGCATCATTGTGCGGCCCACCCCCAACCCGAGCTTTCGGCGCGTGGATGCGCAGGTCTTCGACGGCACCTCTCCGGTGCTGCGCCTGTCCACCATTGTCGGGCGGCGCTGAGCATGGCATTGGCGCCGCATTCTTTCCACACCCACCGCCCGGCACAGGCAGCACGGGGCTTTACCCTGGTCGAATTGCTGGTGGCCATGGCCATCATGGGCCTGATGGCCCTGCTGAGCTGGCGCGGGCTCGATGGCATGGTGCGGGCACAGGAACAGACCCGCCAGCGCGGCGACCAGTTGCTGGTGCTGCAGGCCGCACTCACCCAGTGGGGCGCCGACCTTGATGCCCTGCTGCCCTTGCCCCACACCACACCACTCGACTGGGACGGCCAGGTGCTGCGCATCACCCGGCGCAGCAGCGCCATTCCCGACGAGGGCGCCCTGGTGGTGGCCTGGGCCCGCCGCAATGTGGACGGCACCAGCCAATGGCTGCGTTGGCAGTCGCCCCCGCTGCGCACGCGCAGCGCCTGGCAGCAGGCCTGGCAGCAGGCGGCGCAATGGGCGCGCAACCCGGGCGACGCCGAGCGACGCGCCGAAGTCGCCTTGCTGCCGCTGGCCGACTGGCAGGTGTTTTATTTTCGCGGCGACGCCTGGAGCAACCCCATGTCCAGCAGCGGCACGCCGCCGGGTGACCTCGACGCGGTGGGCGCGCTCATCCCCGACGGCGTGCGCCTGCAACTCGACCTGCCCCCCGGCCCGGGGATGGCCGGGCAGATCACGCGCGACTGGGTCAGCCCCCTCAAGGGAGGCGGCAAGACATGACCACCCGGCAACGCGGCGCAGCCCTGCTGGCTGCCATGCTGACCGTGACGCTGGTCGCCACCTTTGCCGCAGCGGCCATGTGGCAGCAATGGCGCGCGATTGAGGTGGAAACCGCCGAGCGTGCGCGCGTGCAATCGGCCTGGATTCTGCTGGGCGCACTCGACTGGTCGCGCCTGATCCTCATCGAGGATGGCCGCGCCGGGGGCGCCGATCACCTGGCCGAACCCTGGGCCGTGCCGCTGGAAGAAGCCCGCCTGTCCACCTTTCTGGCGGCCGACCGCAACGTGTCCGAACCAGCAGATGCCAGCACCGACACCCAGGATGCCTTTCTGTCGGGCCAGATCATCGACCTGCAGGCCCGTCTGAGCCTGGCCAACCTGGTCCAGGGCACGACCGTGAACGAAGCCGCACTCGCCCAGTTTGGCCGCCTGTTCAACCAGCTGGGACTGCCGTCCTCCGAACTGGCCACCCTGGTGCAAGGACTGCGCGCAGCCCAGACGCCCGCCGAAGGCGGCAGCCAGGCGCCCTTGATGCCGCAAACCCTGGGCCAGTTGACCTGGCTGGGCGTCTCACCCGCCACCGTGGCCCTGCTGGCCCCGCATGTGGCGCTGCTGCCCGAGCGCAAGCCCGTCAACCTGAACACGGCCGGGGTCGAGGTTCTGCTCGCCAGCATCGAGGGGCTGGACATGGCGGGCGCCAACAAGATCGTGGCCGTGCGGGAGATGCAGCACTTCAAGACCCTGGAGGATGTGAATGCCCTGCTGGGGCAGACCACCCGGGTCAACAGCAACGACCATGCCATCGCATCCTCGTATTTCGAGGTGCATGGCCGCCTGCGCCTGGGCGATGTGACGGTGCAGGAGCGCTCCATGGTGCGCCGCCTGGGCATGGAAGCAACCACCCTCTGGCGCGAGCGCGGCGCAGCGCTGCGCACGGACCCTACAATGGCCCGCGAAATCCGCCCATGAGCACCCTGATCCTTACCCTGCCCCTGGCGCGCTCCGGCCCCGCCACCGAATACCGCTACACGCTGAGTCCCGACGGCCACAGCGCGACGCGCCACGCCAGTGCCCGTGCCAGCCTGCTGCCCCCCGTGGGCCGTGCTGGAGAGGTCGTGGCCGTGGTCCCCGCGCAAGCCCTGTCCTGGCAGCGCGTGGCCCTGCCGCCAGGCATTGGCCTGCAGGCACCGCGCCTGCGCGCCGTGCTCGACGGCCTGCTGGAAGAGCGCCTGCTCGACGAACCCGCACAACTGCACTTTGCCCTGGAACCCGGGGCCAAGCCCGGTGCGCCCGCCTGGGTCGCCATTTGCGACCGTGCCTGGCTGCGCGGTGCGTTGCAGGACCTGGAGGCGGCGGGCCACCCCGTCTCGCGCGTGGTGCCCGAGTTCGCCCCGGGCCCCACGCCCAGCAGCCAGTGCGAGTTGTATGCGCTGGGCACCCCCGACGATGCCTGGCTGGCCATGGTCGGCCAGGGCGCGGCGCAGGGTGTCGCCGTGCTGCCGCTTTCGGGTGCTGCCCTGGCCCTGGCGGGCACCGATGCAACGCAGGAACCGCCCCCTGTGCTGGCCGCCCCTGCCGTGGCCGCGCTGGCCGAACAACTGCTGGACCGCCCGGTGCAGCTGCAGACCGACAGCGACAACGCACTGCGCGCTGCGCGCACTGCCTGGGATTTGGCCCAGTTCGACCTGGCCAGCACCGGCCGCACCCGCGCGCTGCGCAAGGCCGGCGGCCTGGCGGGCGCCCTGCTGCGGGCGCCGCAGTGGCGTGCCGCGCGCTGGGGCGCTGCGCTGCTGGCCGTGGCGCACCTGGTGGGCCTCAACGCCTGGGCCTGGCAGGAGCGCCAGTCGCTGGCAGCCAAGCAGGCCGGTGTGCGCAATGCCCTGACGCAAACCTTCCCGCAGGTCAAAGTGGTGGTGGATGCCCCGGTGCAAATGGAGCGCGAACTGGCCCTGCTGCGCCAGGCGGCCGGCAGCACCTCGGCCCGTGACCTGGAGCCGCTGCTGTCCGCTGCGGCCCTGGCCTTGCCCGCGGCGCAGCAGCCCTCGGCCATCGAATACGCGGCAGGCGAACTGCGCCTGCGCGGCCTGTCGCTGGCCCCCCAGGAGCTGTCCGACGCCACCAACACCGCACGCGCCAGCGGCTACAGCCTGCGTACCGACGGCGACAGCCTGCTGGTACGCCCCGACACCACGCCATGAACCGCCGCATGACCTCTTCCTCATCCGCCAGCGCACTGCAAGCCCGCTGGCAGGCCCTGGCCCCCCGCGAGCAAAGCCTGGTGCTGGTAGCCGGCACCCTGGTAGCCCTGGCGCTGCTGTGGTGGCTGGCACTGGCCCCTGCGCTGCAGACCTTGCGCAGCGCCCCGGCCCGCCATGCCAGCCTGGATGCGCAGCTCCAGCACATGCAGGCCCTGCAGGCCGAGGCCCTGCAACTGCAGGCCCAGCCCCGCGCCAATGCCGACGAGGCCCAGCGCGCACTGCAGGCCTCCGTGACCAGCACGCTGGGAAGCAGTGCACGACTGACGCTCCAAGGCGACCGCGCCACCCTGACCCTCAAGGGCACCCCTGCCGACGCCCTGGCCCATTGGCTGGCACAGGTCCGTGGCAATGCCCGGGCTGCCCCCCAGGACATGCGCCTGGTACGCAGCCAGCCCCCCGAATCCCGCTCCGGCACCTCTGCCAGCGCAGCCGCACCGGGTGTGCGCTGGGATGGCAGCATCGTGCTGGCCCTGCCGCCACGCTGACGTTTGCCGCTACCCCGCTTGCCTGCCTTCATGTCCAGCCGCCGCACCAGCCCCCTCGCACGCTCCTTGGGCACCGCGCCTGCGGCGCGCACGCCCTGGGCCTGGGCGCTGTGCGGCGCCCTGGCCGGCACCGTGCCCACCCTGGTGGTTTTTGCCCCTGCACAGTGGCTTGCCAGTGGTGTGGCCCAGGCCAGCGGCCAGCGCGTGCTGCTGACCGGGGTGCGCGGCACCGTCTGGACGGGCTCGGGCCAGCTGGTGCTGACCGGCGGCCACGCCAGCCAGGACCAGGCGGCACTGCCGGGCCGGATCGGCTGGCGCCTGCGCCCGGCCTGGGGCGGGTTGCGCGCACAGATCGATGCCGCCTGCTGCACCCCTGCACCGCTGCAACTGCAGGCCCGGGCCCGCTGGAACGGGGCCCACATCACCGTGGCCGATGGCCAGAGCCATTGGCCTGCCGCCGTGCTGGCCGGTCTGGGGACCCCCTGGAACACGCTGCAGCCCCAGGGCCAGCTTGCGCTGGAAACCCGGGGCCTGCAAATGGACTGGGCCGCCGGGCGGATGGTGCTGCAAGGGCAGGCGCAACTCGACGCGCTGTCCATGTCGTCCCGTCTGTCCACACTGCGCCCCATGGGCAGCTACCGCCTCACACTGCAGGGCGGTGCGGCGCCCACGCTGGGACTGCAGACACTGCAGGGCGCGCTGCAACTCTCGGGCAACGGGCAGTGGGTGGGGCAGCGCCTGCGCTTTACGGGCGAGGCCAGTGCCGCACCCGAGCGCGAGGGCGCACTGTCGAACCTGCTCAACATCATCGGGCGGCGCCAAGGCGCACGCTCCCTCATTTCGCTGGGTTAACCCTGGACACCGTATGAACTCCCTGACCAAGCACCGCCTGCATTTTGCTATTAAAACAATAGCTGCTAGCGCTTTGCTGGCAAGCGCCAGCGGCACAATTCATGCACAAGCCGCACTGGACACCAGTACCGCCAGCGTGCGCCCGGGCGAACCCGTGACGCTGAACTTTGCCAACGCCGAGATCGAGGCCGTGGCCCGCACCATGGCCACCATCACCGGGCGCAATGTGGTGGTGGACCCGCGCGTGCGCGGCCAGCTCAACCTGGTGACCGAGCGCGCCGTCCCCCCGGCTGCGGCCTTCCAGCAGTTTCTGGCGGCACTGCGCCTGCAAGGCTTCACGGTGGTCGAGGCAGCCGGGCTGTACAAGGTGGTGCCCGAGGCCGACGCCAAGCTGCAAGGTGGCAGCGTGACCGTGGCCCAGGCGGGCAGCGCAGGCCCTGCGGGCGGTCAGATCGTGACGCAGATCTTCAAGCTCAACTACGAAAGCGCCAACAACCTGGTACCGGTGCTGCGCCCGCTGATCAGCCCGAACAACACCATCAACGCCAACCCGGGCACCAATGCACTGGTCATCACCGACTACGCCGACAACCTGCAGCGCCTGGGCAAGATCATTGCGGCCATGGATGTCTCCAACGCCAGCGATGTGGAAGTGATTTCGCTGAAGAACGCCATTGCCACCGACCTGGCTCCGCTGGTGGCGCGCCTGATCGATTCGGGCAGCACCCCGGGCGCCCCCGGCACCCCGGGCCAGAGCGATACCTCGTTCAAGACCACGCTGCTGGCCGAGCCGCACAGCAATTCACTCATCCTGCGGGCGGCCAACCCGGCCCGCGTGGCGCAGGTGCGTGCCCTGGTGCACAAGCTGGACCAGCCCCCCGCCCCGGGCAGCAGCGCCGCCAGCGGCAACATCCACGTGGTCTACCTGAAGAACGCCGACGCCACCAAGCTCGCCGCCACCCTGCGCGCCGCCATGGCAGCCGGCACGGGCACGGCCCAGGCCAGCGCCAGCAGCAGCACAGCGCCCGCCAGCACGGCCCCCACGGGCGGGCTGGCCTCCATGGGCAGCAGCAGCAGCGCCACCAGCGGGTTGGGCGCTGGCGCCTCGCCCAGCACCGCCAGCAGCAACCAGCCCTCCACCGGCGGGCAGATCCAGGCCGACCCTTCGACCAATTCGCTCATCATCACGGCGCCCGAGCCGCAGTACCGCCAGTTGCGCAACGTCATCGACAAGCTCGATGGCCGCCGCGCGCAGGTGCTGGTCGAGAGCCTGATCGTCGAGGTCAACACCAACAAGCTGGCCGAGTTCGGCATCCAGTGGCAGGGCGTGCTGGGCAAGCAGGGCGACGGCACCGTGGGCGTGATCGGCACCAACTCGGGCGCCGCTGGCGCCAACATCCTGGGCCTGACCACCGCCCTGGCCTCGGGCAGCGCCACCGCCATCGGAACGGGCGTGGCCTCCCTGAGCGGCGGCCTGAACCTGGCCCTGGCGCCGCGCATCAATGGCCAGTACTACCTGGGGGCACTGGCCAATTTCCTGCAAAACAGTGGTGACGCCAACGTGCTCTCCACCCCCAACCTGATGACGCTGGACAACGAGGAGGCGCGCATCGTCATTGGCAACAACGTGCCCTTTGTCACCGGCTCGTATGCCAACAGCACGGGCAGCAGCACCGTCAACCCCTTCACCACGGTCGAGCGCAAGGACGTGGGCCTGATGCTGCGGGTGCGCCCGCAGATCAACGAGAACGGCACGGTCAAGATGGCCATCTACCAGGAAGTCTCCAAGATCGACGGCAACACCCGCAAGGACACCAACGGCCCCACCACCAGCAAGCGCGCCATCGAGTCCAACGTGCTGGTCGAAGACGGCAGCATCATCGTGCTGGGCGGCCTGCTGGAAGACAGCTATTCACAGGCCGAGGACAAGGTGCCTGTGATGGGCGACATCCCGCTGCTGGGCAACCTGTTCCGCAGCGAAAACCGCTCGCGCAAGAAGACCAACCTGATGGTGTTCCTGCGCCCCGTGGTGGTGCGCGACGCCGCCGCCAGCGACGCGCTGATGCTCGACCGCTATGAATCCATCCGCGCGCTGCAGCAGGCGGTGCAACCCGCCCCCAGCACGGTCATGCGTTCGGTCTCCGGCGCGCCCGTACTGCCGCCACTGCGCCCCACGGCGCCCGATCCACAGATCTTCCCTGCCAACGCCAACTGAGGCCCCGCCGATGCGCCACCCCCTGCCCTACGCCTTCGCCCGCGGCGCCCAGCTGCTGCTGGAGGACGATGGCCAGCAGCTCGTGCTCTGGCATGGCCCCGCGCCCGACGCGGCCGCGCTCAGCGAGGTGCTGCGCAAACACGCCGTGCGGCAGTTGCA
>JAPKHH010000101.1:0-11573 GCA_026647025.1 Giesbergeria sp.
ACATCGGTGCCGTTGCCCATGGCCATGCCCACATCGGCAGCGGCCAGCGCGGGCGCATCGTTCACGCCGTCGCCCACCATGGCAACCGTTCGGTGCGCGCCATCACGCCCCTGCTGCAAAGCGCGCACGGCTTGCGCCTTGTCGCCCGGCAGCACCTCGGCCATCACCTCGCCCGCGTCCGGGTCCAGACCCAGGCGGCGGGCCATGGCCTCGGCCGCACCTTTGTTGTCGCCCGAGATCATCACCGTGCGCAGGCCCTGCGCACGCAATTGCGCCAGCGCCTCGCGCGCGCCGGGTTTGGGCTCGTCGCCAAAGGCCATCAGTGCGCGCACCGCCAGGCCCTGCGCGCTGCGTTCGGCCACGGCCGATACGGTGGCGCCCTCGTCTTGCAACTGCTGCGCACGCACACCCAACGCGCCCAGGTCCACGCCCAGCTCATCCATCCAGCGCAGGCTGCCCACCAGATAGCTGCGCCCAGCCACCTCGCCCTCGGTGCCGCGCCCCGGCACGGCGCGCACGCCGACGGGTTCGGCCATCGCCAGGCCACGGTCTTGCGCCGACTGCACCACCGCGCGCGCCAGCGGGTGTTCGCTGCCGCTTTGCACCGCCGCCACCGCCGCCAGCACGGCAGCGTCCTCTGCGCCCGGTTCCACGTGAAACGCCGTCAGGCGGGGCTGGCCCACGGTCAGCGTGCCGGTCTTGTCGAACGCCACGGTGTCCACCTTGTGCGCCAGCTCCAGTGCCTGGGCGTCCTTGATCAAAATGCCATGCTCGGCCGCCACCCCCGTGCCCGCCATGATGGCCGCCGGGGTGGCCAGCCCCAGCGCACAGGGGCAGGCAATCACCAGCACCGCCACGGCGCGGATCAGCGCCACCTCGGCCCCCACACCCGCCCACAACCAGCCCAGCAGCGTAGCCAGCGCAATCAGCAGCACCACCGGCACAAACACGTTGGCCACCTGGTCCACCAAGCGCTGGATGGGCGCCTTGGCCGCCTGCGCATCTTCCACCAGGCGGATGATTTTGGACAGCACCGTCTCGGCGCCCACCGCACGCACCTGCAGCACGATGCGGCCCTCACCATTGATCGAGCCCCCCGTCAGCAGCGCCCCCACCTCCTTGGCCACTGGCAGCGGCTCGCCCGTCAGCATCGACTCGTCCACCTGCGTGTCGCCTTCGAGCAGCGTGCCATCGACCGGCAGGCGCTCGCCCGGGCGCACCACCAGGCGGTCGCCCACCATCACCTCGGCCACCGGCACATCGACTTCGCCGCTTTTGCCCACAAGGTGCGCCACATCGGGCCGCAGGCCGTGCAGCGCGCGGATGGCCGCCGTGGTCTGGTGCTTGGCACGCGCTTCGAGCCACTTGCCCAGCAGCACCAGCGTGACCACCACGGCAGAGGCCTCAAAGTACAGGTGCGGCGCATGCCCAGGCATGGCTGTCAGCCACAGCCACATCGACAAACCCCAGCCCGCGCTGGTGCCAATGGCGACGAGCAAATCCATGTTGCCCGACAGCGCCCTGGCCGCCGCCCAGCCCGCCTTGTAAAAGCGCGCCCCCAGAATGAACTGAACCGGCGTGGCCAGCACAAACTGCACCCAGGCGGGCAGCATCCAGTGCGCACCAAACAGGTCGCCCACCATGGGCAGCACCAGCGGCGCCGACAGCAGCAGGCCAATAGCGACAGGCGCAAACCCCGTCCAGGGCGAAGTGTCTTCCTCACGCGCCTGGCTGGCCGCCGCCGTCAACGGTTCGTAGCCCGCATTGCGCACAGCGCGGCGCAGCAGGGCGTCCATGGCGGTAGCGTCACCCCCGTCCGGCGCAGAAAACTGGACGCGCGCTGTCTCCGTCGCCAGGTTCACCGTAGCGCTCTGCACGCCCGGCACCTTGCGCAGTGCACGCTCCACGCGGCCCGAACAGGTGGCGCAGGTCATGCCGCCAATCGACAAGTCCAGCTCCTGGGAGGCGCCTTCGCTGGCGGGGGGAGAAAGAGCGGTGGTGGTGTTCATGGTCGCTACCCTAAACCCTGACGCCATGACAAGGTCAAGCGCCGGGCAAAAATAAAATGAAACCCCTCGCCATGGCTTGACCTTGCCATGGCGTCAAGGTTCATGATGCAGGCCTTCCCATTGCAAATCACCCTGAAAGGATTTCCCCATGCAGCACCAGTTTGACGTTCAAGGCATGACCTGCGGCCACTGCGAGCGCGCCGTCACCAACGCCGTGCAAGAGCTTGACCCGCAGGCCACCGTGCAGATCGACCGCGCCCACAACCGTGTGGACGTCACCAGCGAGCAACCCCGCGCAGCCCTGGCCGCCGCCATCGCCGAAGAAGGCTACACGGTCGCCGCATGACCACCGCCACCGGCTGGCCCGTGCCCATCGGCATCGCGGCCCAGCGCGCCGGGGTGTCGGCGCGCATGGTGCGGCACTACGAATCGCTGGGCCTGCTGCCCCCCGTGGGCCGCACCGACAGCGGCTACCGCCAGTACACCGAAGCCGAAGTGCACGCCCTGCGCTTCATCCGCCGTGCGCGCGACCTGGGTTTCTCCATGGCCGAAATCGCCACCCTGCTCGGCCTGTGGCAAGACAAGGCACGCGCCAGCAGCCAGGTCAAAAGCATTGCCCAGGCGCACATCGATGACCTGGCCACCCGCATCGCCGCCATGCAGGCCATGCAGCGCACGCTGCAGTCGCTGGTGCAGTGCTGCCACGGCGACGACCGGCCCGACTGCCCCATCCTGGACGACCTGGCGGCGGTGGGCGATGGCACGACACCTCCGGGCAAAACGCTACCAAAACAATAGCAATTAGCGCTTATCTATCAAGCGCTAGAAGCTAAAAATCAAAAAAACGGTGGGTCATCAAGCCTTGGTCACCACACTCCCCCGCTTGCGCGCGGGCTTGGCCGCCGGGGCGGGCAGCGTATCGGCCCGCCGCAACACCCCCTCGCACAAGGTCGCAATGCACTGCTCGGCGATCTGCTCGGGCGTGTACTCGCCGCCGGGCTGGTACCAGCGGCCGATCCAGCTCAAAGCGCCAGCAATCACAAAGGCGGTCATCTTGGGGTCGCAGGGCTGCAGCGATCCCTCCTGCACCCCCTGGGCCACCAGGCGCCTGAAAGCGAGGTCGATCTCAGATTTCATGCGGCGCAGTTCCGAGCGGCTGGGCTCGGGAACCTCCTCGTCGCCCACGCGGATCAGGCACATGCCAAAAGGCTGCATGACGATGTTGGCATACGCCTGCATGCAGGCACGCAACTGGTCCACCGCATTGCCGCCCGCCTGGCGCGAGGCCTCGATACCTTCGAGCGTCATCTCCAGCCCCTGGCGCACGCACTGCAGCAGGATCTCGTCCTTGTTCTTTACATAGTAGTACAGCGTGGGCTTGCTCACGTTGAGGCGCGCGGCAATGTCGTCGAGCGAGGTAGCGTGAAAGCCCCTCTCGTTGAACAGCTGCGCGGCGGCCTGCAGCACGGCATGGCGCTTGGCCTCGCGCTGCTGCTGGCGGTCGGGCACGCTGGCCCAGGGTGATGCGGCAGCAGACGGGGCGCGGGTCTTTCTGGCGGCGGTGGATTCAGTCATAAGGGGGTATTACACAGGGAAACTACCAATGCAGCGATAGGGAGACACATCCAAAATGCTACTCATAAGTAAATAGTTTACGTACGAGTAGCATTTTTTTGGCCCGCACAAACCCCTAGAGAGCGATGGCGATACAACACCCTGGCGGCACCCCCGCCGCCCCCCTGCTGGAAGTCGATGGCGTCACGCTGGCGTTTGGCGGCGTCAAGGCGCTGTCGGGCGTGGGCTTTGGCGTGCAGCCGGGCTCCATCACCGCCGTGATCGGGCCCAACGGCGCGGGCAAGACTTCGCTGTTCAACACCATCTCGGGCTTCTACCGGCCCACGGGGGGCAGCATCCGGTTCAAGGGCCAGGACATCACACGCATTCCGGCACCACAGCGCGCCAAGCTGGGCCTGGGCCGCAGCTTTCAGAACATCGCGCTGTTTCGCGGCATGACGGTGCTCGACAACATCAAGCTCGGTCGCCACGCGCACCTCCAGACCAACGTGCTCGATGCGCTGTTCTACATGGGCCGCGCACGCCGCGAAGAGGCGGCTTTGCGCGCCGACATCGAGGAGCGCATTATCGATTTCCTGGAGATCGACCACATCCGCCACGCACCGGTCTCGGCCCTGTCCTATGGCCTGCAAAAGCGCGTGGAGATGGCGCGCGCCCTGGCCATGCAGCCGCAGATCCTGATGCTCGACGAACCCGTCGCCGGAATGAACCGCGAGGAGACGGAAGACATGGCGCGCTTCATCCTCGATGTGCGCACCGAATGGGGTGTGACGGTGCTGATGGTGGAACACGACATGGGCATGGTGATGGATTTGTCGGACCACGTCGTCGTGCTCAACTTCGGCCAGGTCATTGCCCAGGGCACGCCCGCCGTGGTGCAGGCCGACCCTGAAGTCAACCGCGCCTACCTCGGCTCGGGCGACGTGGGCGACCTGCGCCGCAAGCTGCAGGCCGCCACCCACGCACAGGGAGCCGCATGATGGATTGGTCCTACCTGTTTGAAATCAGCCTGACCGGCATTGCCAGCGGCGGGCTGTATGCGCTGGCCGCCCTGGCCTTCGTGATGGTCTACAAGGCCACGCGCGTGGTGAACATCGCCATCGGCGAAATGCTCATGGCAGGTGCCTACCTGTTCTTCACGTTCGCCTCGATGATGGCGCTGCCGCTGTGGCTGGCCATCCCCGCGGCGGTGCTGGGCACCGGCCTGCTGGGCGCGGTGATCGAGCGCACCATGATCCGTCCGCTGCTGGGCGAGCCGCCCATTTCCGTCTTCATGGTCACGGTGGGCCTGGGCTCGGTACTTGTCGGCGTGGTCGAAATGATCTGGAGCGCCGACCAGCGCCGCCTGCCTGATTTCCTGCCCAGCGACCCCATCATGGTGGGCGATGCCTTCCTTGCCCCCAAGGTGTTCTGGGGCGCCGTGATCGCCGTGGTCCTCATTGCCGCTGTGCTGCTGCTGTTCCGCTTCTGGCGCGGTGGCGTGGCCCTGCGGGCCACGGCCAGCGACCAGGCCGCCGCCTACTCGGTGGGCATCAACGTGCCGCGCGTGTTCTCGCTCTCCTGGGTGGTGTCTGCCATGCTGGCGGCCATCTCCGGAATCATCGTCGGCTCCATTGGCGGCATCTCGTCAAGCATGGGCGTGTTCGGCCTGTCGGTGCTGGTGGTGGTGATTGTGGGCGGGCTCGACAGCGTGCTCGGCGCGCTGGTGGGCGGCCTGTTCATCGGCCTGGTCGAAGCCCTGGCGGGCAGCTATCTGGGCGGCGAATACAAGCTGCTGGCCACCTTCATCGTGCTGGTGTGCATCCTCATGGTGCGCCCCTACGGCCTGTTCGGCACGCACGAAATCGAGAGACTATGAAGCACCCCCTGCGCCGCTTCGCGTCTTCCCCCTCAAGGGGGACACCGCCACTGGCCCGGCAAAGCCGGTTCCACGGCGGTTGCTGGCATGGCCTGCTCCGCGGTCTTTTGTTCGGCGGTTTTTTCCCGCCAGGGCTGGCAACGTCTGCAGCCCACAGCGTTTTGGAGTAGTGACAGATGCGCATCGGAACCCTCAAGGAAAGCTACGTCGCCGACGCGGCGCTGTTCGACTCGCAGACCCAGAAGGTGTGGCTGGCCGTGGGCGCCGCACTGCTGGTGCTGTTCCCCTTCATGGCCAGCGACTACTGGCTGTACCTGGCCTGCCTGGTCAGCATCAATGTGGCCAGCAGCGCGGGGCTGAACATCCTCACCGGCTACACCGGCCTGGTCAGCATGGGGCAGGCCGCCTTCATGGGGCTGGGCGCCTACACGGTGGCCATCATGCAGGCGCGGTGGGGCACGCCCTTTCTGCTGAACATTTTTTGCGGCGGCGTGGTGGCCATGCTGGGCGGCATTGTGGTGGGCATTCCGTCGCTGCGCGTCAAGGGGCTGTACCTGGCCATTGCCACCATTGCAGCGTCGTTCATCGCGCACTTTCTGTTTGCCAATTTCGACTTCACCGGCGGCACCGGCGGCCTGAGCGTGCCCCCGGCCAGCCTGTTCGGGCTGCCGCTCGATACCTCGTTTCGCCTGTACTGGCTGATCGTGCCCGTCACCCTGCTCATGCTGCTGGGGGCCGCCAACCTGTTTCGCACGCGCATTGGCCGGGCCTTCATCGCCATCCGCGACCGCGACATCTCGGCCGAGGTGCTGGGCATTCCGCTGCTGCGCTACAAGCTGCTGTCGTTTGGCCTGTCGTCGTTCTACGCCGGGGTGGCTGGCGGCCTGTGGGCGTACTTCTTTCGCGTGGTCACGCCCGAGAGCTTTCCGCTGATGATGTCCATCTTCTTCCTGGCGGCCATCATCGTCGGCGGCATGGGCTCCATCCTGGGCGGCATCCTGGGTGCGGTCTTCATGACCATGGTGCCCGAGCTGCTCAAGCTGGTGTTCGACCTGCTGCCCGGCGGGGCCAATCTCACGGTGTTTCTCTCGCCCGTGCGCACCATCATTTTTGGTCTGCTGATCATCGGATTTCTGGTGTTCGAGCCACAGGGGCTCGCAGAAGTGTGGCGGCGCATTCGCCGATTTTTCCACCTGTGGCCCTTCCGCAACTGACGCGGCGGGACCCTTTGAAAACGCAAGAAGGAGACAACCATGCCCCATTCCCTGACCTCCCAACGCCGCCGCTCCCTGCTGCTGGCCGCTGGCGCCGCACTGGCCACGCCGCTAGCCGCACACGCCCAGGCGGGCGGTGAAGACATCGTCATTGGCGGCTCCATCCCCATGACGGGTGTGTTTGCCTTTGCCGGCATCGGCATCGACGCCGGCATGAAGGACTACGCCAAGATCGTCAACGACGCCGGCGGCATCAAGGGCCGCAAGCTCAAGTACGTGCCCGAGGACACCGGCTACAAGGTCGATGCCTCGGTGGCCGCCTTCAAGAAGATCACCAGCCAGAACAAGGTGCACCTGTACTACGGCGACTCCACCGGTTTCGCCAAGACCATCAACCCCGAGCTGGACCGCACGGGCGAGATCATGATGGCCGGGGCCTCGTTTGCCACCGAGCTCAACGACCCCAAGAAATACCCCCACCAGTTCCTGGTGGGCCCCGACTACACCGAGATGTTCGGCATTTTGCTGAACCACATCGCCAAGGAAAAACCGGGCGCCAAGGTGGCCTTCGTCTACTCCGACTCCGAGTTCGGCCGCGACCCCATCGACTCCAGCGAAGCCCTGGCCAAGAAGCTGGGCCTGTCGGTGGCCGTCAAGATCATGACGCCCGCCGGTAGCGTGGACGTGTCCACCGAGGTCATCAAGCTGCGCCGCGCCGCGCCTGACTACACCATCTTCCACGGCTACATCCTCGCGCCCATTCCCGAGTTCATCACCCAGGGCAAGCAGCAGGGCATGAAGAGCAAGTGGATGGGCACCTTCTGGACCATGGACAGCTCCACGGTGATGAAGATGGGCGACGCGGGTGACGGCTTCATGGGCGTGATGCCCTACCGCTACTACTACGACACCGAAAAGGCGCCCATGCTGGAGAAGATCCGCCAGATGCGCCCCGAGTACCAGAGCACGGCCTACATCCAGGGCTTTCTGGCCGCCATGCTGTTCACCGAATCGGCCAAGCGCTGTATCGACGCGGGCAAGGAGCTCAACGGCAAGAACCTCAAGGCCGCGCTCAACAGCATCAAGGACTTCGACACCGGCGGCCTGATTGGCGTGCCAATCACCATCAGCGGCAACTCCATCCCCGTGGGTCGCGTGTACCGCGCGGACATGAAGGCGCAAAAAATGGTGGCCGCCTCCGACTGGATCAAGCTCTGACACCGCCTTTGCCATGACCCAGAAAGCCACGGACCACGTCCTCGAAGTCAACAACATCGAGGTCATCTACAACAAGGTGGTGCAGGCCCTGCGCGGCCTGTCGCTGGCCGTGCCGCGCGGCCACATCGTGGCGCTGCTGGGCAGCAACGGGGCGGGCAAGTCCACCACGCTCAAGGCCGTGTCGGGGCTGCTGACGCTGGAAGACGGTGCACTGGAAAGCGGCAGCATCCTCTTCAATGGCCAGAGCACCGCACAGTACGCGCCGCAGCAGCTCGTGCGGCGCGGCCTCTCGCATGTGATGGAGGGGCGCCGCGTGTTTGAAGACCTCACGGTCGAGGAAAACCTGGTCGCCGCCACCTATGCGCTCACCGGTCGCAAAGAGGCCAAGCCCGACTTCGACCTCGTCTACCAGTATTTCCCCCGCCTGCACGAGCGCCGCAAGGGCCTGGCAGGCTACCTTTCGGGCGGCGAACAGCAGATGCTGGCCATTGGCCGCGCGCTCATTGCGCAGCCCGAGCTGATCCTGCTCGATGAGCCCTCGCTGGGCCTCTCGCCCAAACTGGTGGAGGACATCTTCACCATCATCGCGCGCATCAACGCCGAGCGCGGTACCAGCATGCTGCTGGTCGAACAGAACGCCACCGTGGCCCTGGCCGTGGCGCACAGCGGCTACATCATGGAGAACGGCAAGATCGTCATCGACGGCACGGCCGAGCGCCTGGCGAGCGACCCCGACGTGCGCGAGTTCTACCTGGGCATGGGCGGCGGCGGCGAAGCGAAAAGCTTTAAGGACATCAAGCATTACAAGCGCAGGAAGAGGTGGCTGTCGTGAGCGCGAACAACCCCCTGTGGCGCTTCGCGCCTTCCCCCTTCTCTCGCCTCGCTGCGCGATGCGGGAAGGGGGACGCCACCAGCGCGGCGGGGCGGCCCTTGCGCGGTGGCCGCTGGCCTGGGCCGCGCCGGTTTTACGGCTGCGCGTGGACACGATGCGCAATGGATCACTGATATGTTGAATCTCCCCGAACTCACCCTGCCCCAAATGCTGCGCGAACGCGCACGCACCGATGCGCAGCGCATTGCGCTGCGGCAAAAGGACTTCGGCATCTGGAAGCCCTTTACCTGGGCGCAGTACTACCAGCGCGCCTGCCATGTCGGCCTGGGCCTGCGCGCCCTGGGCCTGTCTGCGGGCGGCCATGTGGGCGTGATCTCCGAAAACCGCACCGAATGGGTGCTGGCCCAGATGGGCGCGGGCCTGGTGGGCGCCGTCACCGTGGGGGTGTACCCCACCAGCCCCTCGTCCGAGGTGGCCTATGTGGTGGGCCATGCCGACATCGAGATCATGGTCTGCGAGGACCAGGAGCAGACCGACAAGCTGATCGAGGCCCTCGACCAGCTGCCGCGCCTCAAGAAGATCATCGTCATGGAGACCAAGGGCCTGCGCAGCTTTGCGCCCGAGGTGCGCGACCTGATCACCACCTTCGACGCGCTGGAAAAGCGGGGCGCCGCATCGGGCCAGCAGGCCCTGATCGACCAGGCGCTGGCGCAGCAGACGCTCGACGACATCGGCCTCATGATCTACACCTCGGGCTCGACCGGCAAGCCCAAGGGCGCGATGGTGTCGTGGCGCAACATCCGCGGCGTGGTGCCCGGCATCGTCGATCGCCTGGAGCTCTCGCACAGCACCACCCACCTGTCGTACCTGCCGCTGTGCCACGTGGCCGAGCAAATGCTCACCACCTTTTGCCCGGTGTACATCGGCTCGCAGGTCAACTTTGGCGAATCCATCCGCACCGTGCAGGAAGACCTGCGCGAGGTGGCGCCCACCATGTTCCTGGGCGTGCCGCGCATCTGGGAAAAAATGCACGCCGCCATCAGCATCAAGCTGCAGGAGACCGGCGGCCTGCGCCGCGCGCTGTTTGCCAAGGCCTACGCCGCCTGCCAGCCCCTGGCCGAAAAGCCGCGCGCCGCATGGAGCCTGGGCGAGCGGCTGCGCTTTGCCGCCAGCTACTGGCTGGTGTTCCGTGCGCTGCAGAACTTCCTGGGCCTGCGCGATGTGCACGTGGCGCTGACTGGCGCCGCGCCCATTCCACCCGATGTGGTGCGGTTCTTCCGCGTGCTGGGCGTGCCCCTGGTCGAGGTGTATGGCCTGACCGAGTCGAGCGGCATGGTCACCGGCCACCGGCTGAGCGACGTGGCCGTGGGCACCGTCGGCGTGCCCACGCAGGGCGTGGAGTGGCGCATTGGCGAGGCGGGCGAGTTCCAGATCAAGGGCGACATGGTGTTCGCGGGCTACTACAAGAACCCCGAGGCCACGGCGCAAAGCATCCAGGACGGCTGGCTGCACACGGGCGACGTGGTGCGCGAAGAGCGCGGCCAGCTCAAAATTGTGGACCGCCTCAAGGACATCATGATTACGGCCGGTGGCAAGAACCTCACGCCGTCCGAGATCGAGAACACGATGAAGGGCAGCCCCTACATCAAGGAATGCGTCATCGTGGCCGAGGGCCGCAAATTCGTCGGCGCGCTGGTCATGATCGACTTTGAAACCGTGGGCAAATGGGCCGAGGCGCAGCGCCTGCCGTTCACGCATTTCCGCTCGCTGGTGGAAATGCCCCAGGTACGCGCCCTCATCGACGACGCCATCCGCTCCGGCAACGAGCGCCTGGCCCAGGTCTCGCAGATCCGCAAGTTTCACCTGCTCACCAAGGAGCTGGACCACGACGACGGCGAAGTCACCGCCACCATGAAGGTGCGGCGTTCCAGCATCTACAAGACCTACGCCGAAGAGATCGAGACCTTGTACCGCTAGCGCAGTGCACTATCAAAACAAGAGCTGCCAGCGCTTGATGGTATTGGTTTTTGAATATAAAAATATCTTAAACCCAATGCAGTAAAGCGCTACCAGCTCTTAATTCAGGAGCATCCCCCATGCACGCCCCCACCACCCCGCCCCCTGTGCTGCTCGAGCGCCAGGGCGCCATCGCCACGCTGCGCTTCAACCGCCCCGAGGCCCTCAACGCCATCGACGTGCCCATGGCCCAGGCCTTTCTGGCCGCCGTGCAGACCATCGCCGCCGACCCCGGCGTGCGCGCCGTGGTGCTGCGCGGCAACGGCAAGGGCTTCATGGCCGGGGGCG
Source organism: Giesbergeria sp. (assembly GCA_026647025.1). Lineage (GTDB taxonomy): Bacteria > Pseudomonadota > Gammaproteobacteria > Burkholderiales > Burkholderiaceae_C > Simplicispira. The sequence continues at coordinate 11,011 of JAPKHH010000101.1, forward strand.
ACCTGGCCACCCTGCGCGCCGACCCGGTGCAGGGCGCCCACGACATTCTCACGCCCCTCAACCAGGCCCTGCCCCTGCTGGCCCACATCAACGCCCCCGTCATTGCCCAGGTGCACGGTGTGGCAGCAGGTGCCGGCCTGGCGCTCATGCTGCAGGCCGACTTTGTGCTCGCCGCCGAGGACACCCGCCTGAACCTGGCCTACATCAAGCTGGGCACCAACTGTGACGTGGGCGCCTCGTGGGCACTGCCGCGCCTGGTGGGCCTGCGCCGCGCGCTGGAAATCGCCCTGCTGGGCGACACCTACACCGCCCCCGAGGCCGAGCGCCTGGGCCTCATCAACCGCGTGCTGCCCGCCGCCGAGCTGGACGCCGCCGTGCAGCAAATGGCCGAGCGCCTGGCCGCCGGGCCCACCGTGGCCTATGGCCATATGCGCCGCCTGCTGCGCAGCAGCTTCGACCACAACCTGCCCACACAACTGCACGCCGAAGCCGCCGCTTTTGCACAATGTGGCCACACGGCCGACCTGCCCGAGGGCATCGAAGCCTTTTTCGCCAAGCGCACC
>JAPKHH010000102.1:0-11457 GCA_026647025.1 Giesbergeria sp.
GTGCGCGGTGGCGAGCCGGCCGAGCGGTTCACGCAGGGGCCCCGCCGGAGACCTTGTCCTTCGAGATGCCGAGGGCCTTCGCCGTCGAACGCACATCGCCGTGCACCAAGTAAGCGTCTCTGATCTCTTCGTCCTGGACGAACGATCTCAGTTCAGCTCTGATGTTGCGCCGGAGTTGGCGATTGCGTGCCCGGGGCGTGCGAGGCACCGCGCATACAGCTTCGTTTGCGGCATCGGTGTCCTGCAGCATCGCGCAGATGTCCGCAAGCGCGATGGTGATACTGCCACCCTGCAGCTGCACGGTGTTGGACAGTTGAACGACCGTTGGCGGCAGCTCCGGCCACGCTTGCGTCGGCGGGGCCATGCCCGTCACGAACACGATCGCGCGCCCGTTCCCGCCGATTGGCGGGATGATGTCGCCGCCGTCTGGCCAGCCGAGGCCGCGGGCAAGGAATACCTCGCGACTCACGCCTTGCCACGGCACCGCGCCCACGCGCCACACTCGGGCCGCCACGCGTTGCGAACAGTGCCCGCCTGGCGAGATCGCGGAGCTCAGGCCGCGCGCGACGGCATCCACGTCGATCATCCAGCGCCGGCCCTGTGGCTGATGCGCCAGGCGGGCCGCTACCTGCCCGAATACAAGGCCACGCGCGCGCGCGCCGGCAGCTTCATGGGCCTGGCCACCAACGTGGATTACGCCACCGAAGTGACGCTGCAGCCGCTCGACCGCTTCCCGCTCGACGCCGCCATTTTGTTCAGCGATATCCTGACCGTGCCTGACGCCATGGGCCTGGGCCTGACGTTTGCCGAAGGCGAGGGCCCGCGCTTTGCCAAACAGGTGCGCGACGAGACCGCCGTGGCCGAACTCGCCGTGCCCGACATGGACAAGCTGCGCTATGTGTTCGACGCCGTCACCAGCATCCGCAAGGCCCTGAACGGCCGCGTGCCGCTGATCGGCTTCTCGGGCAGCCCCTGGACGCTGGCCTGCTACATGGTCGAAGGCAAGGGCAGCGACGACTACCGCCTTGTCAAGAGCCTGATGTACAGCCGCCCCGACCTGATGCACCGCATCCTGGCCGTGAACGCCGATGCCGTGGCGCAGTACCTGAACGCCCAGATCGACGCAGGCGCCCAGGCCGTGATGGTGTTCGACAGCTGGGGCGGCGTGCTGGCCGATGGTGCGTTCCAGCAGTTCAGCCTGGAATACACCCGCCGCGTGCTGGCGCAGCTCAAGCGCACCGGCGTCGATGGCCAGGATGTGCCGCGCATTGTCTTCACCAAGGGCGGCGGCATCTGGCTCGACGACATGAACACCCTCGACTGCGAGGTGCTGGGCCTGGACTGGACAGCCAACCTGGGCAAGGCCCGCGCCATCGTGGGTGGCCAGGTGGGTGGCCCCGGCAAGGCGCTGCAGGGCAATATCGACCCGAACGTGCTGTTCGCCCCGCCTGCGCAGATTGCGAGCCAGGTGCACGCCGTGCTCGACAGCTTTGGCAAGCCCCACACCGACCGCACGACGACCGGCCCGACGCACATCTTCAACCTGGGCCACGGCATCAGCCAGTTCACCCCGCCCGAGCATGTGGCGGCACTGGTCGAGGCCGTGCACAGCTACTCGCGCGCGCAGCGCCAGCGTTGAGCCTGGACGCCGCCCACGCGGCGCCACTTATGCACACGAATGGCCCTGCGGGCGCTGCAGCCGATTCCCTCGGCCGCAGGCGGGCAAAGTGGCAACCAATCCATGACATCCCCGTAAGTGCTTGATTCATAAGGCGACAAAGGCAATGCCTGTTTGGCAGGCAAAGTAACCAAAACACGACGGCACAAGGGCTTGCGCGACTCACCAACGGGATATCAACAAAGTTATCCACAGAAAATTTGGATGATTCGAAAAACCCTTGTCGCCACAGGCACTTGCAGCCGAAATGCAAAAAAATGAGTGAACTGGATGGCCTTCGTGACGCAATTTCTATCCACTGCCGCCCGCTGACGCGCCACGGACGCTTGACTTGTGCACATCTCTGGGGGATCGGCGTTGCAGGGTCCGCCCCCCTGCCCTGCAAGGCGCATGTTGCCGTGGCAAGTCATTGATTGAAAAGGTATTTTTTGCACCGCAACAATTTTCCGATTCCAGCCACCGCACGGCGCAGCCTATCGCCCTATGGCTTGACGGACAGGATGTCAACAAAGTTATCCACAGAATGCGGCCCGGCCTGTGCAAATGCCTGAAAATCAAGGCGCTGACCCCACTCCAGTGCCCGTGACACACCCCCTCCACACCGTGCAGGTGGCCGTCAACACCCCGTCGCACAGCGGCGTGGACGACCTGCTCGACTACACCAGCCCCCAGCCGCTTGCGCCCGGCACGCTGGTGCGGGTGCCCCTGGGCCGGCGCGAGGTGCTGGGCGTGGTGTGGGACGCACCAGCCAGCGCCCAGAGCGTATCCCCCCACCAGTTGCGCGCCGTGGCCGGAGTGCTGGAAGGCCTGGCCCCGCTGGACGCCCCCTGGCGCCGCCTGGTGGCGTTTGCGGCGCGCTACTACCAGCGCAGCCTGGGCGAGGTGGCCCTGGCCGCCCTGCCCCCGCAACTGCGCGACCTGCAGCCCGAACAACTGGCACGCCGCCTGCGCCGCCCTCGCACGCAGGGCGACACCTTCAACGCTACTCCTTTGATAGCAATCAGCGCAGAACAGGAAATCGCCAGAGCCGAAATTGATACTCAGAAAGGCCCGTTCCTGCTGTTTGGCAGCACCGGCAGCGGCAAGACCGAGGTCTATCTGCGCTGCGTGCAGGACCTGCTGGCACGCAGCCCCACCGCCCAGGCGCTGGTGATGGTGCCCGAGATCAACCTCACGCCGCAGCTGGAAGAACGTTTTGTGGCCCGCTTTGGCGCTGGCAGCGTCGTCTCGCTGCACAGCGGCATGACGAACCCGCAGCGACTCAAAAGCTGGCTGGCGGCGCACAGCGGGCAGGCGCGCATTGTGCTGGGCACGCGCATGGCGGTGTTTGCATCATTGCCGGGCCTGGGCCTGATCGTGGTGGACGAGGAGCACGACCCCAGCTACAAGCAGCAGGAAGGCGCCCGCTACTCGGCGCGCGACCTGGCCGTGTGGCGCGGGCGCGAACAGGGCGCCAAGGTTCTCCTCGGCTCGGCCACCCCCTCGCTGGAGAGCTGGCACGCCAGCCGCCCGCCCAGCGCGGACGACCCCGAAGGCGGTCGCTACCAGCGCCTGGCCATGCCCAGCCGCATTGGCGCCGCGCAGTTGCCCCGCGTGCGCCGCGTGGACATGAACCACCAGCCCCGGCGCACCGTGTTCTCGGCCCCGCTGCTGGCGGCCATGACGGAGCGCATCGCGCGTGGCGAGCAGTGCATGGTGCTGCTCAACCGCCGGGGCTATGCCCCGGTGCTGCACTGCCAGGACTGCGGCTGGAAGAGCGACTGCCCGCACTGCAGCGCGCACCAGGTGTTCCACAAACTCGACCGCAGCCTGCGCTGCCACCACTGCGGCTTTGCCGTGCGCGTGCCGCGCGCCTGCCCCGGCTGCGGCAGCCCCGACATCGTCGCCCTGGGCCGGGGCACCGAACAGCTCGAAGAACAACTGGCCACCCTGCTGGACGGCGTGCAGCGCCCGGACGGCAGCCCCGTGCGCGTGGCGCGCATCGACGCCGACAGCACCCGCGCCAAAGGGGCGCTGCAAAGCCAGTTGGCCCAGGTGCACGCGGGCGAGGTCGATGTGCTGGTGGGCACGCAGATGATCGCCAAGGGCCACGACTTTCGGCGCATCACCCTGGTGGCGGCGGTGCAGCCCGACGGCGCCCTGTTCTCCAGCGATTTTCGGGCGCCCGAGCGCCTGCTGGCCCTGCTCATGCAGGCGGCGGGCCGGGCCGGGCGCGACGCGGCCTACATGGCCGCCCAGGGAACGCAGTGCGAGATGTGGGTGCAGAGCTTTCACCCGGGCCACGCCGTGTTCGAGGCCCTGCGCACGCACGACTACCCGGCGTTTGCCGCGCAGCAGCTCAAGGAACGCGAAGAAGCGGCCATGCCGCCGTTTGCCTTCCAGGCCCTGGTGCGCGCCGACGCCCGCACGCAGGAGGTGGCCCAGGGTTTTCTGCGCGCCGCCAGCAGCGCCGCGCAGGCCCACGGGCTGCCAGGGCTGGACCAGGTCACGCTCTACCCGCCAGTGCCACTCACCATCCAGCGCGTGGCCCAGGTGGAGCGCGCCCAGATGCTGGTCGAGAGCAGCAACCGCACCGCGCTGCAGCGCTTTCTGGCTGCATGGCAACCGGTGCTGCAGGCCACCCGCAACCAGCCTGAACACAAGGGGCTGGTGCGCTGGCTGGTGGATGTGGACCCGCTGGCGATTTGAGGTGTTTTAAGGCTCCAACGCCGGTGTATCAAACGCCAAATGCTATTTATTACATAGCAATCAGGTCAGCAGGGCCACGGCTGCCGAGAAGCTCAGAAACGCCAGCGCTGTGGACACCAGAATGATGCGTGCCACACGCCCGTTGTGCGCGCCAAAGCGCTCGGCCAGCAGCGACACATTGCTGGCACTGGGCAGCGCCGCCAACAAAACCAGCACGGTGAAGGCAAACGGGTCCAGCGGCACCCCCAGCGCCATGGCCGTGCGGCCCACCACCCACACCAGCAGCGGGTGCACCAGCAGCTTGGCCAGCGCCACGGGCACGTAGTCGCGCATCAGCACCTGCTCGTGCTGGTTCATCTGCGAACGCGCCAGCACGGCGCCAATGGTGAACAGCGCCACAGGCGAGGCGGCATCGGCCAGCATGGCCACCGTCTTGTCCACCGGGCCGGGCAAACCGAACTGCAGGGCCGAGGCCAGCGCCCCCAGCGCAATGGACCAGGGCATGGGGTTGGTCGCCATGCCCCGCAAGGCGTTGCGCAGCGCCACCGCCATGCCATGCGTGCCCGCACCGTCGAGCCGCGAGAGCGCGATGCACAGCGAGGTGGTGATGACCATGTCCACCACGATGGTGACGATGGCCGGGCCCGCGCTTTGCGCACCCAGCAGCGCGACGAGCAGCGGTACGCCCATGAAGCCGGTGTTGGGAAAGGCCGCCACCAGAGCGCCAAAAGCGGCGTCGTTCCAGTTGGTGCGCGGCCCGCGCGTGGCCAGCACCGTGCCCGCCACCATCGCCAGCGCACACAGCAGGTACACCCCGGCCACCGCCGGGTCCAGCAGCTGCGCAATGGGCGTGCTGGCGCCAAAGCGGTACAACATGCATGGCAGCGCGAAATACAGCACAAAGGCATTGAGCCCCGGAATGGCCGGCTGCGGCAATACACCGCTGCGTGCGGCCAGGTAGCCGCACAGCACCAGCGCGAAGAAGGGAAAGGTAACGAGCAGAACGGACAGCACGGGCGCTATTGTGGGGCGCCAGCGCACGGCACGCTTGCACAAGGCTGGCGATCGGCGCAGCCACAGCCACATGCCACCATGCAAAATGCTGCACCGGTATCATTGCCGCTCGATTCCCTTCCCCCCACCGGGCGCCCGCCTGCGCGGTCCTCGTCCGCTTCACCTCCCCGATGTCTGCTGGTCTCAACCTTGCCCAACTGCGCGCCGTGCATTACACCGAGGGCCCCTGCCTGGTGCTGGCCGGCGCCGGCTCGGGCAAAACACGGGTGATTACGCACAAGATTGCACACATGATCGAGCGCGGCATGGAGCCCAAGGCCATTGCCGCCATCACCTTTACCAACAAGGCCGCCGCAGAGATGCGCGAGCGCGCCAAGGGCCTGATCGGACGGCAGGCCAAGGACGTGCTGGTCTGCACCTTCCATGCACTGGGCGTGCGCCTGGTGCGCGAGGACGGCAAGTTGCTGGGCCTCAAACCCCAGTTCAGCATCCTCGACAGCGACGATGTGACCAGCATCCTGAAAGACGCCGCCGGCGGCACCACCGACGCGGCCACCGCGCGCCAGTGGCAATGGACCATCAGCCTGTGGAAGAACCTGGGGCTGAACGGCGCGCAGGCGCTGGCCCAGGCCAAGGACGACCACGAGCGCAGCATTGCCGTGCTGATGCAGCGCTACGAAGAACGCCTCACGGCCTACCAGAGCGTGGATTTTGATGACCTGATCGGCCTTCCGCTCAAGCTGCTGCGTGATTTTCCGGAGGTGCGCGAGAAGTGGCAGCGCCAGCTCGGCCATGTGCTGGTGGACGAATACCAGGACACCAACGCCACGCAGTACGAGCTGCTCAAGCTCCTGGTGGGCACACGCGGCCATTTCACCGCCGTGGGCGACGACGACCAGAGCATCTACGGCTGGCGCGGCGCCACGCTGGACAACCTCAAAAAATTGCCGATGGACTATCCGCAGTTGCAGGTCATCAAGCTGGAGCAGAACTACCGCTCCACCAGCGCCATCCTGCGCGCCGCCAACAACGTGATCGGCCCCAACCCCAAGCTCTACCCCAAAACGCTGTTCAGCGAACTGGGCGAAGGCGAACCGGTGCGCGTGGTCGATGCCGACAGCGAGGAACACGAGGCCGAGCGTGCCGTGGCGCGCATCCAGAGCCTGCGCGCCGCGGCCAACCCACCGCCGGACTGGAAGAGCTTTGCCATCCTGTACCGCGCCAACCACCAGGCCAAGCCCTTCGAGAAGGCGCTGCGGCGGGCCAACATTCCGTACAAGGTGTCGGGCGGTACCAGCTTTTTCGACCGCGCCGAAATCCGCGACCTGTGTGCCTGGTTCCGGCTGTGGATCAACCAGGATGACGACCCGGCCTTCCTGCGGGCGATTACGAGCCCCAAACGCGGCATTGGCCACACCACGCTCGGCGCCTTGGGCCAGTTCGCCACGCAGCACAGGCAAAGCCTGTTTGCTGCCCTGTTCTCACCCATGCTGCCCGCCGCCCTGCCGCGCCGCGCGCTCGATGGCCTGCACGAGTTTGGCCGCTATGTGAACGACCTGGAATACCGCGCACGGCACACACTGGGGCAGGATGCCGCCCGCACCTTCCTGGCCGACTGGCTGAAAGAGATCGACTACGAAAAGCACCTGTACGACGGCGAAGACAGCGAGAAGGTGGCCGCTGCACGCTGGACCAACGTACTGGAGTTTTGTGACTGGATGGCCCAGCGCGCGGGCGGCCAGGTTCAGGAAGAGACCGGGAGCGTGGTGACCAGCGAATCCAAGAGCTTGCTGGAAGTGGCGCAAACCATCGCCCTGCTCTCGACCCTGTCGGATCGCGAAAAGGACCAGGACGTAGTGACGCTCTCGACCCTGCACGCCTCCAAGGGGCTGGAGTGGCCGCACGTCATCCTGGCCGGCGTGACCGAGGGCATGCTGCCCTTCAAGCTCGATGACGACGGGGGCAAGCAACTCAAGGTCAGCGACGAGACACTCTCGCGCCTGCAGGAAGAGCGCCGCCTGATGTACGTGGGCATCACCCGCGCCCAGCGCACGCTGGCCGTGAGCTGGACCAAGAAGCGCAAAAAAGGCCGCGAAATGGTCGCCGCGCAGCCCAGCCGCTTTATTGCGGAAATGGCGCTCGACAAAACCACGGCACGCGAAGACCCGCGCGAAAAGCTCAAGGCCTTGCGGGCAGAATTCGCTCTCAAGGCCCAGGCAATCCAGGCGCAAAACAGCGTCGTCACCCCCTGAGTGACAAGCCCGTAAAGCTATATATTTTATAGCTTATAGCGCTTGTCCAATAAGCGTTGCAAGCCATTTTTGTTAAAATTTTCTGCCCAGCCCTGTGCGAAAGAACCCGACCATGCCCTCCTGCGTCATCCCCCTGAAAGTCACACCCGTGGCCCTGGCACTGGCGGCCCTGCTGGCCAGCCCGGCCGCACAGGCGCAGGCACCCAATGCAGCATGGCAGCGCTGCGCCGCGATCAGCGACAGTGCGGCCCGCCTGACCTGCTTTGACCAGTGGGCAGGCCAGCAGGCCTGGCAGGCGCCCGCGGCATCGGCCGCCCAGGAAGTCCCACCAGCAGCTCCCTCACTGGTAGACACAACCTTGCCGGCCACGCGCATGATTGAGGTGGCACAGACCGCAGGCTGCCGCGACCCGCAGTACAGCAGTCTCTCGCGCTTCTGGGAGCTGGAGACGGGCAGCGACTGCGGCACTTTCAGCTTCCGCGGCTACCGGCCCATCACCGCCTCGGTGGTGACCGCCAGCAGCGTGAACCGCCAGCCCACCTCATCGGCGCCCGACCATTCGGCGTCGCAGTCCATCCCCTACCGGCGCACCGAGGCGCGGCTGCAGCTCTCCGTGCGCACCAAGATCGCCCAGGGTTTGTTCACCCAGAACCATCCCACACGCAAGGATTCGCTGTGGTTTGGCTACACCCAGCAGTCGTACTGGCAGGTGTTCTCGCCCCAGATCTCGCGCCCTTTCCGCACGACCGACCATGAGCCCGAGGTGATGTATGTCTACCCCACCGACGCACAGCTGCCCTGGGGCTGGCGCTGGCGCTACAGCGGCATTGGCGTGGTGCACCAGTCCAACGGGCAAAGCCTGCCCCTGTCCCGCAGCTGGAACCGCGCCTACCTGATGACCGGCATGGAGCTGGACAACCGCTGGGTGGTCAACGCCCGGCTGTGGAAACGCATTGGCGAAAGCGCCAGCAGCGACGACAACCCGGACATCAGCGACTACATCGGCCGGGGCGAACTGTCGGCGTTCTGGAACATGGACAAGGACAACACGCTGGGCCTGACGCTGCGCAGCTCCCTCAACAGCAGCCCCCGCGGCTCGGCGCGGCTGGAATGGATGCAGACCCTGGGCACAGGCCTGGGCGGGGGCAAGAGCAACCTGCGTCTGCACACCCAGCTGTTCTCGGGCTATGGCGACAGCATGATCGACTACAACCGCAAGCGCACCGTGTTCACCGTGGGGCTCAGTCTGGTGGATTTCTGACCCAGGGCAACATCCGGTTACGCAATCGCTGCGCCATTCCTTGAACTGGCCACGGGCTGCCGCCACAATGGCTGCCGCACCGCCCGCAGCGCGCCTGCCGTGTGGTGCGCCCCTGAAAAGGGCCTGTTTCCCACCGTTTTCCCCGCCATTGGCGATGCGGCGCACGCTCGACAATGCAGCCAAGAGGAAGAACACCATGGACATGCAATACCAGCTCAAGGCCGGCAGCTACTACCTGTACGACATGCGCGATACGCCCAGTGTGGTCACCGGGGAGCGGCGCTTCAGGCTCAAGACCGATACCGTGGCCATTGCCTTTGACGCGCACACCGGCGAGGTGCACCAGCATGGCAGCCCCACGCGCATCCAGTCCTGGGCCAACAACACGCGCCGCCGCCTGCGTGCTGCGGGCGCGCAAGACATCGCCAACGACATTGTGGTGGTGTCGGGCCCGCTGCCCGTGGATGAACTGAACAAATGCCTGTGGATCCGCGGCTACTGTGGCCGCATGTTCAAGCGCCTGGCCACCTTGCCCCATGGCAAGTTGCAGCGCCCGGCAGAACCGTTCCGCAAAGCGGCCTGAAGAAAAAAAACAACCCCCTGTGTCGCTTCGGCCCTTGCGCGGGGGCCACTGGCCTGGGCCGCGCCGGTTCCCTACGTCCACGGGAAGCTGAGGCCCCTTTTGCAATACCCTGCCAGCCGACGGCCGCAAGGCGGGTCGGCTTTTTTCTTGGTCAGGCGGCGGGCTCTTCCTCGCCGCTGCCGTCGAACTCCACCACCTCGGCGTGCTTGACGATGGTCACCGGCACCGGGCTGGCATGCACCAGGGCCTGCGATACCGAGCCCAGCAACGCGCTGCTGATGGCGCCCTGACCCCGCGCGCCGATCACGATCATGTCGCAACCCGTGCTCTCGACGATGTCCACCAGGGTGTTCGCCGGGTCCCCCACGCCGATCTCGGTGGTGTAGGCCAGCCCCGCCGCATCGAGCAGCGCACGGGCCGACGCCATGAGATGGTCGCCCGCCTCCAGGCTGGCGGCGGCAATCAGGTCCGGGTCACGCGAAACGACCAGTTCATACAGCGAAGCCGGTTCCTGCACGTTGGCCAGCACACAATCAACGCGCAGGCCACCTTGCGCCAACTGCAACACATGGTGCACGGCATCGAGCGAGAGTTCCGAGCCGTCAACGGCGATGAGGATTCTGGGCATGGCAATTCCTTTGGTGGGTAGTCTGTTCAGACCAGTGTAGCGGCCCCACGCACCGGCATGGCGCACACCCGGCGCGCGCACGCCCATCTGGGACAATCGCACCCATGCTGCAGTTTCAGATTCTCACCACCGACCCCTCCAGCCACGCTCGGCGCGGCACACTCACGCTCAACCATGGGCCCGTGCAGACGCCCATCTTCATGCCCGTGGGCACCTACGGCACCGTCAAGGGCGTGATGCCGCAAAGCCTGCACGACATGGGCGCGCAGATCATCCTGGGCAACACCTTCCACCTGTGGATGCGCCCGGGCCTGGACATCATGCAAAGCTTTGGCGGCCTGCATGCGTTCGAGCAATGGCACAAACCCATCCTCACCGACTCGGGGGGCTTTCAGGTCTGGAGCCTGGGCGAGATGCGCAAGATCACCGAGGAAGGCGTGCACTTTGCTTCTCCCGTCAATGGCGACAAGCTGTTCATGTCGCCCGAGGTCAGCATGCAGATCCAGACGGTGCTCAACAGCGACATCGTGATGCAGCTCGACGAATGCACCCCCTACGAGACCAAGGGCCACCTGACCACCGAGCTTGAAGCGCGCAAGTCCATGGAAATGAGCCGCCGCTGGGCGGTGCGCTCCAAGGCCGAGTTCGAGCGCCTGGGCAACCCCAACGCCCTGTTCGGCATCGTGCAGGGCGGCATGTTCGAGCACCTGCGCCAGGAGTCGCTCGAAGCCCTGGTGGAGATGGACTTCCCCGGCTACGCCATCGGTGGCGTGAGCGTGGGCGAGCCCAAGGAGCAGATGCTGCAGATCATGGCGCACACCCCGCACCGCCTGCCCCCGCACAAGCCGCGCTACCTGATGGGCGTGGGCACGCCCGAAGACCTGGTACAGGGCGTGGCCGACGGCGTGGACATGTTCGACTGCGTGATGCCCACCCGCAACGCGCGCAACGGCACGCTGTTCACGCGCTACGGCGACCTGAAAATCCGCAACGCCCGCCATAAAACCGACCACCAGCCCCTGGACACCAGTTGCACCTGCCACGCCTGCGCAGGCAAGGACGGCGTGGCCTGGGACGCGGGCGGGCGCGGCGGCTTCTCGCGCGCCTACCTGCACCACCTCGACCGCTGCGGCGAAATGCTCGGCCCCATGCTCACCACAGTGCACAACCTGCACTACTACCTGAACCTGATGCGCGAAGTGCGAGAAGCCCTGGATGCCGGGCGCTTCACCGAGTTCCGCGCGCAATTCAAAGCGGACCGGGCGCGCGGCGTGTGACGGCACAAGCCCCCCTGCAAAACCCCGTACCGCGCCACGTGCTGCCGGTGCTGGTCACCGCACAGTTTGCCGGGAC
>JAPKHH010000103.1:0-11449 GCA_026647025.1 Giesbergeria sp.
CTGGAAGCTTCGCGAGAGTCCCATGCGGTTGATCTCGAAGGGTTTTTTGCCATCGATGCGCTGCCCGTTGAGCAGCACCTCCCCGCTGGTGGGCGCGAAGCGCCCGCTGATCAGGTTGAACAGCGTGGACTTGCCGGCGCCGTTGGGGCCAATGATGGCCACCCGTTCGCCCGCCTGCACGGCCAGTTCAGCACCGCGAATGATCTCCGTCTTGCCGAAGCTCTTGCGCAGATTGCGCAGCTCCAATGCATAGGTAGCGTTTTGCGCCATGGTTACAGCGCCTCCCCACGCTTGATCTGGTGTTCAATTTCTTCCTGGATGTGGTCCCACTGGCGCCGGAACTGTCTGCGGCACAGCTCGAACAGCCCCAGCCCGGTCAGCAGCACGAACCCGGCGCCAAACCAGCTCGAAAAAGCCTTGGCATTGAGCGTGGCGCCCAGGTAGGTCAATTCTGGCCCCAGGGCTTCGTTGAGCTGCAGGTGGTAGGTCATCTCGACCATGCAGGCAGCGCCCAGCACAGCGACCAGCCCCGTGCCAAACAACGCCAGGTACGATGGCAACAAGGCGCGCAGCTTGCCGAATTTGGCCAGACGCAGGTTCATCATGATGAGGCTGGCCACACCGCCCGGCGCAAACATGACCATGAACAGAAACACCAGCCCCAGGTACAGCAGCCAGGCCTTGGACAACTCGGACAGCAGCACGGAGGCAAACACCAGCAGCACCGCGCCGATGATGGGTCCGAAGAAGAACGTGGCCCCCCCCAGGAAGGTAAACAGCAGATAGCCCCCCGAGCGGATCACGCTCACGCTGTCCACCGCCGTGATGATTTCGAAGTTGATCGCGGTCAGCCCGCCGCCAATGCCTGCAAAGAACCCGGCCACGATGAACGCGAAATAGCGCACCCGCTGGGTGTTGTAGCCAATGAACTCAACACGCTCCGGGTTGTCGCGCACTGCATTCAACATGCGCCCCAGCGGCGTCCCCGTGAAAGCAAACATGGCCGCCGTGCAGACAAAGCAATAGGCTGCGATCAGGTAATAGACCTGAATGGCCGGACCAAAGCTGATGCCCATGATGGACTTGCCATACACACGGTCGGTGGTGATGCCGCCTTCGCCGCCAAAGAAGCCGGGAAACATCAGGGCCATCGAGGCCACGAGTTCACCGATGCCCAGGGTGATCATGGCAAAGGTGGTGCCCGATTTCTTGGTGGTGACAAAGCCCAGCAGGACGGCAAACAGCATGCCGGCCAGACCGCCGACCAAGGGAATGAGCACCAGCGGGATGGGCATGCGACCCTCGCCGGCCAGGTTCATGGCATGGATCGCCAGAAACGAGCCCAGTCCGGTATACACGGCATGCCCAAAGCTGAGCATGCCGCCCTGCCCCAGCAGGATGTTGTAGCTCAGGCAGATGATGATGAGGTAGCCGATTTGCGACAGCATGGTCAGTGCCAGGCTGCTGGTGAACACCAGCGGCGCGGCAATGAGGATGAGCGCAAACAGGCTCCAGATAACGATGCGTCCCACGTTCCAGGGCTTGAAACGGTAGTACGAAGTGGCGGTAGATGTGGTCGTTGTCATGGCTTCAGTCCTCCCGCGTGCCCAACAGGCCCTTGGGGCGGAAGATCAGGATCAATACCAGAAACAGGTACGGCAGGATGGGCGCCACCTGCGAGATGGTGAGCTTGAGCAATGGCCAGCCAAAGGTTTCTTCGGTGACGGTCATGCCGAGCAGTTGCAGGCCTGTGGCCAGCGACTGGTCCATGGCCACGGCAAAGGTCTGCACCAGCCCGATGAGAAGCGAGGCCAGAAAGGCCCCCGCGAGCGATCCCATGCCGCCCACCACCACCACCACGAAGATGATGGAACCCACCGACCCCGCCATCGCGGGCTCGGTGACATAGGTGTTGCCGCCGATCACTCCGGCCAGGCCGGCCAGCGCACAGCCACCACCGAACACCAGCATGAAGACGCGCGGTACGTTGTGGCCCAGTGATTGCACCATCTCGGGGTGCTTGAGAGCGGCCTGGATGACCAGGCCGATGCGCGTGCGCGTCAGCAGCAGCCACACCGATGCCAGCATGACCAGTGCGACCAGCATGATGAAAGAGCGCGACTTGGGAAACTGTGTGCCGTAGATGGTGAAAAGCGGCCCCTGCAACTGCTCTGGCAGGCCATAGGGTACGGTCGAACGTCCCCACACCAGTTGCACCAGTTCCAGAATCAGATACGACAAACCGAACGTCACCAGCAACTCGGGCACATGCCCGAACTTGTGTACCCGCCGCAGGCTGTAACGCTCGAACAGCGCCCCCATCGCGCCGACGGCCAGGGGTGCCAGTACCAGGGCTGGCCAGAACCCCACCACACTGGAGATGGTGTAGGCGAAATAGGCTCCCAGCATGTAGAAACTGGTGTGCGCAAAATTGAGCACGCCCATCATGCTGAAGATCAGCGTAAGGCCCGAACTGAGCATGAACAGCAGCAGTCCATAGCTCACGCCGTTGAGCGTCGAGATGACGAAAAACTCAGAATTCATCGGAATGCTTCACCATTGGGTCAAAAAAAGAGGCCCGAGGGGCATCGGGCCTCGTGTGCTTGAAAGCCGCCTCAGGAAGGACGCTTCATCTGGCAGGACGTGGGCGTGCTGGCCACGTAGGGCTCGTAGTACTTGACCGGGACAAAGGTGTAGCCCGTGCCTTCGGAGTCGATGGGGTACTTGCCGCCAGCCTTCTCCCACTTGGAAATGAACAGACCTTGCTGGAGTTGATGGTCGGTCTTGCGCATTTCGACCTCGCCGTTGAAGCTCTTGAACTTCATGCCTTCCAGCACGGGAGCGACCTTGGCCGGCTCGGTGGACTTGGCCTTGGCAAAGGCTTCGGACAGCATGGCAAAGCCGTGGTACACGGCGCCGGTGTACATGTCATCGTTGAACTTCTTCTTGTAGTCCACCACGATCTGGTTCAGCGGGCCGGGCAGGTTCATGTGGGCATAAGCCACCATGTACACGCGGCCTGCGGCGTTCGCACCCATGGCCGTGGGCGTGCCCGAGACGGAGCCGTAGTAGGTGTAGAAGTTGACGTTGTTCAGGCCTGCATCGTTGGCAGCCTTGATGAGCAGCGCCAAATCGGAACCCCAGTTGCCGGTGATCACGGTGTCGGCACCCGACTGCTTGATCTTGGCGATGTAGGGCGAGAAATCACGCACCTGGGCCAGTGGCGACAGGTCGTCCCCCACGATCTGGATGTCCGGGCGCTTGCGCTTGAGCATTTCCTTGGCGTATTTGGAAACCTGGTGGCCGTGCGAGTAGTTCTGGTTGATCAGGTAAACCTTCTTGACCTCTGGCACATCCTTGATGTAGGTGGTCAGCGCTTCCATCTTCATGGAGGTGTCGGCATCCAGGCGGAAGTGCCAGTAGCTGCACTTGCTGTTGGTCAGGTCAGGGTCCACCGCAGCGTAGTTGAGGTACAGCACCTCCTTGCCGGGATTGCGGGCATTGTGCTTTTCCAGCGCATCCATGATGGCCAGCGCCGGGCCCGAGCCGTTGCCCTGCACCACGTAGCGCACGCCCTGGTCGATGGCAGAGCGCAAGGCGCTGGAGGTCTCTTGCGGGCTGAGCTTGTTGTCGATGCCGATGATCTCGTACTTCACGCCCGCGACATTCTTCTTGCTGAATTCTTCTGCCAGAAACTGCCAGCTCTTGAGCTGGTTCGTACCGACCGCTGCCATGAGGCCAGACAGAGGATCCATCCAGGCAATTTTGACGGTCTCACCTTTTTGAGCAAAAGCACCTGTAGCGCTAGCCAGCAAAAGGGAAGCAGCTACGGTCTTGATAGCAAATTTCATTTTTCAGTCTCCAGTTGAATCGACAAAGTGCAGCGTACAGTGTTGCGCTGCGTCATTGCTCAGGGATTGCCCCTAGCACCTATCACACGCGCGACTGCCATGTCCCTCCCCCGAGGGCCATGGCAGCCTGCTATCACAGGCCCGGAAGCCTGTAATCCTTGAGCTGCTCGCGCAGCCGTGTCTTGAGCATCTTGCCGGTGGCACCCAACGGAATGGCCTCGACAAACACCACGTCGTCCGGGATCTGCCATTTCGCGGTCTTGCCCTCGAAGAACTGCAGCAGCTCCTCGCGCGTCACCTCTGCACCCGGCTTGAGCGTGACGGCAACAATCGGGCGCTCATCCCACTTGGGGTGCGGCATGCCGATGCAGGCCGCCATGGCCACGGCGGGGTGTGCCATGGCAATGTTCTCAATGTCGATGGAACTGATCCACTCTCCACCCGACTTGATGACGTCCTTGCTGCGGTCCGTGATCTGCATGAAACCATTGGCGTCGATGGTCGCCACGTCGCCCGTGGGGAACCAGCCCCGGCCCTGGGCATCCTGGATCAGCGGGCTCTCGCCCTTGTAGTAGGTATCGAGAATCCAGGGGCCACGCACCAGCAGGTCGCCATAGGACTTGCCGTCCCAGGGCAATTCATCACCATTGCCATCGACAATCTTCATGTCCACACCGAAGATGGCCCGCCCCTGCTTCTGGCGGATCTTCATTTGCTCGTCCTTGGACAGGTCGAGCTGCTTGTTCTTGAGCGTGCAAAGGGTGCCCAGCGGGCTCATTTCGGTCATGCCCCAGGCGTGCAGCACCTCGACGCCAAAGTCGTCCTGGAATGCGGTGATCATGGCTGGCGGGCAAGCCGAACCGCCAATCACGGTGCGCCTGAGCGTGGAGAACTTCAGGCCTGCGGGCTTCATGTGACCCAGCATCATTTGCCAGACGGTGGGCACGCCTGCGGCGTAGGTGACCTTCTCGGCCTCGATCAGTTCGTAGATCGACTTTCCGTCCATTGCCGGGCCGGGGAAAACAAGCTTGCAACCGGTCAGCGCCGCAGAGTACGGAATGCCCCAGGCGTTGACGTGGAACATGGGCACCACGGGCAAAACGGCATCGCGGGCCGACAGGCACATCACATCGGGCAATGC
Source organism: Giesbergeria sp. (assembly GCA_026647025.1). GTDB lineage: Bacteria > Pseudomonadota > Gammaproteobacteria > Burkholderiales > Burkholderiaceae_C > Simplicispira. Next base: position 4,993 of record JAPKHH010000103.1, read on the forward strand.
GGCGGCATAGGCGTGCAGTGTGGTCGAACGGTGGCTGTACAGGGCGGCTTTGGGGTTGCCCGTGGTGCCACTGGTGTAGCACATGCTGGACGCCGTGTTTTCATCGAACTGCGGCCAGGCATAGTCGGTCGATTGGGGTGCAATCCACGCCTCATAGCTGGCCAGGCCCGGAACACCCGTATCTGCCGGCAGCTTGTCGGCATCACACAGCGCCCCCCACTTCTTGACCGTGGGGCACTTGGCATGCACCGCCTGCACCAGGGGCAGGAAAGTCGTGTCAAAGCACAGCACCTGGTCTTCGGCATGGTTGATGATCCAGGCGATCTGCTCGGGATGCAGGCGCGGGTTGATGGTGTGCAGCACACGACCAGAACCACTGACGCCGAAATACATTTCCATGTGGCGATAGCCGTTCCAGGCCAGCGTCGCCACGCGGTCGCTGAAGGCCAGCCCTTGTTTGTCCAGCGCGTTGGCCAGCTGGCGCGAGCGGGCTGCCAGATCACGGTAGGTGTAGCGGTGGATATCGCCTTCCACCCGGCGCGAAACGATCTCCCCATCGCCATGGTGGCGCTCGGCAAACTCAATCAACGACGAGATCAGCAATGGCTGACTCTGCATCAAACCCAGCATATGTGCTCCTTTAACTATGCATGTCACTAAAACGGAACCATCCTAACGGGTGAACTTGCCGCCCGTGCCGATGATGGTCAAATCCACAAAACGTGAGCCTTGGCGCACGCCCTTGCCAAAATCCACCTCGAAACCACCCACATCGAGGTGTTGCAGGGATTCCATGGCCTGGATGAAACGGGGACGCGTCAGGTCTTTGCCGGCGCGGCGCAACCCTTCCACCAGCACCCTGGCATTGATGAAGGTCTCCAGACCAATGAAGGACACCGACTCCTGCATTCCTGCCTTCTTCAGCACATCCCGGTATTCCCGGGCGACCGGCAGGCTCTGGCTCCAGGGAAACGGTACCACCGAAGTCACGACCACGCCCACGCCATCGGGCCCCAGCGCCTGAATGGTGGACTGCGACCCCATCACCGAGGTGGTGTAGAAGCGGGCCGCGCGGCTCACCTTGCGGTAGGCCTTGATGAAAGTGACCGTCGGTGCGCCAGCCGTGATCATGATGATGGCATCGGGCTCTCCGGCGCTCAGGCTCTGCACGGCCTGCTGCACATCGGAGGAATCGGCCTGGATCGGCGCATCGGAATGCAGCTTGAGCCCGCGCTTTTCCATGGATTTGCGTGCACCGGCCAAACCATCCTTGCCAAACCCATTGTTCATCCACAACACAGAGATGCGCGGCACACCCAGAGTGGTGAGGTGCTGCACCAGTTTCTCCACCTCGTCGCCATAGCTGGCGCGGACATTGAAGACATGGTTGATGGGTGGTTCCCGCAGCAGATCCGCCCCGGTGAAGGGTGAAATCAGCGGCACAGGCGGGTTCTCCTTGGCCAGCAAGGGCAGGATGGCGCCCACATTGGCCGTGCCGGTCAGGTTCATCAGAGCAAACACCTGGTCTTGCTCGATCATCTTGCCCACCAGCCGGACGGTGTTTTCGGGCCGGTATCCGTCATCTTCCGTCACAACGCGGATGCGCCGCCCGTGGATGCCGCCCTGGGCATTGATGCCCTCCAGATAGGTCTTGGTGATGTTCACCAGTTCGGGCGCCATGGCGGCCAACGGCCCCGTCAGTCCCAGCGACTGGCCGATGACGATCTCGCTGTCGGTCACACCCGGACCTGCACGCAGCACCCCCCAGGGCGCCAGCAGCACCAGGGCCAGCAGTGCACCCAGTACACGTCTCATGTTCAGCATTTCAGTTTCCATTTTGTTGTGACGCGCTCCTGCATCACCGCCGACGCAAAGGCCGCGCAGTGTGCGTTGTCGCCGCTGAAAATCCAACACCTGTCGCCTGTCCGACATTTATCGCGGGTTTTCCCGCACTCTCGCGCTGGCCTGCAGCGACAATCCTCCCCATGTTTTGCACCACTCTTTCTGCGGAACGTTTCATTGCCTGCCAACCCTGGTTTGCCTCTGTGCCGACCGATCTGCAGGAAAGACTGCGCCAGGACGTGTATTCCACCGAAGGCGCCAAGGGCGCCGTCATGCTGCCTGCAGGCTCTGCCGTGGAGGGCTGGCATGCCGTGCTCTCGGGGCTGGTCATGCTGCAAAGCCCGGCATCCACGGGACGTGCATCGGCCTTCATCGGCGTGTCCGATGGCGACTGGTTCGGGGAAGGCTCTGCCATGAAGCCCGAGCCGCGCAAGTACGACGTCGTTGCCCTGCGGCCGACGCATCTGCTGTGCCTGCCTCTGCCCCTGTTCGCCACGCTGCGTGAAACCAGCCTGGCCTTCAACCAGTTTCTGGTGCTGCACATGAATCTGCGCCTGGGCCAGGCCATGGCCATCATTGAGGCAGGCCGCATGCGCTCGACCGAACACCGCGTGGCGCTGTACCTCAGCCGTCTTTTCTGGCGCAGCACGCGCAGGCTCAACCTCACCCAGGAAGAACTCGGCCAGCTGTGCGGCCTGTCGCGCCAGACGGTCAACCGCGTGCTGCGCGGCCTGGAAGCCTCGGGCATCGTGTCGCTGGATTTCGGGCGGGTGGCCATCGTGGACGATGACGCGCTGGCGGCGCACCTGGCGGCCACCGCCAGCGACTGACGCACCGCCCTACTCCTGGCCCATGCGCAATTCGCCCGGCCCGGCATCGAAAACCCATTGGCGCGGCCAGGCTTGCCAGGGTTTTCCCAGACCGGCGTGGCTGGGATCGCCCGTGTGGACAAAGGCCCGCACGCTGCCCATCATGGCGGCAGAGAGCGCCAGGCGTCCCGGCTGATTGGCCCGGCTGTTGGTTGCCCTGGAAAACACCGACGGGCCAAAGTTACCAAACAGAAAGGGCAGGTCAAACGCATGGGCCGCACCGTACACATCGTTCCACGGTGCGGGCTGCTGCGCCCAGTTGAACTGGTAGGCCCACACATTGTCCTGCTGCGAACGCAGGGTCTGCAGCAGGTTGTCGCGACTGGGCGCAATGAACAGCTTGCCGAGCAACGCCGTGCGGGCGTTGTACCCGGTGGAGGGCGCCGTGACCGGCAGGTAGGATGGGTCCAGAATGTCTGCGGCCGTCAGCGTCGCCGGGGCATCCGGATCAAAGGACTGCATCATGCGAAAGCGCTCTGCATCGCCGATTTTCATGCCGGGCTTGCCCCCCAGCAAAGCCAGGAATGGCGCAAAGAGCTTGCCCTCCTCGCCCGTGTAGCCTGCCAGCACGGGCACCTTGGCATAGCGGCCAGCCGCCATTTCGGCCATGGGATTGGTCGGCAGAAGCACCCCGTCCGGAATCGGCCCCGAGCCTGTCAGACCATTCTTGAGTACGGTCTGCAGCACCACCCGCCCCTCCTTGCCGCGCAGATAGTCGGCCATCTGCATCGGACTCCATGTGCCTGCCAGCGCCTGCGCTGCAGCCAGGTCTGCCGCCAGGCCATCGGCCACGATGAGGTGCGCCAGCAGCATGCCTGCCTGGGCTGCATAGTTTTCCACGGGTTTCAGGGTGGGTATCGTCCCTTTCGGCAGATTGACGGCCAATGACAGCCCTGCGCTGACAGGAAGAATCTTGTGGAACAGCCCTTTGGCTTGCGGTACGGTCAGCAGCGCCAAGGCATTGATGGCCCCCGCAGACTGCCCCATCAGGGTGACATTGCCTGGGTCACCGCCAAAATGGACGGCATTGCGCTGCACGAACCGCAGCGCCTGCACATGGTCCAGCAAAGCGTAGTTGCCGGTGTAGGGCGCAGCCCCTGCATGCAGTTGCGGCAGGTGCATGAAACCCAGCACGTCGAGACGGTAATTGGCTGTCACCACCACGGCGTTGGCCGTGCGTGCCAGCGCAGCACCGTCGTAGACCGGGTCGGCCGTATAGCCGGAAATGGCGCTGCCGCCATGCAGGAACACGATCACGGGCAAGTGATCCTGGGTGCTGGCCGGGCGCCAGATATTGAGCGTCAGGCAATCCTCGCTGCCCACCGGCGTGTTGAGTGTCTGCGCAATGCTGTCGTCGAACCGGTTGTGGGCGCCCGGTCCATAGATGCGGCCCATTTGCAGGCAGGCGCTGCCGAAGCTGCGCGCATCACGCACGCCGCTCCAGGCCACCGGCTCCACCGGGGGCTGCCAGCGCAGCGCACCCACCGGAGCTTGCGCGAACGGAATGCCTTTCCAGGCATAGGTGCCCGAGACGGCGCTGTCGTTCGCCCCCCGAACCACGCCATAGGTGGTCTCACGCAACTCGGGCGCATCCGTGCCCAGCGTTCCACCACAACCCGCCACCGTGCCTGCAAGCAAGGCCAGGCCACACCACTGCACCAGCAACCGCAACTTCATCATCTGTGTCTCCTCATGGGGTTTTCAGGAATGGGCACGCAAGCGCCATCCGGTTCACACTTGCGGCCCTGTTCTGCCACCCGGCCATTGTGTTGACATGCCACCCCTGCACCACTGTCGCTACCACGCCAAAGCAATGACTTCACGCGCCATCCGCCCTCCGAAAAGCCTGCAATGCCGTCACCGGGCATGATCGGCCGCACCAGCTCCGCCGCATGGGTCAAAGGCGTGGCAGACATGATGTCGGCCCAGGGCCTGGACACGCGGTCGCTGTTTGCGCAGGCAGGCATCGACATCGCCGTGCTGCAAGACCCTGCGGCCCGCATTCCCGCCGATGCGATGAGCCAGGTGTGGGAGCTTGCCGTGGCACAGTCGGGCAACAGCCATCTTGGGCTGGACCGCCCCCTGGCGGCGCGCTACGGCTACCTGGACGTGGTGGGCCACGCCCTCGCCTCCGGCCCCTGTCTGCGCGCGGGGTTCGAGCGGCTGGCGCGCCAGATGGCCGTGGTGTCAGATGCCGCCACTTTTGCGCTGGAGGAAGAAGCGCAGGGCTTCTGGCTCACCCTGGGCCACATCGGCACGACCCGCCCCGTGCCGCGCCAGCGCGTGGAATACGGCATGCTGACCCTGCTCATGCTGTGCCAGTGGCTCACACGCCAGAAAGTCGAACCGCTGGCCGTGGAATGGGTGTATCCGGCGCCGGTCAACCCGGGCCCGCTCCGGACGGCTTTTGGCGTACCGATGCGCTTTGACCAACCCAGCAGCCGCATGCTGCTGACCCGGCAGGACATGCTCAGCCCCATTCCCACACACAACCCCCGTTTGTGGGAGTTGCATGGCCGCCTGGTCGATGAGCGGCTGCAAGCGCTTGGCCAGAGCCACGCCAGCGCGCGCGTGCGCAGCGAACTGGTGCGCGTCTTGCACCTGGGAGAACCACGCCGCGACCACATCGCAGCACGCCTGCATTTGTCGGATCGCACCCTGCAGCGCCGCCTTCTGGCCGAAAACAGCAACTTTGCGCAGCTGCTCGATGCAACCCGGTGCGAACTGGCCCGCCAGTACCTGAGCGACGCGCACCGCAGCCTTGGCGAAGTGGCAGACCTGCTCGGCTTTGCAGACCAGAGCAATCTGTTTCGCGCCTGTCGGCGCTGGTTTGGCATGCCTCCGGGGCAATACCGCGCCCAGCTACCCACCCAGGGACAGCCGCAGCACCCCCCGGGATAGCCCTGCACACCACGTGCCTTGCACCCTGCGGGAGAATGGGCCCATGAACCAGCCTGAAGACCGCCCGGAGCAGGCCGATTGCGGCCTGACCTGGCGCAACCGCTTCGCCTCTCTGGGGCCCGCTTTCCATACATCGCTACAACCGACACCCCTGCCTGCCCCCTATTGGGTTGCCACCAGCACGGGGCTGGCGCGGGAGCTCGGGCTGGCGGCGGACTGGCTGCAGTCCACCGCGGCATTGCACGCCCTGAGTGGGAACATCCCCTTGAAGGGCAGCGCGCCCCTGGCCAGCGTGTACAGCGGCCACCAGTTCGGCGTATGGGCTGGGCAACTCGGCGATGGGCGCGCCATCCTGCTCGGTGCGGTCGAAACCCCGATGGGGCCGATGGAGATTCAGCTCAAAGGCAGCGGTCTCACCCCCTATTCGCGCATGGGGGATGGCCGGGCGGTGCTGCGGTCGAGTATTCGCGAGTATTTGTGCAGCGAAGCCATGCACGCGCTGGGGATACCCACCACGCGCGCCTTGTGCTTGACGGGCTCGCCCGAGCCGGTGCGCCGCGAGACCATGGAGACGGCCGCCGTGGTCACCCGCGTCGCGCCCAGCTTCATCCGGTTCGGGCACTTCGAGCATTTCGCCGCACGCGGGCAATTGACCGAATTGCAGACGCTGGCAGATTTTGTGATCGAACACCACTACCCCGAATGCCAGGCGGGCACGGGCTTTGATGGCAACCGCTACGCAGCGCTATTGCAGGCGGTGAGCGAACGCACAGCGGCCCTGGTGGCGCAATGGCAGGCGGTTGGTTTTTGCCATGGCGTCCTCAACACCGACAACATGAGCATCC
>JAPKHH010000104.1:0-11443 GCA_026647025.1 Giesbergeria sp.
ACGGTCCGCAGCGCCCCCTGCCGCACGCGGCAGGCGCACGCCTGTGTAACATGCCAAGGCTTGGCCCGGCCCTGCACGCAAAATCCGCCTGCGTGGTGGAGCACCGCGCTCCCGCAGCGCCGGAATCCATTTTTTTCAAGGAACACCATGAGCGTTTACGACCAGCTTTCCGCCCTCGACATCACCCTGCCCCCGGTCAGCGTACCGGCAGCGGCCTATGTGCCCTATGTGCAGACCGGCAACCTCGTCTTCCTGAGCGGCCACATCGCCCGCAAGGACGGCAAGCCCTGGGCTGCGCAGTTTGGCAAGAACATCACAACCGAAGAAGGCAAGGCCGCTGCACGCGCCGTCGCCATCGACCTGATGGGCACGCTGCAGGCTGCAGCAGGCGGGGACCTGAACCGCGTCAAGCGCATCGTCAAAGTCATGAGCCTGGTGAACTCCACCGGTGATTTCACCGAGCAGCACCTGGTAACGAATGGCGCCAGCGAACTGCTGGGCCAGGTGTTTGGCGAGGCGGGTGTGCACGCGCGCAGTGCCTTCGGCGTGGCGCAGATCCCCATGGGTGCCTGCGTGGAGATCGAACTGATCGCAGAACTGGCCTGAGCTTCAAGGCGTCCTGGGGGCGGCAGACAACGCCGCCCCGGGGGGAATCAGAAGGATTCCCAGTCGTCATCGCCCCCTGCGGCTTTGGCCCGTGGTGCGGCGGCGGGCGGCTGTGCGGCAGGCTTCTTGACCGGCGCCGCAGCAGCCAGCCGCGCCGGCGGTGCCTTGGCGGCCGGTGTGCGCAGCGCCGATGGCTTGGCAGGCGCTGGCGCAGCGCGTGCCGGGGCTGCTGGCGCAGGCACCGGCGGCGTACTGCGCTGCACCGGCGCTGCAGGTGGCATGCCCGAGGCGTTGACCTTGAACATGGACACCACCTGCGCCAACTGCTCGGCCTGCTCGCGCAGGCTTTGGGCTGCAGCAGCGCTTTCTTCCACCAGCGCGGCGTTCTGCTGCGTCATCTGGTCGAGGTTACCCACAGCCTGGTTCACCTGGGCCACCCCCGCGCTTTGCTCGGTGGAGGCCGCTGTGATCTCGCCAATCATGTCGTTCACGCGCTGCACCGACTGCACAATGTCCTGCATGGTGGTGCCCGCTTCCTGCACCAGGCGCGAACCGGCCTCCACCTTCTCGACCGAGGTGCCGATCAGCTGCTTGATCTCCTTGGCGGCTTCTGCGCTGCGCCCGGCCAGGCTGCGCACCTCGCTGGCCACCACGGCAAAGCCCCGGCCCTGCTCACCGGCCCGCGCTGCTTCGACAGCGGCATTGAGCGCCAGGATGTTGGTCTGGAAGGCGATGCCGTCAATCACGCCAATGATGTCGGCGATCTTCTGGCTGCTGTGCTGGATGGCGTCCATGGTCGAGACGACCTGGGTCACCACCTCGCCACCGCGCCGCGCCACCCCACTGGCCCCCGCCGCCAGGCTGCTGGCCTGCTGCGCGCTGCCGGCGCTTTGCTGGATGGTGCTGGTGAACTGCTCCATGGCGGCCGCAGTTTCCTGCAGGTTGCTTGACGTTTGCTCGGTCCGTGCCGACAGGTCGTGGTTGCCCGCGGCAATCTCGGCACTGGCGGTGGCAATGCTGTCGGTGCTCTGGCGCACCTGGTGGACCATGCGCCCGAGAGAGTCGCTCATGGCGTAGAGCGAACGCAGCAGTTCGCCAAACTCGTCGCCGCGCGTGATGGTTTCACGCTGGCTGAGGTCGCCCTCGGCAATGCGCCCGGCCAGGGTGTTGGCTTGCTGCAGCGGCTGCACAATGCTGCGGATCAGGTAATACGCCCCGATGATGATGGCGAGCAGCACCGAACCCACCGCCACTGCCGCGATCTTGACCGTGGTCATACCGTCGCGGCCCAGCTGTTCGCGGGTTTCCAGCATGATCTGCTTCTCCAGCTGGACGAAGTCCTGCAGGGTTTGCAGGTAGGCGGCCGATGCCGGGTTGTAGGACTGGCGGACAAAGGCCACCGCCTGCTCGCCCTGGCCCTCGGCCTTGAGTTTGCGCGCCTGGTCGCGCTGCGCAGCCATGTTCTTGCGGGCTGCCGCGATCTTGTCCATCTGCGCTTTTTCCCGGTCCGACAGCGGCATCGCTTCCAGGGATTTCTGTACCTCGCTGATCTTTGCCGAGGTAGCGGCGATGGCGTCCTTGAACTCGGCCTGCACCGCAGGCTCGTCGCTGAGCACCAGTGCCAGGGTCCGGATGGCGTTGGCGTCCGTCAGGCCTGCCCATTGCACCACGGCATCGTGCCGCTGGCTCACCTCCTGGATCACGGCCTCACTCTGTACCCGCGTCGAGGCCGACCGGTAGCCCGAAAAACCGACGACGGCCACCAGCAGTACCACGATGGCGGACACCGCCAACCACAGCTTGTGGCTCATTTTCAATTGCCGAAACATCGGACGCTCCCTTCTTGTGTTGAAACAATTTGTGCTTATCGCGTGAATCTTGCTCTTTTTTCTGTTCCAACACAAAACCGACAGAGGCGCTCAGGATTAAAAGCGCGCCCGCGTTGCTTGGGCACTACTCGATGCGCGTCACGCTGGCGGGTTTGAATCCGAGGTCCGCCGCCTTGCCCTTGCGTGCCCGGGCCGCGCGCGCGTTGTTCAGCGAACGGATCTCCAGCGTTTCATCGCGCAGCTTGCCGCCCCGGCCGATGCCGTCGAGCCGGATGCTGCGGGTGTAGGCGGCCGCACCGGCCAGGGTGTCCTTGGGTTCAAGGTCGATCAGCATCAGGCCACGGCCCCCGTTGGCCAGGGTCTTCAATTCGGTGATCTCGAACGTGAGAATGCGTCCACCCGTGGACGCACAGGCCACATGCGTCGCGGGCAGCACCGGCTTGCTGCCCGTGGTGCCTGCAGCGTGCGACGGCACGCACAGCGTCTCGCCCTCACCCAGCGTGACAAAGGCCTTGCCGCCCTTCTGGCGCGAGACCATGTTCTCGACCGCCGCCAGGAAGCCATAGCCGCCCGAGCTGGACAGCAGCAGCGTGGCATTGGCGGGCCCTGCAAAGTAATGCAGCACTTGCGTGCCCGATTCCAGCTCGATGAGCGTGGTCACGGGCTGGCCGTCACCGCGCGCGCCGGGCAGCAGCGAGACGGCCACGGAGTACACGCGGCCGTTGCTGCCAAAGGCCAGCAGGGTATCGACCGTGCGGCATTCAAACGTGCCATACAGGCCATCGCCCGCCTTGAAGGCAAAGCTGGCCGCCTCGTGCCCATGGCCGCTTCTCGCGCGCACCCAGCCTTTTTGCGACACCACCACCGTGACGGGCTCGTCCACCACCTTGACCTCGGCCACGGCTTTTTTCTCGGCCTGGATCAGGGTGCGGCGCGGGTCGGCAAAGGTTTTGGCATCCTGCTCGATCTCGCGGACCATGGTGCGGCGCAGCGTGCCGGGATTGTTCAGGATGTCTTCAAGCTTGCCCTGGCTCTCGCGCAATTCTTTCAGTTCCTGTTCAATCTTGATGGCTTCGAGCCGCGCGAGCTGGCGCAAGCGGATCTCCAAAATGTCCTCGGCCTGCCGGTCGCTCAGGGCAAAGCGCGCGATCAGTGCCGCCTTGGGCTCGTCGGCCTGGCGGATGATGGCGATCACTTCGTCGATGTTGAGCAGCACGGTCTGCCGCCCTTCGAGGATATGGATGCGGTCCAGTACCTTGCCCAGGCGGTGCTGCGAGCGGCGCGTGATGGTGGCCTGGCGGAACGCGATCCACTCTTGCAGCATCTGCCGCAGCGACTTTTGCACGGGCTTGCCATCCAGCCCCACCATGGTGAGGTTGATGGGGGCCGAGGTCTCCAGGCTGGTGTGCGCCAGCAGTGCGGTGATCAGCTCCTGCTGCGGGGTCTTGCCCGTCTTGGGCTCGAACACCAGGCGCACCGGGGCGTCCTTGCTGGATTCATCGCGCACCACGTCCAGCACCGCCAGCATGCTGGCCTTGAGCTGCGTCTGGTCCTGGCTCAGCGCCTTCTTGCCCGTCTTGATCTTGGGGTTGGTGATTTCTTCAATTTCTTCGAGCACACGCTGCGTGCTCACGCCCGGCGGCAGTTCGTTCACCACCAGTTGCCACTGGCCGCGGGCCAGTTCTTCAATCTTCCAGCGGGCGCGCACCTTGAGGCTGCCACGGCCGGTGCGGTAGGCCTCGGCAATGTCGCCTGCGCTGCTGATGATCTGGCCGCCGCCGGGGTAGTCGGGGCCGGGCACGATGGCCAGCAGCTCGTCCTGACTCAGCGATGGCGTCTTGATGAGCGCGACGCAGGCATCGGCAATCTCGCGCAGGTTGTGGCTGGGGATTTCGGTGGCCAGGCCCACGGCGATGCCGCTGGCGCCGTTGAGCAGCGCAAACGGCAGACGGGCGGGCAACTGGCGCGGCTCCTCGGTACTGCCGTCGTAGTTGGGCATGAAATCGACCGTGCCTTCGTCGATCTCGTCGAGCAGCAGGCTGGTGATGCGCGACAGGCGCGCCTCGGTGTAGCGCATGGCAGCGGCACCATCGCCGTCGCGGCTGCCGAAGTTGCCCTGGCCGTCGATCAGCGGGTAGCGCTGCGAAAAATCCTGCGCCATGCGCACCAAGGCATCGTAGGCCGACTGGTCGCCGTGCGGGTGAAAACGGCCGAGCACATCGCCCACCACGCGCGCGCTTTTGACCGGCTTGGGTGCGTTGCTGCGCGTAGGCCCGCTGTACGACAGGCCCATGCGGTCCATGGCATACAGAATGCGTCGCTGCACGGGTTTGAGGCCATCGCACACATCGGGCAGCGCACGGCCCTTGACGACGGAAAGCGCGTATTCGAGATAGGCGCGCTGGGCGTAGCTGCCCAGGCCCGACTCATCGGGTGCATCGGGGGCGGCAAAGTCGAGGAGGGGTTGATCGCTCATGGGTCAATCACTATTCATTTAATAGCTACTTGCGCTTGCTGCATAAGCGCCAGAGGCCAATTTGGCTTAAATTTTGGCGATGCTGGATAAGCCACCACGAGGGCGCGCGCCGCGCGGCGCGTGAGGGACTTGTTCAGCATTAAACGTCGATCTCGACGCTGTCGCCGTGCAGCTCCATCAGCTCGCGGCGCGAGGCGGCCTCGCCCTTGCCCATCAGCTTGGTGATGAGGCCTTCGGTGGCGGCAAAGTCCAGGCGGCCCAGCTGCACCGGCAACAGGCGGCGCGTGTCCGGGTTCAGCGTGGTGTCCCACAGCTGCTCGGCGTTCATCTCGCCCAGGCCCTTGAAGCGGCTGATCTGGCACTTCTCGCGCGCCACGCCGTCTTTCTCGGCCTTGTCGAGGATGGCCTGCAGCTCGCCCTCGTCCAGCGCGTACTGCTTGGCGGCGGGCTTCTTGCCGCGCGCAGGCACATCGACCCGAAACAGCGGCGGGCGCGCCACGTAGATGTGACCAGCCTCAATGAGTTTGGGAAAGTGGCGGAAGAACAAAGTGAGCAGCAGCACCTGGATGTGCGAGCCATCCACGTCGGCATCTGACAGGATGCAGACCTTGCCGTAGCGCAGGCCCGACAAATCGGGCGAATCGTTCGGCCCGTGCGGGTCCACACCAATCGCCACCGAGATGTCGTGGATTTCGTTGTTGGCAAACAGCCGGTCGCGCTCCACCTCCCAGGTGTTGAGCACCTTGCCGCGCAGCGGCAGGATGGCCTGGCTTTCCTTGTCGCGGCCCATCTTGGCGCTGCCGCCGGCCGAGTCGCCCTCGACCAGAAACACTTCGTTGTGCGCGAGGTCGCGGCTTTCGCAGTCGGTGAGCTTGCCGGGCAGCACGGCCACGCCCGAGCCCTTGCGCTTTTCCACCTTCTGCCCGGCCTTCTGCCGCGTTTGCGCGGCGCGGATGGCCAGCTCGGCCAGCTTCTTGCCGTACTCCACATGCTGGTTCAGCCAGAGTTCCAGCGCCGGGCGCACAAAGCTGGAGACCAGCCGCACGGCGTCGCGCGAGTTGAGCCGCTCCTTGATCTGGCCCTGGAACTGCGGGTCCAGCACCTTGGCCGAGAGCACGTAGCTGGCACGGGCAAACACGTCTTCGGGCAACAGCTTCACGCCCTTGGGCAGCAGGCTGTGCAGCTCGATGAAGCTCTTGACGGCGTTGAACAGGCCGTCGCGCAGGCCGCTCTCGTGCGTGCCGCCGGCGCTGGTGGGAATCAGGTTGACGTAGCTCTCGCGCACCGGCTGGCCGTCTTCGGTGAAGGCCACGCACCACGAGGCGCCCTCGCCTTCGGCAAAGCTCTCGTGGCCGCTGTCGGCAAAGCCCTCGCCCTCGAACAGCGGGATCACCGGCTCGCCGTTGAGCGTCTGCTGCAGATAGTCGCGCAGGCCGCCCTTGTATTGCCAGGTTTGCGTGTCGCGGGTTTTTTCGTTGACCAGCGAGACGCTCACCCCCGGCATCAGCACTGCCTTGCTGCGCAGCAGGTGCGTGAGTTCACCCATGGGCAGACTGCTCGACTCGAAGTACCTGGCATCGGGCCAGACGCGCACCGTGGTGCCTTGCTTGCGGTCGCCTTCGCCCTTGGGCTGGGTGACGAGCGGCTCGACCACGTCACCGGCCGAGAACACCAGGCGTGCCACCTGGCCCTCGCGGTAACTGGTGGCCTCCAGGCGCGTGGCCAGGGCATTGGTGACGCTGACACCGACGCCATGCAGGCCGCCCGAAAAACTGTAGGCACCGCCCTTGCCCTTGTCGAACTTGCCGCCGGCGTGCAGGCGGGTAAACACGAGTTCAATCACCGGCGCCTTTTCTTCGGGGTGCAGTCCGAACGGAATACCGCGCCCGTCATCCTCCACGCTGACCGAGCCATCGGCGTGCAAGGTGACCTTGATCTTCTTGCCGTACCCGGCCAGTGCCTCGTCGGCGGCGTTGTCCAGCACCTCCTGGATGACATGCAGGGGGTTGTCGGTGCGCGTGTACATGCCCGGACGCTGCTTGACGGGCTCCAGGCCCTTGAGCACGCGGATCGAGCCTTCGGAATATTCGCTTGCGGAAACAGAGGGGGGTTTGACAGCCATGGGGGCGGATTGTAGTGCGCCCGCATGCACAACGCTGGATGAATACACAGGCACGGGCGCGCAAATCCAGGGCGAGGGCGGTGTACCGGTCGCCGGTGTACCAGCGGAATGCCGCCAGAATCGCTACATTACTGCGTATGCATACGAACCCCCGGAAACTGTCCATGTTCCAGGTGCTGGCCTGCGGCGCAGCCATCGTCACCCTGTCCATGGGCATTCGCCACGGCTTCGGCCTGTGGCTGCAACCCATCACGCAGGAGATGGGCTGGACGCGCCAGTCCTTTGCGCTGGCCATCGCCATCCAGAACCTCTCCTGGGGCCTGATCGGCATCTTTGTCGGCATGGTGGCCGACCGTTTCGGTGCCTTTCGCGTGCTCGTCGGGGGTGCCGTGCTGTATGCCCTGGGCCTGGCGGGGATGGCCCTGTCGCCCACCCAGACGCTGTTTGCCCTGACCACAGGCGTGCTGATCGGCGCGGCGCAGGCGGGCACCACCTATGCCGTGATCTATGGCGTGCTGGGGCGGCAGATTGCACCCGAGAAGCGCTCCTGGGCCATGGGTGTGGCAGCGGCCGCGGGCTCGTTCGGCCAGTTCCTCATGGTGCCGGTAGAGGGCTTTCTGATTGCCAGCCTGGGCTGGCAGACCGCGCTGTTGGCCCTGGCGCTCATGGTGTTGCTGATCGCGCCGCTGGCCTATGGCCTGCGCGAACCCGGGTTTCAGGGCACGGCCTCTGCCCAGCGCGAGCAGAGCATTCGCCAGGCACTGGCCGAGGCGGTGCGCACGCCCAGCTTTCTGCTGCTGACAGCAGGCTATTTCGTGTGCGGCTTTCAGGTGGTGTTCATTGGCGTGCACATGCCCAGCTACCTCAAGGACCAGGGCCTCTCGCCCCAGGTGGCCAGTTTCTCGCTGGCGCTGATCGGGTTGTTCAACGTGTTCGGCACCTACATCTCGGGTACGCTGGGCCAGCGCATGCCGCGCCGCCATATCCTGGCTTTCATCTACTTTGCCCGCGCGGTGGTCATCACCATCTTCCTGTGGGTGCCCCTGTCGCCCGCATCGGTGTATGTGTTCTCGGCGGTGATGGGCGCGCTGTGGCTGTCCACTGTGCCCCCGACGAATGCCACGATTGCGCAGATTTTTGGCGTGCAGCACCTGTCCATGCTGGGCGGGCTGGTGTTCTTCAGCCACCAGATCGGCAGCTTCATGGGCGTATGGCTCGGCGGCTACCTGTACGACAGCACGGGCAGCTACGATATCGTCTGGTACATCGCCATCGCCCTGGGCGTGCTGGCCGGGCTGGTGAACCTGCCCATCCGCGAGCACCCCCTGCAGCGCGGCGCGCCGCAACCGGCCTGACCATGTCCACACACCACACCCCCACACCGGCACAGCGCAAACGCCGCCGCTGGCTGGCGTGGGTGCTGGCGCTGCTGGCGCTGCTGGCGGTGTTTGCGCTCTATGGCCAGCCCGGCTTCATGGTGATGCTGGCCGACCAGGTGTGGGCCTGTTTTTAGCCAAATTGGCCTCTAGCGCTGATGCAGAAAGCGCAACCAGCTATGAATATGGAAGCAACCAATTCCCAATCAGCAACGCTGGAAAGCGCCTCTGATTGGGTGCGACGCTGGTCGCACCTGGTACCGCCCCAGGCGCCGGTGCTCGATGTGGCCTGCGGCCGGGGACGCCATCTGCACTGGTTCCAGCGCCTGGGCCATCCGGTGACCGGCATCGACCGCAACCCCGAGGCCGTACAGGCAGCGGCCACGCTGGGCGAGGCGATTGCCGCCGACCTCGAAAACGCCCCCTGGCCCC
Organism: Giesbergeria sp.; assembly: GCA_026647025.1. Classification (GTDB taxonomy): domain Bacteria; phylum Pseudomonadota; class Gammaproteobacteria; order Burkholderiales; family Burkholderiaceae_C; genus Simplicispira. The sequence continues at coordinate 8,842 of JAPKHH010000104.1, forward strand.
TGCCCGGACGCCTGTTTGGCGCGGTCGTCGTCACCAACTACCTCTGGCGCCCGCTGCTGCCCACGCTGGTGCAGAGCCTGGCCCCGGGTGGCGTGCTGCTGTACGAAACCTTTGCCAGCGGCAACGAAACCGTGGGTCGCCCCGCACGGGCCGACTTTTTGCTGCAACCCGGGGAACTGCTCACCGCCTGCGCCAGTCTGCAGGTGGTGGCCTACGAAGACGGATTTCTCGACCGCCCCGCACGCTTCGTGCAGCGCATTGCCGCCGTGCGTGTGCCGCCGAGCGGCGTTTCACCGGCACGCCATCCGCTGCGCACGCACTCCTAGTTAGAATGCTCTTTTACCGTTTACCACTGCGGACATGACCTCTTCCTCCGTCCCCCTCACCGGCAGCATCGTCGCCCTTGTCACTCCCATGCACGAGGACGGTAGCGTGGACTACCCTGCCCTGCGCAAATTGATCGACTGGCATATCCAGGAAGGCACCGACTGCATCGGCGTGGTGGGCACCACGGGCGAGTCGCCCACGGTCAACGTCGAAGAGCATTGCGAGATCATCCGCGTGGCCGTGGAACAGGCTGCCAAGCGCGTGCCCATCATGGCCGGTTGCGGCGCCAACTCCACGGCAGAAGCCATCGAACTGGCCAAGTTCGCCAAGAAGGTCGGCGCCGACAGCCAGTTGCAGGTGGTGCCCTACTACAACAAGCCCACGCAAGAGGGCCAGTACCAGCACTTCAAGGCGATTGCCGAAGCCACGGGCGACCTGCCCATCGTGCTGTACAACGTGCCCGGCCGCTCGGTGGCCGATATGCTGCACGACACCGTGCTGCGCCTGGCGCAGGTGCCCGGCATCATCGGCATCAAGGAAGCCACGGGCAACATCGAGCGTGCACAGTGGCTGATCCGCGATGTGCCCAAGGGCTTTGCCGTGTATTCGGGCGACGACCCGACCGCCGTGGCACTGATGCTGTGCGGCGGCCAGGGCAACATCAGCGTGACGGCCAACGTGGCCCCGCGCCTGATGCACGAACTGTGCGTGGCCGCCATCGCCGGTGACATCAAGCGCGCCATGGAAATCCAGTTCCGCCTCATGCCCGTGCACAAGCACCTGTTCGTCGAGGCCAACCCCATTCCCGTGAAGTGGGCCATGGCCCGCATGGGCCTGTGCGGCGGCACACTGCGCCTGCCCATGACGCCCTTGAGCCAAGGCAACGAAGCCGTCGTCGAGGGCGCGCTGCGCGCCGCCGGCCTGCTGTAATTCATCCGCTGCGTTCAGCGTTTCAAGAGGATTAGCCGCGTGAACAACTCCGCACGACTGGGCCTGCTCGGCCTGACCATCGCCCTGGGCGCCTGCTCGGTGCTGGAAGGCGACAAGATCGACTACAAGAGCGCCTCCAAGGGCTCAACGCTCGAAGTACCGCCCGATCTCAAGACGCTGTCACGTGACACGCGCTACACCGTGCCCGGCGGCGTGGTCTCGGCCAACGCCATGCAAGCCAACCAGGCGGCGCAGCCGTCGGGGCCGCAAACCGCAGTGTCTTCCCTGGGTGACGTGCGCATCGAGCGCAACGGCAACCAGCGCTGGCTGGTGGTCAACCGCCCGGCCGATCAACTTTGGGACCCGGTGCGCGAGTTCTGGCTGGAAAACGGTTTCACCCTGGCGCTGGACCAGTCCAACATCGGCATCATGGAAACCGACTGGGCCGAGAACCGCGCCAAGATTCCGCAGGACTTCATCCGCAATACCCTGGGCAGGGTGCTCGATTCGCTCTACTCCACCGGCGAGCGTGACAAGTTCCGCACGCGCCTGGAGCGCAACGCCCAGGGCGGCACCGAAATTTACGTCAGCCACCGGGGCATGCAGGAGGTGTTCAACACCAGCACCAAGGAAACCACCGTGTGGCAGCCCCGTGCGGCCGACCCCGAGCTGGAAGCCGAATTCCTGCGCCGTCTGCTGGTCAAGCTCGGCGTCAGCCAGGAGCAGGCCAAGGCCGTGGCGGCTACACCGGCAGCACGTGCGTCGTCTTCCCGCGTTGGCAATGTGGGCGGCGTGCCCGTGGTGCAGATCGACGAAGGCTTTGACCGTGCCTGGCGCCGCGTGGGCCTGGCGCTGGATCGCACCGGCTTCACGGTGGAAGACCGCGACCGCAGCCAGGGCCTGTACTTCGTGCGCTACGTGGCGCCCAAGGGCGACAAGAAGGAGCCGGGCTTCCTGGGCAAGCTGATGAGCTTTGCCTCGTCGGAAAAGGCCGTGCCACCGCTCAAGTACCGCATTGTGGTGCGCAGCCAGGGCGAGGCCACCACCGTTTCCGTGCTCAACGCCGCAGGCGCCCCCGAATCATCGGCCAACGCCGAAAGCATCGTGCGCGTGCTGGCGGAAGACCTGAAGTGAAACACTCCCCTGAGGCCCTGCGGGCCTTCCCCCCGCTCTCGCAGCGCTATGCGCTGCGGGCAGGGGGACGCCACCAGTGCGGCGGGGCGGCCCGGTGGTGCTGGCGAAAGAGACCTGCCTCACCGCGGCGGATTTGCGCCTGCAGGAGGCCGGCCGCGAGCTGTTTTTGCCGCAGGGCATGACGCTCGAGGAAATGGAACGGCGGCTGGTG
>JAPKHH010000105.1:0-11158 GCA_026647025.1 Giesbergeria sp.
GCGTCGGGTGCATCGCGCACCGCACCAAAACCCCAGGCATCGACCAGCGCGCCGACGCAGGGGTCAAACGCGCCTGCGCTTTGGCGGTGAATGTCCATGGCGCAGGCCAGCACTTCCAGAATTTCCGGCGGCAAGTCCACCCAGGCGTCCACGGGTGCGCGGTTCAGGCGCACCAGGTCGCTCTCCGGCTTCCAGGGGGACATCTGCGCGTCCACCTGTTCCACGGCGGCAGCAAGGTCCTGGCGCAGGGCATCCAGGCTCAGGGCAGCACCACAGTCCACGCTGGCAGACCAGCGCGTGCCCATGGTCGGGCCGTGCAGGGTGGCGCGCTGGCAGGGCGCAGCTGGCTCAGAAGATGTCTTCGGCATAGCGCTCCTTCGCTTTGAGCGTTGCCACGTTCAGCGACAAGGGCGCAAGGATGGCGTCCAGCGCCTCGGCCACGCCCTTGGCCATGGCACGGCTGCCGCAGACGCGCACCAGGGCGCCCTGGGCCAGCAGTGCGCGGATGCGCTCGGCGTCTCGGCGCAGGGCATCCTGCACATAACCACCGCCCTCGGGGATGCGCGAGAACACGGTCTGCACACGCGCCAGCCGCCCTTCGCCCAACCAGCGCTGGATTTCGGGGCCAAAGTAGAAGTCCTGCGCCGGGTCGCGCCCCCCAAAATACAGGTGCATGGGTGTGTGCCGATCGTTGCGGCGGATGAAACCGGCCAGCGGCGCCACCCCTGTGCCCGCACCGATCAGCAGCACCGGGCGGCGCGTGCGCGGCAGCGCAAAGCCGGGGTTGGAGCGGATGAAAGCGGCAATGCTGTCCCCCGGTTGCAGGCCCAGCAAATGCGTAGAGCACAGGCCACCCGGCAACAGGCGCACGCAGATTTCCAGAAACCCATCCTGCGAGCCCGACGCCAGCGAGTAATAACGCGGCACGGCCGAGCCCGGCGCCAGGATGCCCACCAAATCGCCCGCCGCAAAGTGCCCCAGGCGGGCGCCGCCGCCCTGCGCAGGCCAGGCAAAGCGCAGGATGGCCGTGGGCTCGTCGCTGTGCTCTCGGTAGCCCTGGCGCGCTACGAGCGTGAGCGCGGTGGTGGGCGGAACGCGCGGCACATAGTCGAGCACCAGGGGTTCGCCCAGTGCCTGCGCCAGTGCCTGGCCCCAGCGGGTGAACTGCTGGCTCGATTGCTGGTGGATGCATTCGAGCGGCAGCAGCGCAGGCCAGCCGCGCGCGCGCAGGGTCTGCTCCAGTGCCTCGGCAAAGGCGCAGAAGGCCGGGTACTGCCGGTCGCCAAAGCCCAGCACCGTCACCGGCACGGCGCTGGCGGTCAATTTTGCGATGCGCTCGAGTACGTCTTTGGCGTGCGCCGGGGCCTGGCCTTCGCCATAGGTGGCGGCGAGCACGAACACCTGCTGCGTGGCGGGCGCGGTCTGGAAATGCTCCAGGGCGCCGGTATGCACGCGGTGCCCGCTGTGGATCAGCGCATCCTGCAGCGCCTGGGCAAAACCCCAGGTGCTGCCGCCTTCACTGGCGACAAAGATAAGCACGTCAGCCTGTGCCAGCGGGCTGTTGCCGGTGATCTGCGGTGTCTGGCTGCGTACTTGCCACCAGATGACCACGCCCGACAGCCAGAACAGCAGCACGCTGGCCCCCACGAGCCCGAGCACCACGGCCCAGGGCCAAGCCGACTCACCGGTGTGCAGCACCAAAGCCCAGTCGTAGATGCGCTGTGCAAAGGTGGCGTCTTGCCAGGCCAGCATGTTCCCGGAGTAGCGATCCACCCAGCCTTCACCCTGAAGAGTGGCGACGCTCCAGATGTCTTCGGGGTCGGAAGCGTCGGGGAAATTCAGCTTGCGCAAGTCCCGGACGGCGAGGTTTTGCAGCGCAGAGAGCTGCGCCCCAGGCAGGGCGGTCTGGCCAGTGACCACAGAGACCACATCGGGCTCGGTCCCGGCGTCCAAAGTCACCAGCCCCAGGGTCGAGGCGCTCATAGTGAGCGCGGTGAGGGATGTCAGGCACAGCACCGCGAGCACCACCCGACCGGTGACGACGTGGATGCGCTGTGCCAGCGAGCCCCGCACCCGCGCGCCCAGGCGCCGCCAGCCACCCATGCGGCGCAGCAGCAGAACCAGGGCCGAGATGCATATCAAGCCCATAGCCAGCGCAATGCCCGCCGCACCCCAGCGCCCGGCGTCACCCAGCAGCAGCGAGCGGTGCAGGTTTTTCACCCAGCGCGGCAGCGCTGAGGGCTGCCAGGCGCCCAGCACCCGGCCATCGGCCGGGTCCACATAGTGCGCCTGCGCCTCGTCGCCGACAAAGCCGAACACCACGATGGCGCCCGAGGACAGGTGGCGGATTTCCTCCGCGTCCGGCACGGTGCGCGTCACACGCTCCACCAACGTGGCCACCGACAGGTCACCCGGTGCGGCGGGTGCCTGCCACGCCTCCTGAACCGGGTCGAATGCCAGGATGGCACCGGTGATCCCAAGTACCACGGCCAGGGCGCCGACGGTCAGGCCCAGCCAACGGTGGATTGCCTTCCATCCCATGCGCGTGTCCTTTACTGCAACTGAAAGGTCAGCGACTGGATGTACTGCTTGCCAGCCTGCGGTTTGCCAGCGTTGGTGGTCGTCAGCGGTACGCGGATTTCCGATGGGCTGTCGCGCATGTCTTCCACGGCCGCGTCGATGCGGATTTCGTAGCCTGCGTCAATCAGTGCATCGGCCAGGTCGGCCGTGACCTTGAGCGTGCGGCCCGCGCCCACGCTGGCGCCCGTGACGCCGTTCAGGCGCTTGGCGTCACCGGCCGAGAGCCGGTTCCAGTCGGACAGGTGCTTGTGGTACTTGGCCTTGCCGCCGGCCACCCACAGCGTGCCGGCGTACGCCCCCTTGGCATCGGTCAGGTAGGCGGCCAGGTAGGCGCCGTCGCCGCCATAGTTTTTGAGCTGGGCGGTCAGCGTGACCTGGCGGCTGTGCGCCAGGGCGGGCAGGGCCAGCACGCAGGCGGCGGCCAAAGTGGTCAAGAGAGGTTTGGACATGGTGATGCTCCGGTATGAAATTACTCAACCTGGCCGCGTGGCGCGGTACCAGGGGTGAACAGGGGTGACGGCGCAACGGCGCTGCCTGGTTGCTGTGGCCCGCCCTGCGGTGCGGCGTGCTCACGATCCCGCTCCCGCGTGCGCTGATGATCGCGTTGTTTCATCTTCACGACCTTCAGGGTTTCCGGGTCGATCTTGGCCTTGAAACCACGGCCCTGGGCGTCGGTGCCACGAATTTCATAGCAACCATCATCTATTTTCAGTCGCTGAATCTGCCAGCCCTGCTGGGCCGCCATTTGCCGCACGGCCTCGCGCGACTGCCAGCGGTTCACCGGCGCGTCGCAATCGTCATCGGCCCATGTGGGCAGGACCGCCAGGCCCAGAGCCATGGCCAGCAAGCCACGGCGCAGAGTGGGGGAGTTTTTCATGGTGATGCTCCTTTTCAACAGGTTAACGCATGGCAAATGATTCGCGGTGCAGGCGCCAGCGGCTGGGGCCGCGTGCGTGCGCATGCAGTGCATCGCCCAGGCCCTGGGGGCCGCAGAACCAGATGTCCAATGGGCCGCCGGGTTCGGCTTGCAAATCCTGCGGCGTCAGGCGCTGGCCCTGGGCTTCGCTGTGCACGGTGAGCGGCACGGGCGGCTGGGCCTGCGCGCACAGCGCTTGCAGGCGCGCCAGCAGCGGGTCGCGCCAAGCGTCGCGCGTGCAGTAATGCATGTGTACGGGGGCTGGGTCACGGCCCTCGGTGGGCATGCCAGGCTGGCGTGCCTCCAGCAGCGCAAAGAAGGGGGTCACGCCCACGCCCGCCGCCACCCACACCTGCTGGCGGCGGCGCGAGCCCTGGCCATCAAAGCGGCCGTAGGGCCCTTCGATGTCTACGCGCTGACCGGCGCGCAAGCGTTGGTGAAGGGTGCGGGTGTAGTCGCCCAGCGGCTTGATCACCAGACGCAGCAGGGGCTCTCCGTCGGGGCTGTGGCCCAGCGCGTTCGGTGCACTGGCAATGGTGAAAGGGTGGGCACCTTCGGCAGCATCAAAACGCACGAAGACGAACTGCCCCGCGCGGTGCCCGCGCCAGCTGGGCGGCATGGCGCAAATGACCTCGACCGGCGCACCCGTGGGCGTATCGCCCAGCACGGTGACTGCCTGGATGCGCGCCGCATGGTTGCGCGAGCGCCCCACCCAGCCCGCCAGCGACCACACGGCGGCCAGGCTGCCCAGTGCCAGCAGCGAGCCCATCAGCAAGCCCAGCGGCAGCGCCCAGAACGTGAGCGGCATCAGCGCCACGGCATGGAACACCAGCGCGAGGAACAGCACCGGCATGGCGCGGTGCAGGAGGCGCCAGTGTTTATAGGGCAGCAGGCGTGCAATCAGCGTGAGCGCCACCATGGCCAGCAACAGGTAGAAGGCCCACTCGCCCAGGTCCTTGGCAAAACCGCGGGTATCCGTCAACCAGGGCAGCACGGCCTCGCGCGCGGGCCTGCCGGCACGGCCCCATAAGGCCTTGATCCAGCCACTCGATTCCTTGGCGCCCCAGTGGGCGATGGCGGTGAGGGCGGCTCCAATGCCCGTCCATTTGTGCAGGCGGTAGACCTGGTCCATGCCGCCCATCACCCGGTCCAGCAGCGGCAGGCGCAGGGCGAGCAGCATGACCAGCGCCATCAGGCTGATGCTCCACAGCCCACTCAGGTACATCGCGTGCTGGCGCAACTGCCACCAGCCCAGGGCGACGCCTTGCGCATCGACCAGGGGCGAGACACCCAGGTCGGCCGGTGCGACGGCCATCCATGCCAGGGTAATGCCCAGCAACCAGATTCCCAGTACAACTTTGATACGCATGAGGAAGTCCTTTTTTCTCGTTCAGAGCCATTGTGAAAAATCTGCCTTGAACGAATGCTGAAAGGCGCATTCATCTTCCGTTCATCGTCCAAAAATGAAACTCCACACGCTGAGAGTCGGTAATTTCTAATTCGATATTTCAGCGATTTTTTTTACCGAAAGCTGAAGGGCCGTGTGCGCATCGGAAACAAATGAATGCATTAGAACACCATTGACAGCGACACGCTTACCGTTGTATTGATTAAAATCAACACCATTCAAAGAGAAGAGTGTCATTTCCACCTGATTCTCCTCTGCATCTTCATAAGAATTTTTTCCAGCCGCCATGCAAATAGGCCGGTCCAATTTCAAGAATGCATGCTTTTCTTGTGGGTTGCGGTGAGTACCCGCCCCTTTTGGAAGATCCGCTGGCGCCTTGAGTAAAATTTCTCCTTGCAGATGAATTTCTGCATAATTATAATTATTACAGCTACCGAAAGCACTCATAGAAAATGTAAAAATAAAAGCAAATGATAATTTCGGCAGTGGATTTTTCATCTTTAATCAATATCAATTCATACACAAAGAAAAACATCAATACCAATGCGCTTGCATGCGCGAACGGGGCATAAACAGCTATTGATAATATAAAACATTACTTTTAATTGATTTTGTTGTGTAAACAGAAATTCGCCAGACACCGCCCCATACATACTCATGCCACAACGTCAACCGCGACGGGTGATGCCCAGCAGCCAGATTCCCAGTACAACTTTGATACGCATGAGGAAGCCCTTCTTTTCTCGCTCAAAACCATTGTGGAGAATTGCGCTTGAACGAATACTGAAAGGCATATTCATCTTCCGTTCATCGCCTCCGGGGTAAAAAACAACCTATGTCCTCGTGCACTGCGCTCACCCTTCGTCGGCTCGCCCTGCCCTGCGTAGCGCTGTGCCTGCTCGGCGCGAGCCCCTTGCTGCGCGCCGATGACCACGACCATGGCTCCCACGAGCTGGCACGCCAGGCGCTGGAACAAGGCCGGGTGCTGCCCCTGCGCACCGTGCTCGAAAAAATCGAACGCGACTACCAAGGACAGGCACTGAAGGTGGAATTCGAGCAGGACGACGGTCGCTTCCTCTATAAAATTCGCCTGCTGCAAAGCGATGGCCGCATGGTCAAGCTCAAGGTCGATGCCGTCGATGGCAAGGTGCTCGACAGCAAGCGCAAGGAACACGAAAAGGACAGGAATGCGCATCCTCGTCGTTGAAGATGAACCCACGCTGTGCCACCAACTGGTGCAGGCCGTCGCCGCGGCAGGGCACACGGTCGAGAGCGCCAGCGACGGTGTCACTGCGCACTATTTGGGCGATGTGGAAGACTTCGACGCCGTGGTGCTAGACCTGGGCCTGCCCGCGCTCGACGGCCTGTCGGTGCTGCGCCGCTGGCGTGCGGCGGGACGCACCATGCCGGTGCTCATCCTCACCGCGCGCAGCGCCTGGCATGAAAAAGTGGCGGGCATGGATGCGGGCGCGGACGACTACCTGGCCAAGCCCTTTCACATGGAGGAGCTGCTAGCGCGCCTGCGCGCCCTGCTGCGCCGCCTGGGCGAACACACCAGCGCGCAATGGCAATGCGGGGCCATCCTGCTCGACACGCGCCAGGCCCGCGTGCTGGTCGACGGCCTGCCCCTGCAACTGACCAGCCATGAGTTCAAGCTGCTGTCGCTGCTCATGCAGCGCAAGGGCGAAGTGCTCTCGCGCACCGAATTGTCCGAACACATCTACCCGCACGACAGCGACCGCGACTCCAACACCATTGAAGTCTTCGTCGGCCGCCTGCGCAAGAAGCTGCCCGCCGGCAGCATCGAAACCGTGCGTGGCCTGGGCTACCGGTTGATCGACGCGGGCCACGCGGCGTGAGAACGGGGTCGCTGCGCCTGCGCCTGCTGGCGGGCACGCTGGCCTGGATGCTGCTGGCCATTGCCCTGGTGGGCTGGGGCCTGCGGACCTTGTTCCAGGACCATGTCACACAACAATTGCAGGCCCAACTGGTGATGCAGCTCGACCATTTGAGTGCTTCGGTCGATTGGGAGCCCCCCGGCCGCGTCAGCGTGAGCGCCATGGCTGCCGATCCGCGCCTGGCGCAGCCCTTGTCGGGCCTGTACTGGCAGATTGACCGGCAGGGCACTGCGCCCCAGGCGGGCGTAGCACGCTCGCGCTCGCTGTGGGACCAGGTGCTGCGTTTGCCCGACGCACCAAAGTCCTATCCTGCCAGTGGTTACAGCGTCTTGCTGCTACGTGACGCCCAGGGCCACGCCTTGCTGGCCGTGGCGCGCACCCTGCAACTGCCCGAGGACGATGCGCCCCCGCTGCGCCTGGTGGTGGCGGGCGACAAGGCACTATTGGCCGAACCCTTGCAGCGCTTCACCCAGATGCTGCTGATGGCGCTGGGCATGCTGGCGCTGGGCCTGGCCTTGGCCATCGCCATGCAATTGCAGCTGGCGCTGCGGCCGCTCAAGCTTTTGCGCGCGCGCCTGGCGAGCGTGCGCAGCGGCGCCGCCGGGCAGCTGGAAGGCAGTTTTCCGAACGAACTACAACCGCTGGTCAACGAGTTTAACCACGTACTGCGCGAGAACGCAGACATGGTGCAGCGCGCCCGCACCCAGGCCGGCAACCTGGCCCACGCGGTGCACACGCCGCTGTCCATCCTGGCCAATGCCGCTGACCGAGAAAGCAGCCCGCTGGCACTGCTCGTGCAGGAGCAGGTGGCGACGGCGCGCCGCCAGGTGGACTACCACCTGGCCCGTGCACGCGCTGCCGCTGCCGTGCGCGCCACAGGGCTGCGCACCCCCGTATTGCCGCCGCTGCAGGCACTGCTGCGCACCATGCAGCGCCTGCATGCCGAGCGCCATCTGTCGTTTGAACTTGCACCCGAGGCGCAGGACGGCGCCTTTCGCGGAGAAGAGCAGGACCTGTACGAACTGCTGGGCAATTTGATCGACAACGCCGGCAAGTCGGCGCACCAGCGCGTGGTGGTCGATGTGCAGTTGTCGCAGGGCCAGTTGTGCTTCACCGTTGATGACGACGGCCCCGGCATTCCCGAGGCGCAGCGCGAGCACATGTTCCAGCGCGGCGTGCAGCTCGACGAGCAGCGCCCTGGCTCCGGCCTGGGTCTGGACATTGTGCGCGCGCTGGCCGAGACCTACGGCGGCAGCGTGCAGGCCCAGGCATCGCCCCTGGGTGGCGCACGCCTGCGCCTGTGCCTGCCCCTGGCTGATGGAGAGGAAGGCAGCCAACGCCGATCCGTCTAGATATTTGGATAAAAACAGGCTCCAAGGCAATACAGGAAAGCGCTGCAAGCTATTTATTAAATAGCACTTCTCCGCCAGCGCCAGACCTCAACTGTGCCAGCCGCCGCGCAATGGCCGCACGGGCGGCACGCGCTTCAGGTACCGGCAGCAGCGGCCAGACATGGACCAGGCCCTCACCGCGGTGCAGTTCCAGCGCGCCACCGGCCTGCTGCACCCGCTCTGCAAAGGCGAGCGCGTCATGGCCCAGCAGGTCGCGCGTGGCGACGAACACGGTCATGGGCGGCAGACCCGCCACATCGCCCCAGGCGGGGCTCACGGCGGGGTGATCCAGCGGCAACGCGCCCGCATAAAGGCGACCCGCCTCGCGCACGCCCGCCAACGCCAGCATGGGGTCACGCCGTGCCGTGTGCACCGCTGCCGGGTGGGGCACAGCCACATCTACCCAGGGCGTGATCAGCACCATTTGCGCTGCGGGCGGCTGCCCCGCGTCCCGCAGGTTTTGGGCCAGCGCCAAGGCCAGACCGCCGCCCGCCGAATCGCCCATGAGGTGAATCGCCTCCGGGGCATGCTGCGTGGCCAGCTGCGCATGCACCGCATGCACCCAGGCCAAGGTATCGGTGCAGGTGGACTCGGGCGCCAGCGGGTACAGCGGCACGGTGACCTCGCAACCCGTCGTGCGCACCAGCCACGCCAGAAATCCCCAGTGCTGCTGCGTGATAGGCCGCACATAGCCACCGCCATGCAGGTAAAGCACTGGGCGCGGCGCCTGCACCGGCCGGGCAGGCGCCAGCGTGAACACCGGATGGCCCGCCAGCTCTTGCCGCCCGACGCTCAGCGCAGCGCCGGGCGCGGGTGGCGCGGCAGGCCCGGTGCGGCGCACCTGTGCAATGCCCCGCTGCAGGCTCTTGGCCGAGGCATAGATACGACGGCGGCGCATGGCGTGCAGCAGCAGAACGAGGGCGTGGTGGCCAAGGCTGGGCATGAATCACAGGGCAAGTCACGGGAGCAAGGCCCGCATGCAGACAGCGTAAGCACAATCGGGGAAGATGTCACCCGCCGAAACCCGCGCAGCCACACCAAGAATGACCGCCGTCCCCCGCCCCCTCACCGCTCAAGACCTGCCAGGCCTGCTGGCAGTACAGCGCGCCTGCTACGGCGATGCTTACATCGAAAGCGCTGCGGTTTACGCACGCCGCCTGGCGAGCCCGGCCCAATGCTCGTTGGTGATCGAGCACGCGGGCTGCATCGGTGCCTATCTTGCCGCCTACGACTCACTTGAGGGCAAGGTCACACCGCTGCACGGCGACTTCGAGGCCGCAGACCCACCCGACACGCTGTACCTGCACGACATGGCCGTGCTGCCCGCGCTGGCCGGGCAGGGCTTGGCAAGGGCGCTGCTGGCGCCGTTGTGGCGCGGCGCGGTCACGCGGGGCCTCACACGCTCGGCGCTGGTGGCAGTGCAGGGATCACGAGGTTATTGGGAACGCCACGGCTATGCCGTACACGCTCTGCGCAACGCACTGCAGCGCCAGCACCTGGCCGCCTATGGCGAAGGTGCGGTGTACATGCTGCGCACGCTGGCTTGATCAGCGCGTCATCGGCAGCGCCACACCCATGGCCGCAAAGGCGCCGCCGCAGACGCGGTTGAAGCGCTTGCCATAGCGCTCCAGCTTGGGGCGAATGCGGTGCGCCATGCGGGCGAGCAAATACTCCACCACGCACTCAATGGCGGCAAACGTGCCCGCCATCACCGCAAACTGCAGCCACAGGCTGCGCGCCGGGTCGAGAAACTGGGGCAAGAAAGCGCCATAGAACAGCAGCGCCTTGGGGTTGGACACCGCTGCAAACAGCCCCTGGCGAAACAGCTGGCTGCGGCGCGGAAACGGCGCGTCTGCGCTGGGCTTGAGTTGCAACGGTGGCGCGCGCCACAGCTGGATACCCAGCCATACCAGGTAGGCGCCACCCACCCACTTGAGCACCAGCAGTGCGCTGGCCGAGGTCTGCAACAGCGCCCCGATCCCCAGCATTGACAACGCAATCACCGCCACAAAACCCAGGGCGCCGCCTGCCACCGTCCAGAGCGTGCGGCGATGGCCGTGCAACGCGCCATTGGTCAGCGCCAGCAAACTGTTGGGGCCGGGCGTGAGCGAAAGACCCACGGCCGCCACGAGATAGATCAACCAGGTATGCCAGGCCATGGAACCCCCTTGCAGTTAAAAAATGCGGGCCACGGGGCCGCGAACGATGGTTCACGATAATACGCGCCATGCCAAACCGCTGGAAACCCAACGTCACCGTGGCGGCCCTCATCGAACACGAAGGGCGATTCCTTCTTGTGGAAGAGGAAACCACCGATGGCCTCAAGCTGAACAACCCCGCAGGCCATCTGGACCCGGGCGAATCCCCCATGCAGGCCTGCGCCCGCGAGGTGCTGGAAGAAACTGCCCACGACTTTGTGCCTACGGCGCTGGTCGGTGTCTACCTCAACCGGTTCACCAAAACCCGTACCGGCGACGACCTGACCTACATGCGCTTTGCCTTTGCCGGCACGCTGGGCACGCACCACGACTGGCGTGCGCTGGACTCGGGCATCGTGCGCACATTGTGGATGACACCCGAAGAAATCCGCGCCTGCCCCGAACGCCACCGCAGCCCGCTGGTGCTGCACTGCCTGGACGACTACCTGGCAGGCCAGCGCTTTCCGCTGGGCCTGGTGCACACGGATGCCAGCGTGACCGATCCCCTGCCCGAGTGAAACGCCAGCCCAAGCCGGGATAATCAGCCCCATGAGCAAGCACAGAATCGTGGTAGGTCTAAGCGGAGGCGTCGATTCGGCCGTCACCGCCCACCTTTTGAAGCAGCAAGGCCACGAGGTGGTCGGCATCTTCATGAAGAACTGGGAAGATGACGACGACAGCGAATACTGCTCGTCCAACGTCGATTTTGTGGACGCAGCGGCCGTGGCCGACGTGATCGGCATCGAGATCGAGCATGTCAACTTCGC
>JAPKHH010000106.1:0-11118 GCA_026647025.1 Giesbergeria sp.
TCTCATACTTGTCCATCCTGATTCTTCCTTTCGTTTGCTTGGCGGCTCACGTCTGGAAGTCTCTGCGATGGACAACCCCTGAAAAGTCAAACTTCTACTGCCTCCCCGGCAGAGCCGGGGGTTTTCCTGCTATTAATAAGATAGCTTCCAGCGCCCGTTCTATATGCGCTGGAGGCGTATTTTGTTAAAAATTTTGGCGCTTTCTCATCTCAGTGCAGCATCAGCGCACCGGCACTCTTGCTCTTGCCAGCGCGCGCTGGCGGGTTGCACAGGCCGCAGGTGTAGTGGCGGTTTTCGTACAGCTCGGTCACAAACTGGCCGCTGCACTGCGAGCATTTGGTGCGGGTCAGCATGCCGGCATCGACAAATTTCACCAGGCGCCATGCGCGCGTGAACGACAGCAGGGGCTCGACCTGTGCGGCAACGATCTGTTCGTTGTACAGGCGGTAGGCCTTGGTCAGCAGTTCCACCGCGTCCAGATCCACGCCTTTGGAGAGGTACTCGTAGATGTTGAGGAACAGCGAGCTGTGGATGTTTTCCTGCCAGGTGAGAAACCAGTCGGTAGAGAAGGGCAACTGGCCCTTGGAGGGAGACTTGCCTGCGATTTCCTTGTACAGGCGGATCAGGCGTTCGTACGACAGCGTGGTCTCTGATTCCAGCACCTGCATGCGTGCGCCCATTTCAATCAGCATCGCTGCGCGTTCGATCTGCCGGGATTCGTTGAGCACGCTCTTGACTGCGGGCTTGGTGGATTTCTGTGGGGTGTCGGCGGTGGCGGTCATGGCGGTGCTCCTGGTGGCTTGCGGGTGATGCGAGTGCGGGGATGTCAGAGCACTTCCGAGACACGGCTGGCCATCAGAATATTGGCGTGCAGCGTGTTCGTGGCATCGTTGCCAACCTTGGATGGCGCATGGTTGGTCAGCAGGCTCCACACCAGGTTGTCGTCGACCCGGAAGCTGCAAAGAAGGGTGTTTCTGGAAGCCAGTTTCATCACTTGCGCGGCGGACAGGGAGGACAGAATGTCGGCTGCGTCTTCGTTCAAGCCCAGGCGGAACACTGCTTCCGCCTTGTCCTGGCGGATCAGGGTCTGCGCCAGCATCAGGTAGGTGAGGTTGGCTTCGCGGATTTCTGCGAGCAGTTGTTCGTTGGTCATGGCGGCATCCTTTCCAGTCCCGGTTCGCTGGCTGCCTGCCTCGTGCAGGTTTTCGCGATCCGTTGAAATGGATTGTGAATTCGCCCCAATCAAAAATTAAGTCGGGGTTTGGCTGTGCAGTGTGTCTGGTTTTGCGGCCGGTCTTGTAGGAATTTGCCTTACAAGCGGCGGGCCGGTCAACGCCACCACACCCGTGCGGTGGCCTGCTGTCTGGGCATGCTGACCGCAGCTTATCCGCGCTCGACCGGGCGGGCGGGGTCGCTGCACCATTCGCTCCAGCTGCCGGCAAAAAGCGTGGTTTTTCCAAGGCCTGCCCGTTCCATGGCCAGCACATTCGGGTTGGCGGTGACGCCGCTGCCGCAGTGGTGCACCACGCTGGCGGGGTCGCGCCCCGCCAGCAGGGCCAGAAATTCAGCGCGCAGGGCCTCGGGGCTCTTGAAGCGGCCGTCCGGACCAAAGTTGTCGCTGAAAGGACGGTTGAGTGCCCCCGGAATGTGGCCTGCCACGGGGTCCAGGGGTTCCACTTCTCCCCGGTAGCGCGGGGTGGCGCGGGCATCAATGATGGTCTGACGGGGTTGCCCCAGGTTTTGCAGCACGTCGCTCACGGTGGCCAGTCGGCGAAGGGATGCCCCCACGCGAAAGAGCGACTGGAAATGCGCGGGCTCACTGCCATGCGCCAGCGGCCCGCCCGCGGCGACCCAGGCCTGCAGCCCGCCATCGAGCACGGCCACGTTGGCGTGGCCCAGCCATTGCAGCATCCACCACAGGCGACCGCAATAACCGCTGCCGTTGCGGTCATACACCACGGCCTGCATGTCGTTGGAAAACCCGACGCTGCAGAGCCACGCGGCAAACTTCTCGCGGCTGGGCAAGGGGTGGCGACCGCCCGAAGCGGGCGTGTCGGCCTCCGTGGCAACGATGGTGCCGGTGGCGCCCGGCGCGCCATGGCGGGCCGAGAGGGCGTTGTCGAGGTGGGCATAGACGGCGCCAGGGATGTGCTCGGCCAGGTACTGCTGCTCGCCCGTTGCAGGGGCGGTCAGGTCAAAGCTGCAGTCGAACACCATCAGGGGCGCGCCGCTGGCGGTCAGCGCTTGGAGTTCAGGAGCGGAAATCAGCGTGGTGTAGTGCATGGGCATGAACGTGTGAAGGATGGTGCAGGCGACATTGTGGTCTCGCTGATGGAGCCTTCCGCCGGTTCAATGTTCCTCGGCCGGTGCACCGGGCGCCGCGCGTGCGCGCAGCACGGTGGCGACAATCCCGCTGCCCACGATCAGTGCCATGCCCACCCAGCCCAGCGGGGTAATGGCATCGTCAAACAGCAGCACACTGAAAATGGACGCGAAGACGATCCCTGAATACTGCAGGTTGGCCACCACGAGCGTGGCGCGCTGGGTGTGCGCACTGGCGTAGGCGCGCGTCATGCACAGTTGCCCGCCTGCGGCCAGCACCCCGATGGGCAGCAGCCACAGTCCGGGCCATCCCGGCCAGGGTGAGGTGCCTGTCACCAGCAGGGCCGCGCCACCGGCCACGGCCGAGCCCACGGCAAAATAAAACACAGTCCGCGTTTCGGGCTCACCCATGCGCGAGAGCGCTACCACCTGCATGTAGGCAAAGGCCGCAGACAGGCCTGACAGCAGGCCCACCAGGCCGCCAAAAACCTGCTCCTGGCTTTGGCCGATGCTGGGCCGCAGCATCATCACCACCCCGGCAAAGCCGGCCAGCACCGTGAGGATCAGCGGCCCCTGCAGCGCCGGTCGGGGCGTGGTGGCTGTGGGGCGCCAGGCCAGCAGGGTGCCGCCCACCAGAAAGGCGGCGATCCACACGCTGCTCATGTAGTTCAGGGTGATGGCGGTGGCCAGCGGCAGGTGGGCAATGGCATAAAACCAGGCGCCCAGCGAAGTCACCCCCACCAGGCTGCGCCACGCGTGCATGCCCGGGAAGCGGGTGGTCAGGGCCGTGCCCTGCGAGCGCGCCAGCAGGGCCAGGATCGCCATGCCGATGAAGCCCCGATAGCACACCAGTTCGGCAGGATTGAAATACGCCGATGCCAGCTTGACGCATACCCCCATGCTGGCAAACATGAAGGCAGCCAGGACCATCCAGAGGGCTTGCATAAAAGGGGTGGTTTACCAAAAAAATAGCTGCCAGCGCTTGGTAGGCAAGCGCTGGCAGCTATTGTAATGAGAGTGCAGCTTCAGCGCTGCGGCACGGCGTCGCCCAGGGCGCGGCGGTACCACTCATGGAAGTGCTGCATGCCATCTTCCATGGGGCTCTGGTAGGGCCCCACTTCGTTGTCGCCGCGCTCGAACAGGGCCTTGCGGCCTGCATCCATGCGCTCACCGATCTCGTCGTCTTCGATGCAGGTTTCCATGTAGGCAGCCTGCTGCGCCTCGACGAACTCGCGTTCGAAAGCGGTGATTTCCTCGGGGTAATAGAACTCCACCATGTTCAGCGTCTTGCCTGCACTGAGTGGGTGCAGTGTGGAGACGGTGAGCACATGTGGATACCACTCGACCATGATGTGCGGGTAGTAGGTCAGCCAGATGGCCCCGCGCTCGGGCAGCTTGCCCTCGCGGTACTTGAGCAGTACTTCATGCCACTTCCGGTACACGTCGGAGCCAGGCTGGCCAAACGTGGCCGCGACTCCCACGGTCTGCACGGAATATTCCTTCTGGAATTCCCAGCGCAGATCGTCGCAGGTGACAAAGTTGCCCAGGCCCGGGTGGAACGGGCCGACGTGGTAGTCCTCCAGATAGACCTCGATAAAGGTCTTCCAGTTGTAGTTGCATTCGTGCAGCTCGATGCGGTCGAGCGTGTAGCCCTCGAAAGACAGCTCGTTGCGCGGCCCCATGCCGGCCAGATCGGCCTCGATGTCGCGGCCGTTGTCCTCGAACAGAAGACCGTTCCACTCGCGCAACGGGTAGTTGCGCAGGTTCAGGCAGGGGTCGTTGGCGAAATGGGGCGCACCCAGCAATTCGCCGCTGGGGCTGTAGGTCCAGCGGTGCACCGGGCAGACGATATTGCCACCGGCACTGCCTTTTTGGTGCTCCTGCAGCGAGCCGCGTCCCTGCAGCATGACGGCCTGGCGGTGGCGGCAGACGTTGGAGATGAGTTCCACCTGGCCCTGGGCGTTGCGCACCAGGGCGCGGCCACCGAGTTCCTGGGGTAGGGCGTGGTAGTCACCCACGTTGGGCACACTCAGGCTATGCCCCACATAACGGGGGCCGCGCTGGAAGAGGACTTCCATTTCGCGCTGGAACAGCGCCGCGTCAAAATAACTTGAAACGGGTAATTGGCTTGAAGCCTGCTGTAGTCGAAGACTTAAATCAGACATGAGAGACCTGACCTAAAGACTCCCCACAGGGAGAAGGAGGGCGCCGTGGCGCAGGAAAAAATAAACCGGCAAGGTGCCGGTTTGCGGGGAATGGGATTATAGGCCGTGGGGTTATTGCGTTGCCCCATTCCCGCAGCCGCCATGCGTGTATTGGGTCTGATGGGCTGCTCCGGCAGGACACGAAGGGCTGGACGCAGGCATGGGAGCAGCGGTATCGGCCTAAAATCGGCCGTTTTGCTTTCCGTTCCCTCCTGCCCATGCCCAAACCCAAAAATGCCGACCCGGCCAGCTACGAAGCTGCGCTGGAAGAACTGGAGCAACTGGTGGGGCGCATCGAGTCAGGCCAGATGCCGCTCGAACAGTTGCTGGCAGGTTACCAGCGCGGCGCCATGCTGCTGGCGTTTTGCCGCGACCGGCTGGAGGCCGTGCAGGAACAGGTGCGCGTTCTCGATGGCGGTGCGCTCCAACCCTGGACACAGGAATGAACCGCATGGATCAGCACGCCTTGCAAGTCTGGAGCAGCGCGCACCTCGCGCAGGTGGAGCAGGCGCTGGAGCGCTGGGTGGGGGGGGATGCCCCTGCTGGTCTCGGGCAGGCGATGCGCTATGCCGTGCTCGATGGGGGCAAGCGCTTGCGCCCCTTGCTGGTGATGGCGGCGCGCGAAGCCATCGCCGCAGGCGACGGCGATGCACAGCCTGCTCCAGGCCGCCAGAAAGCCGTACCGCGCACCGGGTTTGACGAAGCTGCGCTGCGTGCAGCGTGCGCCGTGGAGTTGATCCATGCGTACTCGCTGGTGCACGATGACATGCCCTGCATGGACAACGATGTGCTGCGCCGGGGCAAGCCCACGGTGCACGTGCAGTTTGGCCAGGCGCAGGCGCTGCTGGCGGGCGATGCCTTGCAGGCCCTGGCCTTCGAATTGCTCACCCCCGAAGATGCCGGGGTGCCTGCCGCCGTGCAGGCGCGGCTGTGCCGCCTGCTGGCCCATGCGGCAGGGTCTTCCGGCATGGCGGGTGGCCAGGCCATTGATCTCGCCAGTGTGGGTGTGGCATTGGACGAAGCGCGTCTGCGCGAGATGCACCGCCTCAAGACCGGTGCCTTGCTGCAATCGAGTGTGATGATGGGCGCAGCCTGTGGTGAAGCCAGTGCAGCCGCCTGGGCGGGGTTGTCTGCCTATGGCGCCGCCCTGGGGCTGGCGTTCCAGGTCGTGGACGACATTCTGGATGTCACGCAGGATTCGGCTACGCTGGGCAAGACAGCGGGCAAGGATGCTGCGCAGGACAAGCCCACGTATGTGTCGCTGCTGGGGTTGGACCGCGCCCAGGCACAGGCCCGGGATTTGCTCGACCAGGCCCATGCGGCGCTGGAGCAGACGGCCTTGACCGATACGCGCGCCCTGGCGGCCCTGGCTGACATGGTTGTGAGCCGGTCGCACTGATGTCGTTCCTCAAGAAAAACAGGCCTTCAGCGCTTTTCTGACAAGCGCTGATAGCTAGCAAATCAATAGCAATGCCAACGACTTCCTATCCCCTGCTCACGAGCGTGAACGACCCGGCGGACCTGCGCCGCCTCTCGCGCGCCGAACTCAAGGTGCTGTCCACGGAGTTGCGGGCCTTCGTGCTCGAAAGCGTCGCCAGGACGGGCGGGCATCTCAGCTCCAACCTGGGCACGGTGGAGCTGACCGTAGCGCTGCACCATGTGTTCAACACCCCTTACGACCGGCTGGTGTGGGATGTGGGCCACCAGACCTACCCGCACAAGATCTTGACGGGCCGACGCGACCGCATGCATACCTTGCGCCAACTGGGCGGCATTTCGGGGTTTCCGCAGCGCGCCGAAAGCGCCTACGACACCTTCGGTACCGCCCATTCGAGCACCAGTATTTCGGCCGCGCTGGGCATGGCCCTGGCCGCCCGGCACAAGGGTGAAGACCGGCGCGCGGTGGCCATCATTGGCGATGGCGCCATGACGGCCGGCATGGCTTTCGAAGCGCTGAACAACGCGGGCGTGGCCGACTGCAACCTGCTGGTCATTCTGAACGACAACGACATGAGCATCAGCCCGCCCGTGGGCGCGCTCAACCGCTACCTGGCACAGCTCATGAGCGGCCAGTTCTACGCGGCGGCCAAGAACGTGGGAAAAAGCGTGCTCAAGAATGCCCCCCCGCTGCTGGAACTGGCCAAGCGCCTGGAACAGCAGGCCAAGGGCATGGTGGTGCCGGCCACGCTGTTCGAAAAGTTTGGCTTCAACTACATTGGCCCGATCGACGGGCATGACCTTGATTCGCTCATTCCCACGCTGGAAAACATCAAGGGCCTGCAGGGCCCGCAGTTCCTGCATGTGGTGACCAAGAAGGGCCAGGGCTACAAGCTGGCCGAGGCCGACCCTGTGGCCTACCACGGCCCGGGCAAATTCGATCCCAACGTGGGCCTCACCGCGCCGACGACGCCCCCCAAACAGACCTTTACCCAGGTGTTTGGCCAGTGGCTGTGTGACATGGCCGACCAGGACGAACGCCTGGTGGGCATCACGCCCGCCATGCGCGAGGGCTCGGGCATGGTCGAGTTCCACAAGCGCTTTCCCGACCGCTACTACGACGTCGGCATTGCCGAGCAGCACGCCGTCACCTTTGCGGCCGGTATGGCCTGCGAAGGTGCCAAACCCGTAGTGGCCATTTACTCCACCTTTCTGCAGCGCGGCTACGACCAGATGATCCACGACGTGGCGCTGCAGAACCTGCCCGTGGTGTTTGCGCTCGACCGTGCGGGCCTGGTGGGTGCCGACGGCGCCACGCATGCCGGGGCCTACGACATTCCGTTTGTGCGCTGCATCCCCAACATGGCCATGGCCTGCCCGGCGGACGAGCGCGAGTGCCGCCAGCTGCTCAGCACGGCCTTTGCGCAGAACCATCCCGTGGCCGTGCGCTATCCACGCGGCGCTGGCACGGGTGTGGAGCCCTTGCCCGGGCTGGACGCCTTGCCCTATGGCAAGGGCGAGATCCGTCGCACACGGGAAGGCCGTGCGGAGGGTTCTGGCGCGCGCATTGCCATCCTGGCCTTTGGCACGCTGCTGTATCCGGCGCTGCAGGCCGCGCAGGCCCTCGATGCCACCGTGGTCAACATGCGCTGGGCCAAGCCGCTGGATGTCGATCTGCTGCTGGAAGTGGCGGCCAGCCATGATGCTCTGGTGACGGTGGAAGAGGGCGCCCTGATGGGCGGCGCGGGGAGCGCCGTCCTGGAAGCGCTGGCCGCGGCAGGTGTCGTGTGCCCGGTGTTGTCGCTGGGCTTGCCCGATGTCTTCATCGAGCATGGTGATCCGGCACGTCTGCTGGCCTTGCAGGGGTTGGATGCGGCCGGCATCGAACGCGCTGTGGTGGCACGGTTCGGCGCGGCCACCTGATCCTGCAGCGATGCTTGCAGAACCCTGAAGCCGCGCGCCCGACAGCGCATTTTCGCGGGAAAACCCGCAAAAGCCCGGGGGGTCATGTTCCTACAATGAACCCGGCTCAAACAAGTCCTTTGCGTACCCAGGCCCCTGGCCCGTGCGCCGAGTTGTGCAATCACTATTTCGGAGAGAACCACATGGATCGTCGTTCAATCATCAAGCGCGCCGGTATGGCCGGTGTGCTCGCTGCAGGCGTGGCACCTGCCGTGCACGCACAGGCTGCCATTCGCTGGCGCCTGGCTTCGAGCTTCCCCAAGTCGCTCGACACCATTTACGGCGGCGCCGAGGTCTTTGCCAAGGCCGTCAAGGCCATGTCGGGCGGCAAGTTTGAAATTTCCGTGCATGCGGGTGGCGAGTTGATGCCTCCCTTCGGCGTGCTCGATGGCGTGCAGGCCGGTACGGTCGAGATGTGCCATACGGTGCCTTACTACTTCTACGGCAAGAACCCCGCGTTTGCCCTGGGTTCGGCGATTCCCTTCGGTTTCAATGCACGCCAGATGAATGCCTGGATGATGCACGGCAATGGCCGCAAGCTGATGAACGAGTTCTACGCGAACTTCAATGCAGTCAGCTTCGCAGGTGGCAACACCGGCACCCAGATGGGTGGCTGGTACCGCAAGGAGATCAAGACCCCAGCCGACTTCAAGGGCCTGAAGATGCGTCTGGGTGGCGGTCTGGTCGGTGAAGTCATGCAGAAGCTGGGTGCCGTGCCGCAAAGCATTCCCGGCGGCGAGGTGTACCAATCGCTCGAAAAAGGCACGCTGGATGCGGCCGAATGGGTGGGGCCTTACGACGATCAGAAGCTCGGCTTCAACAAGGTCGCTCCCTACTACTACTACCCCGGCTGGTGGGAAGGCGGCCCCGAGGTGGACTTCTTCATCAACGACAAGGCCCTGGCGGGTCTGTCGGCCGAAAACCGTGCCATTGTCGAGGCGGCCGCAGCCATGACCAACTCGGACATGCTGGCCAAGTACGATGCCCTGAACCCCAATGCGCTCAAGCAGCTGGTGGCGGCCAAGACCAAGGTCCTGCCCTTCCCGCAGTCCGTGCTGGATGCTTCGTTCAAGGCCTCGATGGAAGTCTTCGCCGAAAACGATGCCAAGAGCCCCGAGTGGAAGAAGATCTACGCCGACATGCGCAACTTCCAGCGCGATCAGGTGCTGTGGTTCCGTTTTGCCGAGTCGCGTTTCGACTCGTTCATGTCGACCCGCAAGCTCTGATCGACCGGCCGCGGTGCCCCGTGCGCCGCGTTCGCGAACAACCCGCCCGGCATGGTGCCCGGCGGGTTTTTGTTTTTGTTTCTATTGGGAGGATTGGCCCCGTCTACCGCGCGCGGTGGGACGGGGCCGGGCCGAGAAAGAGACCGCTGGGCGTAGGCCCTCTGACCCTCTGAATTACTTCAGGTCTTCCGCCAGCACGCGCACGATGCTCGAGGCGTTGGCCGAGGTCTCGGGCGCACCAGCAGCGTTCAGAACCGACACCGTGGTCGCTTCACCCTGGCTGCGCACGACGATGCGGTACTTGAGTGGTGGCACGGCCTTCTCGGAGCTGCCGAACAGCTTGCCCAGGAAACCCGGTTCTTTCTTGTCGTCCTTGGGTGCGACATAGCGCACGAAATACATGCCCTGGCTGCGATCCCGGTCTTCGACCGTGAACCCGGTGCGGTCCAGCGCCAGACCCACACGGCGCCAGGCGCGGTCGAAGCCCTCGTCGATCTGCACCACGGGCACGTCGCCCACTGTGGCCACGCGCGCTGCGGGGGGGCGCTGTGCCGAGGCCGACGCCACGGCCTTGGCCTGCTCCTGGCTCACGCCCAGCTTGACCATCATGCGGCGCAGGAATTCGGTTTCCAGCTCGGGGTCGGCCGGGCGCGGCTGCCACACGGTCGAGTCCTTGGTGGAGCTGTTGAAGACCTCGATCATGCCGCGGTGGCTGACGTAAATTTCGGTGCTGCCGTCGGCCGCACGTTCCATGCGCGTGCGAAATTTGTCGCGTTCGCCGGTGGAATACAGCGAGTCGAGCACCTTGCCCAGGGTGCTGCGAATGATGTCCTGGGGAATCTTGGCGCGGTTTTCGGCCCAGTCGGTTTCCATGATGCCGATGTTGGACTGGTCCAGCGCCAGCGTGAAACCGTTTTCCAGCCAGAACTCCCGGACGGGCTCCCACAGTTTGTCCGCCGGGCGGCTGACGACCAGCCAGCGCTGGTTGCCGTTGCGTTCGATCCGCACATCGCCCATTTTTGCCAGCGCCGTCTGCGGGCCTGTCGGCTGGGTGGCCTGGCCGGCTTGCAGGGCATTGGCCGACACCACGCCCCCGGGCACGGCATAGCGCGTCTCGCGCGAGAGCTGGCTCAGGTCGGGCGGCACCTCCAGCGTCGAGCCTTTGGCAGCGCTTTTGTAGTCGATCTTCTCGCCTTCCAGCACGGAGCAGGCGGACAAGGCAATGGTCAGGCCCAGCAGGCCCAGTCGTGCAGTTTGGTTCACGCGGGAATCCTCTTGAAACTCGGGGGAGCGGTTGTTACAGCAATCCTGCGGAGCGCAGGGCACCTTCCACCACGGCCTCGTTGCCCTGGCTCAGTGGCGTCATGGGCAGGCGCATGGTGCCACCGCACAGGCCCATGCGGGCCATGGCCCACTTCACGGGGATGGGGTTGGCTTCGACAAACAGTTGCTTGTGCACGGGCATCAGCTGAAGCTGGATTTCCATGGCGCGACGGGCATTGCCCGCCGTGGCCGCCACGCACAACTCGTGCATCAGGCGCGGCGCCACGTTGGCCGTGACGCTGATGTTGCCGTGGCCACCGCAGAGCATGAGTGCCACAGCGGTCGGATCGTCGCCGGAGTAGAGCGCGAAGTTCCTGGGCAGATCGCGGATCAGCCACTGTGCGCGCTCGATGTTGCCCGTGGCCTCCTTGATGCCGATGATGCCGGGCACCTGGGCCAGGCGCAAAACAGTGTCGTGCAGCATGTCTGCCACCGAGCGGCCGGGCACGTTGTAGAGCACGACGGGCAGGTCGCCCGTGGCCTCAGCAATCGCCTTGAAATGCTGGTGCGCGGGCGTCGCCTTCGAGGATCCCGACGGGGTGCGGCCGCGGTACGCCTCGCGCGAGCCCGCCGTCGGCGAGGTGCCGCGGCCGAACCGCTGCGAAGTCGCCTTGTCGCCGTAGCCGACGCCGCGCCGGTGCGAC
>JAPKHH010000107.1:0-11114 GCA_026647025.1 Giesbergeria sp.
GCCAGCAGCAGGGCACGCTTGGCCTCCAGCATCTGGTGGATGTCTTCGCCCATGGTGTTGATGGTGGCGGCCAGTTGCCCCAGCTCGTCGGGCCTGTGTGCGTGGCGCACGGGGATGGGCTGGTCGAACGCGCCCGCGCCGAAGCGCTGGGCGCCAGCGCGGATGTCGTCGAGCGGGCGCAGCAGGCGCCGCACATACAGATAGGCCAACGCGGTCAGCAGCAACAGCGCACCCAGCGTGACCCAGGCAATGCGCGGGCGCTGCTGCCACGACTGCACGCTGAGGCCAAACTCCAGCCGGTGGCCATCGGCCGTGGTGCGCACCAGCAGGTGTTCGCCCTCCTCACCGTGGCGCCAGGCAGGGTCGCGTGCCCAGCCGGGGCGCGGCACACCGGGCTGCGAGTCCCAATTCACCGCGGGGCCGGAGATACGCAGTGCAATCGGCAGGCGCGCGGTGATGGCCTGGGCGCGCGCGATGCTGGGCGGGCTGCCGACCTCGCGCGCCAGGTGGTCCACATAGTCGGTCAGCAGCGGGCGGGCCGCCTCGCGCCAGCCCACGGCCACCGCCTTTTGCACGCCTGCGATGAAGGTGACGGCCATGGCCAGCGCCAGCAGCACAAACACCAGCACCAGGCGCAGCCGCAGCGAACGGTGCACAGCCTGGCGCGCGCGGCGATGCCAGGGCGCCTGACCGGCATGGCGGCCCGCTAACTTTCGCCTCATACAAGTGCCCGGCGCAGGGCCAGCGTGTAACCGGCGTTGCGCAGCGTCTTGATGGCATCCAGCGGTTCGAGCTTCTTGCGCAGGCGGCTGACTACGATGTCCACCGCACGGGTGTAGAGCTCGGCCTCGTGGCCGCGCAGGTCGTTGAGGATGTCGTCGCGGCTGAGCACGCGCCCGGCTTCTCGCGCCAGCAGGTGCAGCAGGTCAAACTCGGTGCCTGTCAGCTCCACGTCGCGGCCCAGGCACTGCACGCTGCGGCGCGCGGGGTCGATGCGCAGCCCCTCGAACTCCAACACGTCGTCCTGCGCCTCGTGCGCGTCGCCTGGTACAGCGGCCTTCATGCGGCGCAGCACGGTCTGCAGGCGGGCAACGAGCTCACGCGGCTCGAAAGGCTTGGGCAGGTAGTCGTCGGCACCCAGTTCCAGCCCCACCACGCGGTCCATCACCTCGCCGCGCGCCGTCAGCATGATGAGCGGGATGCTGCTGGTGCGCCGGATGCTGCGGCACAGCTCGAAGCCGTCCATCTCGGGCAACATCACGTCGAGGATGGCGGCGTCAAAGCCCCCTTGCGCCAGCAAGGCCAGGCCTTCGCTGGGCCGCAGCGCCTGCACCAGTTCCAGCTCGAAACGCTGGAAGTAGGTGGCCAGCGGGGGCCCCAGCTGTTCGTCGTCGTCGATGAGCAAGATGCGGTGCATGGTGTGGATTTTCACCCAGGCCGGTGCGGTGCACTGGCCTGGGCACGGTGGCGCAGGATCATGCGGCGCAGGCGCTGCTGGGCCGGTGCGTGCAGGGCATCAAAACAGTCGGCAACCTGCACCAGTGCGGGCAGCAGGTGCGCCGCATGTGCGGGCCGGCCCGCCGCCAGCCCCAGCGCATGCGCGCGGTCGAAGTGCGGGCCCCAGACCAGCGTGAGCAACTCGTCGTGCGGCTGCTCCACACCCGCCAGCAGCACCGGACCATGCCGACGCAGACCCTGGGTCAGCCGGTGCAGGGCATCGTGTGCGCCGGGCATGGCTGCGGGCTCAGTCTTTGTGGCGGCCCATCCAGCCCCGGCGCCGTTGCATAAAGTCGCGCACTTTCTGCTGCTGATCGGGGTTCAGGCTGTCGTAGAAGTCGCCCATGGCGGCAATCACCTCGGGGCTGCCGGTTTGCACAGCCTGCAGTTTTTCATTCAGCAGCGACTGGGCCCGGGTGCGGTCAAACTTGTCGCCCGCCACCAAGGCCTGCATGGCGGCGCGCGGGTCGGCCGTGCTGCCCACCACAGCGGCACGCTGTGCCTGCAGCTTGTCGGCCAGCACACCCAGCTTTTGTTTCTGCGCATCGTCCAGGTCGAGCTTGCGGCCCACCCGTTCGATCACCTTGCCGCGCATTTCGGTCATGGATTCGGCATCCATGGGGCCATGGCGATAGTGGTGGCCGCCCGAGCAGGCGGTGAGCCCACCCACCAGAATGGAGGCGCCGAACAGGCCGATGAGGGTTTTCTTGATCCAGGGTTGCATGGTGCGGTTCCTTTCGGGGACGGCGTTGAACAGAACCTTGATGGTGCTTTGCAGCTGCGCTGGCGTCATCTCTGCGCGGTATCGGTTTATGTCGTTTTGTATCGCCGGGGCGTCTCGGGCCCCGGGGGATTGCCGATAATCAACGGGTGCCTGCAGCACTTGCGCGCACGCACCACCCACCGCTTTACAAGCAAAATTGGCCTCCAGCGCTTATCCATCAAGCGCAAACAGCTATTAATTTAAGAGCATTTCATTGTCTCCCGCGCATTCCATCCTGAAAGACGTTTTCGGCTACGAGCAGTTTCGCGGCCCGCAGGAGGCCATCGTCGCGCACGTGGTGGCGGGGGGCGATGCGCTGGTGCTCATGCCCACGGGCGGCGGCAAGAGCCTGTGCTACCAGGTGCCCGCCATCGTGCGCCAGCAGCAGGGCCGCGGCGTGGCCATCGTCGTCTCGCCGCTGATTGCGCTGATGCACGACCAGGTGGGCGCGCTGCACGAGGCCGGGGTGGACGCGGCTTTTCTCAACTCCAGCCTGGGCTATGAAGAATCGCAGGACGTGGAGCTGCGCCTGCAGACCGGCGCCATCACCCTGCTGTACGCCGCGCCCGAGCGGCTGAACACGCCGCGCTTTCTGGGCCTGCTGGACGACCTGTACGCGCAGGGCAGGCTGAGCCTGTTCGCCATCGATGAGGCGCATTGCGTGAGCCAGTGGGGCCACGACTTTCGGCCCGAGTACCGCGCACTCACCGTGCTGCACGAGCGCTTTCCGGGTGTGCCGCGCATCGCGCTCACCGCCACGGCCGATGCACTCACGCGCGACGACATCATCGAGCGCCTGCAGCTGCAGGAGGCGCGGCTGTTCATCAGCAGCTTCGACCGGCCCAACATCCGCTATCGGCTAGAAGAAAAGAAGGACGTCACCACGCAGTTGCTGCGCTTCATCGAGCGCGAGCACGCGGGCGAGGCGGGTGTGGTGTATTGCCAGTCGCGCAAACGGGTGGACGAGCTGGCCAGCACGCTGCAGGACGCGGGCATCAACGCCCTGCCCTACCACGCGGGGCTGGATGGCGCGGTGCGCAAAACGCACCAGGACCGCTTTCTGCGTGAAGAAGGCATCGTGATGGTGGCCACCATTGCCTTTGGCATGGGCATCGACAAACCCGATGTGCGCTTTGTGGCGCATGTGGACATGCCCAAGAACATCGAGGGCTACTACCAGGAAACCGGCCGCGCCGGACGCGACGGCTTGCCCGCCGATGCGTGGATGGCCTATGGCCTCGCCGACGTGGTGAACCAGCGCCGCATGATCGACGAAAGCCCGGCGGGTGAAGAATTCAAGACCGCGCTGCGTGGCAAGCTCGACGCGCTGCTGGGCCTGGCCGAAGCCACCGATTGCCGCCGCGTGCGGCTGCTGGCGTACTTTGGAGAAAGATCACAGCCCTGCGGGAATTGCGACAACTGCCTGAACCCGCCGCCGGTATGGGACGGCACCGACGCAGCGCGCAAGCTGCTGTCCACCATCTACCGCGTGCACGAGGCCAGCGGCCTGACCTTTGGCACCGGACACATCATGGACATCGTGCGCGGCAAGGACACCGAGAAGGTGCAGCAGTTCGGGCATGACAAGCTCTCCACCTTTGGCCTGGGCAAGGACTACACCGAGGCGCAACTGCGCGGCGTGCTGCGCCAACTGCTGGCCACCGGCGCCGTGGGCCTGCACAAGATGAGTCTGGAGAACGGCCACAGCTTTGACACCCTGTGCCTCGCCGCAGGCTCGCGCGCCGTGCTGCGCGGCGAGCAGCCGGTGCAGTTGCGCGAAGCCACGGCCCACGCCGCCCCCAAGCGCACACGCCGCACCGCCACGCCCTCGGCCGCCGCCGCCAACCTGGGCCAGGACGCCCAGGTACGCTTCATCAACCTCAAGGCCTGGCGCGCCGAGGTCGCACGCGAGCACAACTTGCCGGCCTACGTGATCTTCCACGACGCCACGCTGGCGGCGATTGCCGAGCGCTGCCCGGCCACGCTGGACGACCTGCAGGGCATCAGCGGCATGGGCGCGAAAAAGCTCGAAGCCTACGGCGAAGACGTGCTGCGCGTGGTGCGCGCGGTCTGACACCGCACGGCTGGCCTGCTCAGCCGCCCTCGGAGCGCAAGGCCTGCACGGCGTCCACCACCTTGCGTGCATCCTGCTGGATCAGCTCCATGGACTGCACGGCCTGGTTGGCCAAAACCACCCCTTCCTGCACCGTGGCCAGTCCGGCCTGCATGGTCGCGGTGAGAGCGGCCACTTCGGTCTGGATGGCGGCAATGGTCTGGCTGATGTCGTCCGTGGCCGCCTTGCTGTTGGCCGCCAGTTGGCGCACCTCGCCCGCCACCACGGCAAAGCCGCGCCCAGACTCCCCGGCCCGCGCGGCCTCAACGGCGGCATTGAGCGCCAGCAGGTTGGTCTGATCGGCCACACGCCGGATCGCGCCCACGGTGGCGCCAATGCCCTGGGTCTGTCGGCCCAGCGCCGTCACGCGCTGCACCGCGTCCTCAAAGGCCGCCGCCATGGCCTCAATGCGCTGCACCGCCTGCTGCACCGTGTGCCCGCTCTGCGTGGAGAGGCCCTGTGTCTCGTGCGCGATCTGGTAGGCCGTGTCCACCCCCTGCTGGCGCGCCTGGCCTTGCAGCACCTTGTCGGTGATGTCGGTGGCCACCTTCACCACGCCAGAGACCGTGCCCTCCTGGGTGAAGACGGGGTTGTAGCTGGCCTCCAGCCACACGGTGCGGCCCTGGCGGCTCACCCGCTGCACCTGCCCCTGGTGGTAGCGCCCCTGGCGCAAACCGTCCCAGAACGATGCGTAGGCAGGGCTGGCTGCGTAGTCGCGCGTGCAGAACATGCGGTGGTGCTGCCCCAGCACGTCATCGAGCTGGTAACCCATGCACTGCAAAAAATTGCCGTTCGCGTGCTGAATGTGGCCGTCGGGGCTGAAAGCGATCACGGCCATGGACCGGTCGATGGCCTCCAACACGCCGGTGCTGCGCAGGCGGTCTTCCACCTGCGCGGTCACGTCCGAGGCCAGCTTGACGATGCGCGTCACCTTGCCGGCAGCGTTGAACACCGGGTTGTAGGTGGCACGCAGCCAGAGCAGGTGCCCATCCTTGTGGCGGCGCTGGAACAAGCCACCAAAGGTCTCGCCAGCACTCAGGCGCCGCCAGAAATCCTGGTACTGCGCGCTGGCGGCATAGTCCGGCACACACAGCATGGCGTGCGGCTGACCCTCCAGCTCCTGCGGCCGCAAACCAAAAATATCGCCAAACAGCGGGTTGGCCTTGATGACCTTGCCGTCCAGGCCCAGGTGCACGATGGCCGTGGAGCGATCGAGCGCCCGCAACACCCAGACCGCGGAACGCCAACGACGCAGCAACTTGAACATGCTCCACCTCTGAGAGAAGACCTACAGACACACACGGCACGCGCCCTGCAAAAGCCCGTGCTTGAACGCTGCAAAGCAGCGGACGCAACGCTTTGCCTGCGCCCGTTCATCCTAGCATTGACCCGGTGCCAGACGGTCGGGCGGGGTCAAGGCAGCGCGGGGGCCAGTGGGTCCACATGGGCGCGTGCCATCTCCCGAAAAGCTTGCGAGACGCGCGCATCGTCGGCCACACACTGCCAGAACTCCCGCGCCAGCGCGCGCGCCTGCGGCCACACATCGAGCGTGGCCGCCGTGGGCACCATGCGGTCGAGGGCCAGGGTTTGTGGCACCACCTCGCCAGCGATAGGCATGTAGAGCATGGGCAGCATGTCGTAGGTCGGCGAGAGGTGCCAGTCGTCCTCCACCAGCACCAGCGAGATGTTGCCGTAGTGCCGATCGGTGTTGCCGATGAGTGCGCCGTAAGCGTCCAGCAGGCGCAGCGTGCGGGCGTCTTCGGGGGTGAGCAGGCCGCGCGCCTGCATGCGCTGGGCGGTGGCGGCCCAGTGGTCCATTTCGCCCACGTATTGCGCGTCGTACACCAGCAGCGAGACCATGCCGATGCGCCCCGGCGGCGCACCCGCCGGATCGTCCGGCCAGGGCGCGCAGCGGTCGAAGCGCTCGGACTCCAGAAACACCCGGCCCGCGCGCTCGAACACCCGGGAGGGCGCGGCCGGCAGGCCCGCTTGGGCCAGCACCTGCAGGGCCAGGTGCTCGCAGTGCAGCAGGTCGCGGGTGCGCTGGTCGGCAGGGGTGTCGAGCGCGCCGGAGAACTTCACGATCACACTGCGCCCCTGGGTCACGCAGCAGAACTTGGGCTGCTCCCCCCCGGCGGACGAACCGGGCAGCTGCCCCTGCAACGCGCTGCGGGCCAGCAGCGGGTAGTCGTCGGGCGAGGCGGCCCGTGCCAGGCGCTGGCTCAGGGTGTGAAAGCGCGCGAGCGAGGCATCGCCCACGATCAGGTTGCCCGGCAGGTCCTCGCCACGCAGCGCCAGGGCGCGCAGCATGTCGTCGTCGGACCAGTGGCGCGGGTCCTGGGGCAGGTGCAGATCGGGGTGCAGCTGCGCGAAGTTGCGCCCCATGAAGCCCTGGGGCCGCATGTCGGACAGGAACCAGGGCAGGCCGTCGTGGCGCTCGCTCACGCCATCCACTTCATCCACCCAGAAGGCGCCGCCCACCAGCGGCACCATGCGGCCAAAGGGCGCAGGCACGCCTGCGGTGTTGACGCGCAGGATGGGGATGTCATCCCCCACCCCCGCCACCGCGCGCGGCAACAGGTAGCGCTGCGAGCGCGCCGCGCCCACCTTGCGCACCCGGCCCGCGCGCACCAGCGGCGCCAGCGCGCGCGACACCGTGGGCTGGCTCACGCCCAGCGCGTCCACCAGTTGCGCACTGGTGGCCACGCCGCCGTGGCGGCGCAGGGCTTGCAGGATGCCTTCAGTGTGGGGGGTCGGTGCTGCCATGCAGCATTATATGAATAGATATTTCTTCGCTGTTTTCATTCTCGCAATCACCTAAGATGAATAGATATTTTTATTCAAATATCACACTCAGGCCACAGCCACCGGGCGCTGGCGCACCGGGCTGTACATTCCCAGAATCAACCCCAGCGCCACCGACCACAGCGCCGCCAGCCCAATGCGCCAGTCCGGCGGCAGCGCGAAGGTCACGGCGTGCGCGGGCACCCAGAACCAGGCCAGGCTCCACAGGCTGCGGTCGATGTGCTGCCAGCCGCTGGTGCCGCTGATGCGGTTGTTGAGCCAGCGGTGGCCCAGCACCAAGAGCGGGCCGAACTGCAGGTTGATGGCCACCGAGGTGGCCAGCGCCAGCACCAGCGGCTGGCCTTGCGGCAACCAGCCGTGGGCCACCAGCGCCTCGGTAAAACCGGCAAACCCGACAAAGGCCAGCTTGATGGGCACGGCCAGGAGCGCCCACTTGGCCATCTTGCGCCACCACAGGCCGCCGCCCAGCTGCCAGTGCACGCGCCGCGCCGCCAGCCAGGCGCCGAGCAGGTCGCCCAGCGTGCCAAGCACGGCGAACTGCAGCATGGCCATGGCCAGGGGCTGGGCGCGCACCAGGGCAAGGTAGGCGTCCATAGCGTTCAACCGTTGATGTTGAGCAGTTGTGGTTGGGTGTATTCGAGCAGGCCGTCGAGGCCAAACTCCACGCCCACGCCCGACATCTTGCTGCCGCCAAACGGGCAGTGCGGCAGCACCTCGGCGTGGCCGTTGACCCAGACCGTGCCGCACTCCAGGCGCGGCGCCAGGGCCGTGGCGGCCTGCACATCGCCCCAGACCGAGCCGCCCAGGCCCATGCTGCTGGCGTTGGCGAGCGCCACGGCTTCATCGACCGTGCGGTAGGCGATGACGGGCAGCACGGGGCCGAACTGTTCTTCGTCCACCAGGCGCGCGCCGTTGGAGAGGCCCGCGACGATGGTGGGCGCGTAGAAGTAGCCCGGGCGGTCCAGCCGCTGGCCGCCGCAGACGATGCGCGCGCCCTGGGCGCGGGCATCCTGCACCAGCTCCTCGACGCGCGCAAGCTGCGGCGCGTTCTGCACCGGGCCAAAGGTGACGCCCGGCTCCAGGCCGCCACCGAGCACCTGGCGCGCGGCGATGGCGGCGAGCTGCTCGCACACGGCATCGACCTGGCTCTCGTGCACGTACAGGCGCTTGAGCGCGGCGCAGGTCTGGCCCATGTTGAGGAAGGCGGTGGCGAACAGGCCCTCGGCGATCGCGGCGGTGTCGGTGCCCGGCAGCACGATGGCCGCGTCGTTGCCGCCCAGCTCCAGCGTCAGGCGCTTGAGGTTGCTCGCCGCGCGCCGCATGATGTCCTGCCCCGTGCGCGTGGAGCCGGTGAACACCAGCTTGGCGATGCCTGGGTGCTCGGCCATGGCCTGGCCGACCTCGGCCTCGCCCACCACGCTGTTGACCAAGCCTGCCGGCAGCACGGCGGCCATGATCTGCACCAGGCGCAGCGTGGACAGCGGCGTGAACGGCGAGGGCTTGATGACCACCGCATTGCCCGCGCGCAGCGCCGGCATGATGTGCCACACGGCGATCATCAGCGGCCAGTTCCACGGCGTGATCGACCCCACCACGCCCAGCGGCTTGCGGTGCAGTTCGATGCGCTTGCCCTCGCGCTGCTCAATCACCTCGACCGGGATCTCCAGCGCGGCGGCGGCGCGCGTCCAGGCCACGGCGCCGCCCACTTCCATCTGCGCCAGCGCCAGGGGCTTGCCCTGCTCGCGCACGACAAGGTCGGCCAGCTCGGCCGCGTGCTGTTCGATGGCCCCGGCCACGCGCTCCAGCGCGGCGCTGCGCTCGGCGTGGCTGCTGTGCTGCCAGGTGGCGAAGGCCTGGGCGGCGGCATCGACCGCCTGGTCGAGCTGGGCCACGGTGGCGGCGGGGCTGTCAGCGAAAGCCTGGCCGGTGGACGGGTCAACGATCGGAATCGGGCGGGCAGCGCCCGCGACGTTCTGGCCGCCGATGGTGAGGGTGAAGTCGGGCATGGTTGTCTCCTGGGATGCTGGTGAAAAAGCCACGCGGGCGCTGCTTTCCCGCGCCCGGTTCTGCGCCGGGCTGCAAGAAACGCCACCCGCGCAAGGCGGGGAAAAAAATCAGGCGGCAGCGGCCCGCGCCCGCAGCGCGCGGATGCCTTCCGAGAACCGCTGCAGCGTGGGCGTGCTGTCGCCCGGCGGCACCATGAATTCGATGAGCTGGAAGCGCCCGCGCTCGGCAAAGGCGGCATCCAGCGCGGCCTTGAATTCTTTGCGGGTGGTAACGCGGTGGCCGCGCCCACCCAGCACATTGGCCATGTCGGCGAAACGCCAGTCGCCCAGCGCCGCGCACTGCGATTCGTTCTGGAAGGCGCGAATCATCTCCCAGCTCTGGTTGTTGAGCAGGATGACGATGGGGTCCAGCCCCAGGCGCGGGCAGTTGCCCAGCTCCCAGCCCGTCATCTGGAAGGCGCCGTCGCCCACCAGGATCAGGCTGCGCTCGCCCGTGGCCACCTGGGCGCCAATGCCGGCGGGCACGCCAAAGCCCATGGTGGCGTAGTAGCCGGGGGCCACCAGCGGCGTGGGCAGCAGCTCCATCGCGGCAAACAGGCAGTCGCCCATGTCGGAGACGATGTTCATCGGCCCGTGCGCGAGGATGCGGTCGTTCAGCGCGCGGCTCAGATCGCCCGCGCACAGCGGCGCATCGTCGGCCACCAGGCCACGCGGATATTCGGGCTGGGGCGGCAGGGCGCGCCGCGCGCCGCTGGCGGGCGGAATGCGTTCGAGCAGCGCCTCGACCAGCGCGGCGAGCGGGATGTCGTGGTACACGTGGTGGCCCACGCGCACCTCGCGGTGGGCGGCGATGAGCGCGCGGCGGAAGTCCATGCGCTGGGCGCTCACGCCGAAGTTGCTGTCCGAGAGGATGGCGCCCAACATCACGGGCAGGTCCGAATCGTCGAGCAGCGCCGTGGTTTCGGGAGCGCCCGCCACACCCAGGTAGGTGCCATGCAGATCAACGCCGTCTTCGGCCAGCAGACCCCGGCCCATGAAGGTGGTGAGCACGGGCAACTGCAGGCGGCGCGCCAGTTCAGCCACGCGCGCCTCGACGCCAAAGCGGCGCACTTCCACATCGACCACCATCACCGGGTTTTTGGCGGCGTGGATGCGCGCCAGCCATTCGTCGGCAGCCTCGGCCACGGCCTCTGCGTTGAAGCTGCGCGGCGGCAGCACGGGCACTTCGCGCATGGGCTGCAGCGTCATGTCGCGCGGAATTTCGATCAGCACCGGCTGCGAGTATTCGCGGCAGTTGCGCAGCACGCGGGCAATGTCTTCGGGTGCGGTATCGGCGTTGGACAGGCGCACCTGGTCGCAGGTGATCTCGCTGAAGATGCGCAGTTGCGAATCAATGCTGCGCACCTGGTGGTGCAGCACCAGGCCCGAATGCGCCTCGACCTCACCGGGGCAACCGGCCAGGATGACCAGCGGCGAGCATTCGGCATAGGCGCTGGCCACGGCGTTGACCACGTTCAGCGCACCGGCGCCATACGTCACGGCCATCACGCCCAGGCCGCAGTGCATGCGCGCGGCGGCATCGGCGGCAAAGCCCAGGGCGGGCTCGTGGCTCAGGGTGTGCAGCGGCAAGATGCGGCTTTCTTCGATCTGCTTGAACAGCGGCAGGATGAAGTCGCCGGGAATGCCAAAAATTTCCTGCGCGCCGTGGTTCTTGAGGGCGCGCAGCAGCGCAAGGCCGAGGGTCATGGGGTGTCTCCGGGGGGTTCTGCAAAGCCCGGATGATCGTGGCGGCAAGGGGGTGGCGACACTGATCTGGATCAAACGCAG
This sequence comes from Giesbergeria sp., assembly GCA_026647025.1. GTDB lineage: Bacteria > Pseudomonadota > Gammaproteobacteria > Burkholderiales > Burkholderiaceae_C > Simplicispira. Next base: position 11,012 of record JAPKHH010000107.1, read on the forward strand.
AACGCAAACCACCGGTCAAATGCACAATTTTTTGTGCCTTTAAAGCAAACTGTACGCAGTTTGTTTGCGTAATTTTTGCCTCATGCGCACTGATGATGTGTTT
>JAPKHH010000108.1:0-11070 GCA_026647025.1 Giesbergeria sp.
ACCGTCGGGAGGCTTTAAAGGCCACTTGCGAGGCCGCAAGCAATGAGATCACCGAAGAAATCTTCCAGTTCTGGAGCCAGAACAACGCATTGGAAGTGGTTATCGACATCGACAGTGGAAAGGCCAAGGATCCCGCACCATTCAACACCGGCACAGTGGCGGAAATCCGGATCAAGAACAACAATCACAAGGCGACGCTGCCCCTGTCAGAGCGGAGTGCGGGCTTTGTCTGGTTCTTCTCGTTTCTCGCCCAGTTCAAGCAGTTGAGAAAAACACCCGGCAACGGAAATGCCATCATCTTGTTGGACGAGCCAGGTTTGACCCTGCACGGCAAGGCGCAAGGCGATTTGCTGCGCTACATCGTCGAGCGGCTGCTGCCTGATCATCAGGTCATCTTTACCACCCACTCTCCGTTCATGGTGCCGATGGATCGCCTTGCCGATGTCAGAATTGTTGAGGACGTGGTTATCGAGAAGCCGGGCAAGAGGCCTGAGGTCAAAGGGACCAAGGTTCGATCCGACGTTTTGGAGGTCAACGACGACACGCTCTTCCCGCTTCAAGGCGCGTTGGGGTACGAGGTGACCCAGTCGCTTTTCATCGGCGCGAACACATGGCTGGTCGAAGGCCCGTCGGACATCCTCTATTTGCAGGTTGTATCGCAGGCATTGACCAAGCGCCGACGCGTTGGGCTCGATCCAAAGTGGACGTTGTGCCCCTCCGGCGGCATCGACAAGATCGCCCCGTTCGTACGGCTTTTCGGCGGCAACAGGATCAATGTGGCGGTGCTTTCCGATATCGCCAATGGGGACAAGACCAAGATCGAGAATTTGAAGAAGGCCGACATCCTGAAGGCCGGGCATTTCTACACCTGCGCAGACTTCACCAATCAGGCCGAGTCGGATGTAGAGGACCTGTTCGATGCAGACCTGTTCGTCGAGATGCTCAATGGTGCATACAAGCCGCCTGCTGCCTACGCGGTGGCGAAGGATGCTCTGATGGCAGCGGCACCAACTCCGCGCATCGTAAAGAAGGCAGAGATCCTATTTAAGCTGATGCCTGCGACGGTCGCCGAGTTCGACCACTTTGCAGCATCGCGTTGGCTCTTGGAAAACCCATCTGCGTTGGATGCAGATACGCCTGCGGTGAATGCAACCCTCGACCGGTTTGAGGAAGTGTTCAAGGTATTTAACAATCTGCTGGCCTAGACGTGCCACTGGCAATATGCCCAATATTCGATCCGTTGACATGCTGTTTCTCGATGAAATCTTCGAGATGGGCGGCGGGTATGTCCTGAATTTTTCAGACAGAACCCTGTCGCAGTTCTTCGCCGAGGAGCTGAACGTCGATATCGATGATCCGACTTACGCCGAGAATGGTCGCTCCAAAGGCAAGCGGCTGCGCTGCTACTTGCAGAAGGTTGATATTCCGACGGTAGTTCGGACGCTCAAAGCGCTTTGGGAGTACCGTGAAGCCATCAGACAACAAGCGAAGAAAGCTGAGTCGGTCGAGAACGCAGAGGGACGCCTTCTGTCGCTCTTGAATCGCCTTGAAGGCAAGCCGGATGTCGTGCTGGCATCCGGCCAACCGCCAAAGCCAGCGTTTGATCACCTGAGGCTCTTGGCTCTGCGGAGCGACTTGCTCGGGTTCACCCAGCTAACGCCGCAAGCTCGGGGCTATGCATTCGAGGCCTTGCTACGTGATCTGTTCAATGTCTTTGGGCTGGAAGCTCGCGAACCGTTTCGGCTTAGGGGCGAACAAATTGACGGTAGCTTCTTGCTTCAGGGCGAAACCTATCTTGTGGAGGCCAAGTGGCAGGACGCCCAAACGGGCGTCGCCGACTTGCACACCTTCCATGGCAAGCTAGAACAGAAGGCCGCATGGACCAGAGGACTCTTCGTGAGCCACAGCGGTTTCACCGAGGACGGGCTCGTCGCATTTGGTCGGGGCAAACGGGTGATCTGCATGGACGGGCTGGACCTCTTCGACACGCTCAGCCGCGAACTGCCCTTGAACCATGTCCTCGAAAAAAAGGTGCGCAGGGCCGCTGAGACAGGTTTGCCATTCGCTCGCGTGCGAGACCTCTTTCCAACATAAACAATATGCTATGCATATCATAGCTACTCGCGTATATTACACGGATGATGGTGGTCTATTTGGCACACAACTCGTACCCAATACTCCGTCCCCCGCCTTGCAACCTGCGCAGCACGCCGCGCTCTAGCAAGTCGTTGATATCCCGCAGCGCCGTGTCGGATGAACAATTGGCAATCGCCGCCCATTTGGCGTTGGTCAGCTTGCCTTCCATACCATCCAACACACGGTTCAGCACCAGCGTTTGCCGCGCGTTCATGGGCGCGCCCGCCCAGCGCTGCCAGAACTGGGCTTTGTCCAGCACGCCAGCCAGCGTGGCGTCTGCGCCCTGCACGGCGCGCAGCAGGCAGCCCAGAAACCAATGCAGCCACGGGGTGACATCCAGCGGGCCTTTTTGGGTGGCCTCCAGCTGGTCGTAATAGTCTTTGCGTTCGCGCTGTATCTGGGCGCTGAAGCTGTAGAAGCGCTGGTGTGTTCCTTCCGCACGGGCCAGGGCCATGTCGCCCACGGCGCGGCTCAGGCGGCCGTTGCCGTCGTCAAACGGGTGCAGGGTGACCAGCCACAGGTGGGCCAGGCCGGCTTTGATGATGGCGTCGCCCACCGGGGCGGCCTCAAACCAGTCAAAAAAGGCCTGGGTTTGCGCGGGCAGGGTGGCGGCGGGTGGGGCTTCAAAGTGCACCTTCTCGCGCCCCACGGGGCCAGACACCACCTGCATGGGGCCGCTGGCATCGGTGCGCCACGCGGCCACGGTGATGCGCGTGCGCCCGCTGTAGCCGGTGGGGAACAGGGCGGCGTGCCAGCCAAACAGGCGGTCGGGGGTGAGGGGTTGGTCAAAGTTGCGGGTGGCGTCCAGCACCACGTCCACCACGCCGTCCACATGCCGGTCGCTGGGTGCCAGCGCCCCAATGTCGAGGCCCAGCTTGCGGGCCACGGAGGAGCGCACGGCGTCCAGGTCCAGCCGTTCACCTTCGATGGCGCTGGTGGTGATGACTTCTTGTGTCAGCACCTGCAGGGTGGCCTGGTCGCGCTGCGCCAGCCCCAAGTCGGCCATGCGCCCGGCCAGGTGGCCCTGTGCGCGGTGCACTTCAGCCAGCGGAGCGGCCAAGGCTGCCGCGTCAAAACACCACTGCGGCCAGTCGGGGCGTTGCCACAGGTAAGTGCGGCGGCGAGGGGCATTCTTTTCGGTCCACATGCGGTGATTATGGCGTTTATTCGCCGCAAATTTCGCGGTGAATAAACGGGCTTTTCACCGCATGAACCTCAAGCGCTGGGTCATATTTCCCATTAGACGTGTTAACGACGCCCTGCGGGTGGCTTCGACAGGCCCAGCCAGAACGGATAGGGGCACTTCTGACACGCGTAGCCAGGCTGGCAGTTATTCTCGTTTTGATAGCTGCTGGCGCTTACCCCATAAGCGCTAGCGGCCAATTTGGCTCCAAACCTAGCGCTTGACCCCGGCCTCAAGCTGGCTGCGCACGGCCAGCACGAACGCCGTGTCCCGGGCCTCTATGTAGCGGTACAGCGCCACGTAGCTGCGCGCGGCGTGGCCGATCACCAGTTTGCGCTCGTCGCCTTGCACGGGGCGGCCGATCTGATAGATCCGACAGCGCCTGGCAAGTGCCCGTCGCTACAGGCGGGTTACAGTGCCCGGCGGCGCAAAAGCCGCCACGAACCTGGCAGCCCTTGGCCCCTCGGCGCGACAGGGCCCCTGGCTTTTTCCCTTTCCCACACCCACCGGACCACCCCATGACCAGCCCCATGTCCACCTCAAAGCCGCCTTTGTTGACGGCGGTGTACTTTTGGCCCTGCCGTATGCGAAAGCTGGGGTCTACTTTTTTCAGCACCCCCAGCATGGAGCTGTCTACCCGGGCGAGCTGGGTGGAGAAGATGATGCGTTTGCGGGTGTCCCACAGCAAATCGATGTCACGCGTGGCCAGTGCGTCAGCCTCAAGCCGCACCCCGCGGCGGCCTCGTAGGCATAGAGGGCGTGGGTGCCGACCACCCGAAAGTGCTCGCTGAGCTGGGTGCTGGCCAAGCGGTTGAGCAGCGCCACCACCAGGGTGGTCTATCCGTTCCTTCATTGCCTCGACGTGGCTGCCGCCCAGCAGCAGCAGCGCAACGCCCGCGCGGTGCAGCTTTACCACGAGGTCGCTGAACAACTCACGCGCATAGCTGGGCGTGGCGCCGGTGTCGAAAATGTCGCCCGTAACCAGCACCGCATCCACGGCGTGGCTTGCACCTGCGTGAGCAACCACTCCGTCAAGGCGCGGTGTTCTGCCTGGTGGCTTTTACCCATGAAATGCTGGCCCAGGTGCCAGTCGGAGGTGTGGAGGATGCGCATGGGGAACGGTGGGGTGATAGTGGGATGGGCAGGTGAGGCGCACATTCTGGGGCGGTGCTCCGTCCGCCGCACGCCAGAAGGCTGTTGATCTCCCGCAGAGCCGTATCCAGTGAGCATGTGGTGACGGTTGGCCACTTGGGGGGCGACTGGGCTTGCCTGCCATGTTGTCGAGCACGCGGTTCAACACCGGTGTTTGCCGCTCGTTCATGGTCATGGGCGTGCCCGCCCAGCGCTGCCCGGAATTGTGCCCCCACGGGGCAACCGCCATATCCCCAGGCATGCACGCGCAGCCCGACCCGGCTACCATGCCAGCGGCCCTTTCGCCCCGTACCGGGCACCACCACCACGGAGATCAACCCATGTTCAGCCACGTCATGGTCGGCGTAACCGACCTCGAAAAATCCCGCCAGTTCTACGATGCTGTACTGGGCACCCTCGGCATTGCGCCCGGCGTTCACAACCACAACGGGGTTGTGGGCCGCTACTTTTACCGCAGCCCCGCCGGCAGCTTTGGCATTACCGAGCCCCTCAATGGCGAACCTGCATGCCATGGCAACGGCAGCACCATCGGCTTTGCCATGGCCTCGCCCGAGCAGGCCGATGCCTTTCATGCGGCCGGCATTGCCAATGGCGGCACCACCTGCGAAGACCCGCCAGGAATGCGCAATGGCGCGGTAGGGCAGTTGTATCTGGCCTACCTGCGCGACCCCGACGGCAACAAGCTGTGCGCGCTGCACCGTCCCCCGCGCTAATTTGCTTTGTTTTTGATAGCTGCCAGCGCTTTATGTATAAGCGCTTGATGCATTTTTTGCCATCTATCTCTTTGTTTCCCGCCGCCAGGCCGCGTTTTCTACAATGCTGCCCATGCCCGGCCTTCCATCGTCCGCACACCAGCGCCCCCGCCACGGTTGGCACGCGGGTCGGCCTGATCGGCCGGGGGTATTGAAAAGCACGGCCACACCCGCCCACCGCGCTGGTGCGCGCCGGATGGCGGCCATGTTGCAGTGATGCAGTCCACCCCTGCGCGCCGCGGGCGGGTGCTTGCCAGGCTGGTACAGCGCTACGTCGTCCGTTGCGGCGTGCTGCTCCTGCCGATTCTGGCCTGGAACATCGCCTTGATAGGCCGACTGCCCCCGGCCATCTCGACGCCGGAACGGTGGGATGCCATTGCACGGCCCCTGGCGCTGGCCGAAAACTTTTTGCGCGTTCTGGTGTTTGCGCTGCCGTTCTTCATGCCTTTGAACCTTGCCACGCGGCCGCAGAAATGGGGCCTGGCCGTGTTTGTGGCGGGCACCGTGGTGTATTTTGCGAGCTGGGTGCCGCTCATCGTGGCGCCCCAGTCGGCCTGGGCCACCAGTGGCCTGGGGTTTTTGGCACCGGCCTACACCCCGGCGCTGTGGCTGCTGGGGCTTGCGCTGTTGGGCCGCCAGCTTGTCTGGCGCTGCGGCTACCGGCCCTGGATGTACGCCGCCCTCTCGGCGGTGTTTCTGGCGGCACACTTGACCCATGCCGCCATTGTGTATGCCCACAACTATTGAGACACCCCACCCATGGCAAGCCGGCCTTCGCCATGCAACCCACTCCAAGGAATGAGCGCTTGAAATCTGCCAGCGAAACCCTGTTCGACGAGGCGTACTACCAGCGCTTTTACTTCGACAAGAAAACCAGCGTGGCCGACCCGCAGCACCTGGAACGGCTGGGCGCCTTTGTGTGCAGCTACCTGCAGTACCTGCGCGTGCCGGTGCGCCGCGTGCTGGATGTGGGCTGCGGCATTGGCCTGTGGAAGGACGTGATGGCGCGGCACTTTCCGCTGGCCAGCTACCACGGCGTGGAGTTCAGCCCCTACCTGTGCGAGCGCTTTGGCTGGGAGCGCGGTTCGGTCGTGGACTACCGCGCCAGCGCACCGTTTGACCTGGTGATTTGCCAGGGCGTGCTGCCCTATCTGGACACGGCCGACCTCAAGCGCGCACTGCACAACCTGGGCCAGCTCTCCTGCGGTGCGATGTACCTGGAGGCCGTCTCGCGCGAGGACTGGGAGCAGGGCATTCTGGACGAGGACCTGACCGACCCGCGCATGTTTCGCCACCGCGCGGCCCTGTACCGGCGCGGGCTCGACACCGGCTATACCGCGCTGGGCGGCGGCCTGTGGCTCAGCCGCGAGGCCGAGGCGCCGCTGTTTGCGCTGGAGAGCCTGAGCAATGCCTGAAGACGCGCCTGCCCTGCCGCCTGCCGCACCCCATGCCGTCTCGCGCCTGCGTGCCGCGCGCCTGGCGCGCAGTGCCAAGCCGTTTCTGGCACGCGGCGGCCCCAAGGGCGCGCGCTGCCCGGGCTGCCGCCTGGTGCCCAGCCACTGCCTGTGCGCGCTGCACCCGCTGGTGCCCACGCGCGCCGGGGTGTGCCTGCTGATGGCCGACATCGAGCCGCTCAAGCCCAGCAACACCGGCTGGCTGATTGCCGACGTGGTGCCCGACACCTTTGCCTTTGGCTGGGCGCGCACCGAGGTCGACCCCGCCCTGCTGGCGCTGCTGGCCGACCCGCAGTGGCAGCCGTATGTGGTGTTCCCCGGCGAGTTTGCCGATGCGGCGCGCGTGCTCACCCAACTGCTGCCTGCCGAGCCCACCACAGGCGGCACCACCCCGCGCCCGCTGTTCATCCTGCTCGACGCCACCTGGCCCGAAGCACGCAGGATGTTCCGCAAAAGCCCGTACCTGAACCATTTTCCGGTGCTCAGCCTCGCGCCCGAGCAGATCTCGCGCTACCGCCTGCGCCGCTCCCGGCGCGGCGACCAGTTTTGCACCGCCGAGGTGGCCGCCCTGTGCCTGGAGCAGGCGGGCGAGCCACGGGCGGCCCAGGTGCTCGATACGTACCTGGATGTGTTCACCCACCACTACCTGCAGGCCAAGCACCAGTTGCCCGTGGACATGGCGGATGCGTTGCACCAGCGCCTGCGGGATGTATGTGGTTTGGGTGGTTCAACACCACCACACGCGCAAAATACCGCCCATGAAAGCACCCCCCAGACTCCAGTCCCTCGTTGAAGAGGGCCTGATCGACACCGTGGTTCGCCAGCTGATGAGCGGCAAGGAAGCCATGGTCTTTGTGGTGCGCTGTGGCGACGAAACCCGCTGCGCCAAGATTTACAAGGAAGCCAACAACCGCAGCTTTCGGCAGGCGGTGGACTACACCGAGAACCGCAAGGTGAAAAACTCGCGCTCGGCCCGCGCCATGGCCAAGGGCAGCAAGTTTGGTCGGCAGGAGCAAGAGGCCGCCTGGCAAAACGCCGAGGTCGATGCGCTGTACCGCCTGGCGGCAGCGGGCGTGCGCGTGCCACAGCCGTTCAATTTCCACGACGGCGTGCTGCTCATGGAACTGGTGACCGATGCCCACGGCGATGCGGCCCCACGTTTGAACGACGTGGCTTTTTCCCCCGAGGACGCCCGCACCCACCACGCCACGCTGGTGGCCGAGGTGGTGCGCATGCTGTGTGCGGGCGTGGTGCACGGTGATCTGTCGGAGTTCAACATCCTGCTGGCCCACCTGCCCGGCGCGGACGGGGAAGAAGGCACGCAGGGCCCCGTCATCATCGACCTGCCCCAGGCCGTGGACGCTGCGGGCAACAACCACGCCCAGCGCATGCTGCTGCGCGACGTGGCCAACCTGCGCAACTTCTTTGGGCAGTTCGCGCCCGAGCTGCGCACCACGCAGTACGGCCCCGAGATATGGAGCCTGTACCAGAGTGGCCTGCTGGGCAACGAAACCGCGCTGACCGGCCGCTACGCGCCCGAGCGCGTTGACGTGGACATGCAGGCCGTGCTGCGCGAAATCGACGACGCGCGCGATGAAGAGGCCGCGCGCAGGCTGCGCATGGCCACTGCGGCCTGAGGCCGTTGCACCCTTTTTGCCATGTGGCTCGGCACCGCGCTGTGCCATGGGGCGCGCAAGTGCCTTACAGTAGCCGCCCCGCCCTGCGCAAACCCACCCCACCACAGCCCCCGAGGGCTTTCACCCCATGACCAAAGAACTGGCCCGACAGCGCGAGCTGAACCCGATGGAACTGTGCGATGCCTGCAAGGGCATCCAGCGCAACTGGCGCCGTGCGCCCGGCCATGCCGAACTGGTGCAACGCGGCAACCGCAAGGAAGACCGCGAGACCGGCACCGTCACCATCACCCGCTACCAGTGCGACCACTGCGGTACCGCCTGGGAATACGAGAACGACAAGAAGAACCAGCAGGCTGGCTGGTCGGTGGTGGGGCGTTGATGGATTTTGAATAGCTATTGAATCAATAGCTATTTGCGCTTGATGGACGGGCGTTACAAGCCGATTTCGTCTCAAAACCGGGGCGTCGGCTGGCGTCACCCCAGCACATGCGCCTGCACCCCCCGGCGCGGTGCCGGGCCCACGGGCGGTGCGTAGCCCAGCCGCGCCCACATCTGCACCGTGCCGCGCCCGCCACCAGCGCCCAGCAGCGCGTGGATGGCCGCGTAATGGGGCGCCTGCTCGGGATACTCCTGCAGGGCCTGCTGCAGCGGGTGCATGGACAGGCCTTGCGCCGTGGCGGCGAGCTGTGCACGCACATAGGCGCGCCCGGCTTGGACCTGGGTGACGCGGTCGTTGGCCTCGGTCACCATGGCAAAGAAGGCGGGCGTGGCATCGATCTTGGCGTTGAAGTCCTGCACCTGCTGGGTCACCGCCATGTCGTCCGGGCCGGGGGCCTGGCTGCGGTCAAACAGGCCCAGCGCAGCCAGCATGCGCGGCAACGGCGCATTCACGCTCAGGCCGTCGCGGTGCTCGGCGATCTCGCGCGGACCCACGCGCAACACCTTCAGGGATTCGAGCATGGTGCGCGGCGTGACCAGTTCCACGCGCCAGGCATCGCGTGCGATGACGCGGTGCTCGGGCAGGCGCGCGTCGCCCGGCAGCGCGAAGGCCGTCTGCAGTCGGGGCGCCGTGCAGGCCGCAGCAATGGCCTGCACCGCCTGCGGCTCGGGCGTGCGCATGTCGTAGGCCGAGCGGTTGGTGCGGCGCCGGAAGATCTGGCCAAACAATGGGTCGGGCTGCACGCTGGCATCGGGCACCAATCGCACGCGGGCCGTGGCATGGTGCGTGTGCGGCGGCGCGGGCGGTGTGCGCGGGTCAAACTCGCCGTGCGGGAACAAATCGATCTCGGCGCGCAGGCCTTGCTGCAGGGCCGCCAGGTGCAGCAACTCCAGGAAAGTGCCCTGACTCATCAGAATCTGGCGCGAGTGCGGGTCGGTCTCGGGCAGCAGGCGCGTGTGGTCGCAGTACAGCATGATCTCGCCAGGCTGCTGCAAATCCACCAGCCAGGACTGCAGGTTGTGCGAATGCGGCGCCAGGATGGCGTGCGCCACGATCCAGCGGCGCACATCGCCCCCGGGCGGCACAGGCGCAGGGCCTTGCCAGGCGGCCACCGCTTCGGCAGGCAGGGTTGATGAGCAGCCCGGCAGCGCGGGCACGGCGGCCAGCACGGCAGCGCCGCCCAGCACACGCATGAATTGGCGTCGTTCCATCATGGCTCAGGCTCCGGTGGCCAGCGCAAGGGGGGCCGCCGGTGCGGCGCTGCGCACGGCCAGGCTGGCGCGCAAGGCATCGCGCAGCGGGGTGTGGGGCAAGGCCCCTGCGTGCTGCACCAGCGCCGTGCCATCCAGCACGTGCGGCACCTCCCACAGGTAGCGCATGGCCTGCAGCGATCGCAGCAATGGCACCACGGGGCTGGCCAGCCGCATCCAGCCCCAGGGCAGGGGCTGCACGCGCAGGGCGCCGCCGCGCAACCCGCCCTGCTCCTGCGCCCATTCGGCCAGTACGGCGTGCCAGTCGTTTCCGGTGGCCGTGTGCCCGGCAAAGGGCAGGCACACCAGGGTGCCCGGCGGTGGCGGTGGAGCCGCGGCCACGCGCACAAAGGCCTGGGCCAGGTCGGGCAGATAGGCCCAGGCGTGGGGCACGTTGAGCGGACCGGGCCAGGTCATCACCCCCTGGTGCAGCTTGCGCGCAATGACCTGGTCCAGCCAGGTCCCCTGGCCCGCGCCAAAGAAGTCGCCCGCCCGCACGATGATGGCCCGCAGCCCCTGGGTGGCCACGGCCTGGGCCAGTTGCTGCTCCAGCGCCACGCGCACCTGGCCCAGGGGCGTGGTGGGCCGCTGGGGCGTGTGGGCATCGAGCACGGCGGGCATGCCCGCGCCAAAGTTGTACACGTTGCCCGGAAACAGCAGCAGGGCACCCAGCGCCAGCGACTGGTCGATGGCGCTGCGCAGCATCGCCGGGGCCTCGGCGCGCCAGGCTGCAGCCGTGTAGCGCGCCGGGTTCATCGCATGCACCAGCACATCGGCGCCCTGCGCCTGCGCCGCGCGCAGGGCCTCGTCCGACACCAGCCACTCCACGCCCGGCAGCGCGGGCGGCGGCGTGCCCGCCCCATGCCGCCAGGGTGCGCGCACCCGCCAGCCCGCCGCAACAAAGGCCTGCGCCACCGCTGCCCCCAGGCGCCCGCGTGCGCCCATGACCCATACTGTTTTTGCCATCCGTATCTCCTGGTTCATCGTGATGCAGCCGATTGTGCGAACCATCGTGTGCTTGTACAATTGCATAAATAGCCATAGCAGAATTTCATCAATGAATACCT
>JAPKHH010000109.1:0-14217 GCA_026647025.1 Giesbergeria sp.
GCCTGGATCAGTTAGGCCTGTGGAGATGAGCGGCCGCCAGTAGGCGACACCAACCCGTGGGGCCGCGTCAGCGACCCCGTTTAGCCGCTTTGAGCGGCTCACATACCGAAAGCCCCCGGCTTTGCCGGGGGATGGTTACTAATAGCTGCCAGCGCTTACCAGATAAGCGTCAAATGCTATTTTCTTACTGATTTTGCATACTGTGCCGGTGTCAAGCCGGTCCAGCGGCGGAACGCCCGCGAGAACGCGTTTTCATCGGAAAACCCCAGCGCTTCGCTGACCGCAGCAATACCCTGCCCCGCCCGCAGCGCCTGCAGCGCCATGTCGTGCAGCAGGGCCTCGCGCAGGCCCTTGAAGGAGATGGCCTCGGCCGCCAGCTTGCGGTTGAGGTGGCGGCCGCTCATGCCCAGCTGCTCGCCAATGCGCTCCTTGCCCCAACGGGGATGTGCACGTATCAGCTTCTGCACGCGCGCGGACACACCGTCCTGCGCCAGCGATGCCAGCATACCGTCGGCCAGTGCACGCAAATGCTGGTGCAGGCTGCTGCCCGCCTGTACCAGCGCATGGTTCAGTTCCGAGGCATCCATGCACACGGCATTCACCGTCTGGTCAAAACGCACGGGGCAGCCCAGCAAGGCCTCGTAGGCCGCCGGATCGGTGCGCGGCGTGTGCGCCAGCAGCACGGCACGTGAGCGGAAACGCCCATTGGTCATCCAGCGTGCCAAGCTCACCACGCAACCCATCACGGCCTCCACGCGCTGCGGCAGGCACAGCACATAGTCGGGCAGATAGCGCAACTGCACTTCGGCACCTTCCTGGACGATCTCGAAGCGCGCGTTGTCCCCAATGATGGGGGCGTATTCGGTCAGCACCTCCAGGCCATCGCCCAGGGTGTCGCAACTGAGCAGCAGCATGCCCACGATGTCCAGGTGCCCCGCCTGCAGGTCGGTTCCCAGGCGCAGTGCAGCCAGGGGGTCGGCAGGGCAGGCGTCGATGAACAGCGCCCACAGGGCCTCCTGGCGGGCCATGTCCACCCTGCCTTCCTGCGCCGCAACCTCGCGCAGCGCCTCGGGCACCTGCCCCCCCTGCCGCGCAATGGCCGCGACCAGGGCCTGGGTAAAACGCGCCGTGACACTGAAATGCTCGCGCTGCATGCTCTCCATAGTCTCCCCGTCCTGAATTGACGTCCAAGTGTCCCGCATGGCCAGGGACGGCGTCCAGTGTTTCCCCTACATTGGCGACAGAACCTGAAAGGACGGGCAGCTGCGTGCGCCCCGCTTTCCCTACAACAACGAGGAGACAAACCATGGCGCCCATCGACCAGGTGCAGTTGCACTTCAATCCGCAGACCCTGCAGTTTCTCAACGCCGTGCTGGGGCTGGTCATGTTCGGCGTGGCACTGGACCTCAAGATCGAGGATTTTCGCAGCGCCCTGAAAACCCCCAAGGCCCTGGCCCTGGGCCTGTTCGGCCACCATGTGCTGTTCCCGGCCATGACCTACGTACTGGTCTGGATTCTGCAGCCACAGCCGAGCATCGCGCTGGGCATGATTCTGGTGTCGTCCTGTCCGGCGGGGCATATTTCCAACTTCCTGGTGCATTTCTCGCGGGGCAACACAGCGCTGTCGGTCAGCGTGAGCGCCTTGTCCACCCTGACCGCTCTGGTCATGACGCCCCTGAACTTTGCGTTCTGGGGCAACCTCAGCCCGGTCACCAGCGGCTTGATGAAACAGGTCGCGATGAGCCCCTGGGAAATGCTCGAAATCGTCGTGCTGCTGCTGGGTGTGCCGCTGGTGCTGGGCATGGGGGTGGCGCAGCGCTACCCCGGCTTTGCCGCACGCATTCGCAAGCCCATGAAATGGCTTTCTCTCCTGGTGCTGGTGGGTTTCATCGTGGGTGCGCTCGCTGCCAATTTCCGGCATTTTCTGGCGTATATCCATTTTGTCGTGCTGGTGGTGTTTATCCACAACCTGCTGGCGCTGGTCACCGGGTACAGCCTGTCGGCCGCACTGGGGCTGCCCGAGCGTGACCGGCGCGCCATCACCTTCGAGATGGGCATCCAGAACTCGGGCCTGGGCCTGATCCTGATCTTCAACTTCTTCAACGGCCTGGGCGGCATGGCCATCGTCACGGCGTGGTGGGGCATCTGGCACATCGTGGCCGGCATGACGCTGGCCTTGTACTGGAAGCGCCGCGACCCGGGCGGCGCCCCGGCCGTCCAGGCCACAGGAACCACGCCATGACGGCCCACCGCGTGCTCGTCACGGGGGCCAGCGGCTACCTGGGCCGCCAGGTGGTCGCCCGCCTGGCCGACCCGACCCTGGAGAACCGCCCGGACCTGGTGGTGGCACACGACATCCGCACGCCCGCCGAGCGCCTGCCCGGTGTGGTGTACGAAGAGGCCGACATCCGCGACCCGCGCATCGCAGACGCCCTGGCGCGGCATCACATCGACACCGTGGTGCATCTGGCTTCCATCGTGACACCCGGCAAGGACAGCCGCCGCGACTTTGAGTACGACGTGGACGTGAACGGCACCCGCAACCTGCTGCAGGCCTGCGTGCAGCAGGGCGTGCAGCGCATCGTGGTGTCGTCCAGCGGCGCCGCCTATGGCTACCACGCCGACAACCCGGCCTGGCTGACCGAAAACATGCCCGTGCGCGGCAACGAGGTGTTTGCCTATGCCCACCACAAAAGGCTGGTGGAAGAAATGCTGGCCGAGTACCGCCACAGCCACCCGGCGCTGGAGCAGGTGGTGCTGCGCATCGGCACCATCCTGGGCGCCACAGTGCGCAACCAGATCACCGATCTGTTCGAGAAACCCCGCCTGCTGGCCATCCGGGGCAGCGACAGCCCCTTCGTCTTCATCTGGGACCAGGATGTGGTGGGCATCATTCTGCGCGCCGTCTCGGGCGGCCCGCCGGGCATCTACAACGTAGCGGGCGATGGCGCCCTCACCATCCACGAGATCGCCCAGCGCCTGGGCAAGCCCACACTGCAGCTGCCCGCCGGGCTGCTGCAGGCCGCGCTGGCCGTGCTCAAGCCGCTGGGGCTGACCCAGTATGGCCCCGAGCAGCTGGACTTTCTGCGCTACCGGCCGGTGCTGCTGAACTCCAAGCTCAAGACCACGTTTGGCTACACGCCCACCTACACCTCGGCCGAGGTGTTCGAGCTGTACCGCCAGGCGCGCATGCAAACCCGCCAGGAGAGTGTCTGAGCATGCGCAGCTTTGACAAACGCTGCGTTGTCATCACCGGCGCCGCCGGTGGCCTGGGGCAGGCGCTGGTAGCGGCTTTTTTGCAGGCCGGTGCACGCGTGCTGGCACTCGACTGCAACGCACAGGCACTGGCCTCGTTGCGGCAAACGACAACCCTGCACGGCTCGGACACGACCCCGGCGCTGATGACCATGGTGTGCGACATCACCCAGCCTCAGGATTGCACTGCCGCCATCGCCCAGGCTGTCGCCCTGTGGGGCGGGGTGGATGTGCTGGTCAACAACGCCGGCATTTCCCACCGCAGCCTGTTCGAAGACACCGACCCGGCCGTTCTGCGCAGAGTGATGGAGGTGAACTTCTTTGGCACCATGCACATGACCCATGCGGCCCTGCCCCAGCTGCTGGCCCGGCGCGGAGTGGTGGCGGCCCTCTCCAGCGTGGCGGGCTACGCCCCTTTGCTGGGCCGCACCGGCTATTGCGCCAGCAAGCATGCGCTGCATGGCTTCTTTGACACCCTGCGCACCGAGGTGCAGGAGCGCGGCGTGCAGGTCACGCTCATCTGCCCGTCCTTCATTGCCACCGGCATCGGCGCGGCGGCGCTGGGCGCCTCGGGCGCAGCGGCCACGTCTCCGCGCACCACCACCGGCGGCGAGTCTTCGCCGCACGACATTGCCCGGCGCATTCTGGCTGCGCTGGCGCAAGGCAAGACGCAGCTTTTGCCCGACCGCACCTCGCGCCTGGCCTGGTGGGTCAGTCGGCTGGCGCCCGGCTTTTACGCCCGTGCCATGCAGCGCCGCGTGCGCGCCGAGTTTGAACCATGAACACCCCAGGAGACAGCACCATGCACGCACGCATTCAACACACGGTGGCAACAATGGCTGCGGCTGGCATGGCCTGCACGGCACTGCTGACCACACCGGCGGGCGCCGTCCCGATCACCGTCAAAGACCCCGACGGCAAACCCGTACCCACCGTGATGGTGAGCCGCCAGCCCGTCAGGGTCGCAGTGATCGACACATCGGACAACGGCTACCCGGCCAGCGGCAAACGGCAACAGGCCTACGTGGAGTTGGCCCGCTTTACGGATGCCCGGGGGCAAACCGATATACCAGCGGCCGAACATCCCTGGAAGATTCGTCTGCGCAAGCCTGGTTACCAGGACCGGAGCATCGAGGCAGCCGAACTGGGCAGCAAAGCCATCGTCATGGAACCCGAACGCGACCCCGCCGCACTGGCCGAGCAGCAGCCCGCCAACGCCTGGTCGTCCACCATCGACTTTGCGAATGCCGCCCTGAAAAAGGAGTTCATGCTGCAGTGCAACTTCTGCCACCAGCAAGGAGGCGCCTTGCTGCGCCGGGAGCGTTCTGCGCAAGAGTGGGATACGGCCATCCAGCGCATGGTGCGCTATGGTGCCCGGCTTTCCAGCGAGGGACAGAAGACGATTCCCGCCCTGCTGGAAGCGCACTGGAAGAAGATCCACGCCAACCCATCGTTGGTGCCAGCCGGTACGCCCTGGAATGCATCCCTGACCAATGCAACCATCCGTGAGCTGCCCATTGGCGACAGCATGTCGCAAATGCACGACCTGCTGCTGCACACCAACGGCATGGTGTACGTGGGCGACAACCTGCAGGACCGCGTCTATGAAGTGGACCCTGCCACAGGCCAATACACCGTCTACAAGATCCCCCCGCAGCCGGGCGAGAAACTTGGTGGCCTGCTGGCCGGACGCCTGCACGATTTTCCCAAGCATGAAACCTACCAGGGTATCCACTCGCTGGCCGAGTCGCCCAAAGATGGGCACATCTTCATCACGCCGTCGTACCAGCGGCGCCTGATCGAGTTCGACCCCAAAACCAAGGCGTTCACATACCACGACATGGACGGCGGCTTCTACCCGCACACCGTGCGCTTCGACGCCAAGGACCGCGTGTGGTTCACCCTGGCCCTGAGCAACCAGGTCGGCATGTACGACCGTGCAGCGCGCAAATACACCCTCTACGACCTGCCGTTTCGCAGCCTGATGGAACGCATCACGGTCAAGCTCACGCCATTCATCTTCAAGCTGCTCGAATGGGGCATTCCCGTGGCCAACTACGTCAAGGTAGACCATGTTTCCACCGGCGTGCCGCTGCCCTACGGCATTGACATCACGCCGGATGGCAAGGCCTGGATTGCACGCCTGCACACCGACGAGATCGCCTCGGTCGACCCGGATACGGGCACGGTAACCATGGTCAAAACGCCGTTCCAGGCGCCCCGGCGCCTGCGCAGCGACAAGGACGGCAATCTGTGGATCGCGGCCTTCAACGAGTCGCAGATCGTGCGTTACACGCCCGGCACCGGTGCGTTCATGCGCCTGGACCTGCCCGTCGTCCCCCAGGGCAGCGACACACCGTACTCGCTCAATGTCGATCGGGCACGCCACCAGGTGTGGGTCAACGGCACCAACTCCGACGCGGTCTATCGCTATGACATTGCCACCCAGGCCTGGAGCATGTTCCCCATGCAGCGCCACGTCACCTTTACCCGGGACGTGGAGATTTCGCCCAAGGGACAGGTCTATGTGACCAGTGCCTCCTTCCCCAGCTGGCACATCGAGGACGCGCAGCCCACCCTCATCGAGATCACGCCGCAGTGACCCACCACCGAGCCACCATGCTGCGTTTCTATCTCTCCTGCCTGCTGGCGTTCACCGGTGGGCACATGGTCAACTACACCGTCATCCTGTATCTGCAGGAAAAAGTGGGCTCGGACTGGTTGTCCGGTGTGGGCTTTGGTCTGTCGTTTGGCAGCTCCATCGTGTTTGGCTGGTTTGCCGGTGTTTTGTGTGACCGCATTGCACCGTCGCGTGTGATCCATGGCGCACAGGCTCTGTTTCTGCTGTGCCTGGCAGGCCTGTGGTGGACCGACGCCGGTGCCACCGACCAGAGCCGCGTGGCGTGGATCCTTTTTTCAGCCTTTCTGGGCGGGCTGGCCTGGTCTTTTGTCGGCCCGGCCCGGCTGGCCACCCTGGGGCAGATCGCTCCGGCCGGCAAGCTCAAGCCCGCGACCATCATCTTCAATCTGCAAGTATTGCTGGGCTTTGGCCTGGCGCCCGTCATCCTTGGCGTGGTGCGCAGCCACGCGGGATGGCCCACGGTGTTTGCCACCGGCATGGGCTTGTTTGTCGCCTCGTCGCTATTGCTGCTGGGCACCCAGACGCACGGCAGCGACAGGCCCCGCCTGGGTGTAGCGCAGGAACTGCGCGAGGGCTTTGCCGCCGTGGGCGCCAACCCCTTGCTGGCACAGCTCATCGTGGCCGCCATCGTGGCCTATGCCATGACCGGCCCCATGCAGATTCTGTTGCCCAAACTGGCACGAGAGATCCTGGGCCTGTCAGAACTGCAACGCGGCGGCTACCTGGGTTTGATGGCGCTGGCGCTGATTGCCGGGGGCATTGCTGCCCTGCTGCTGGGCAAGCACCTGCACCATGGTGCTGCCATCTTTATAGGCACCATCTCGGCCAGCCTGCTGTTTGCATCGCTCAGCCATTGGAGCAGCCCAGCCGCATCGACCACGGCGCTGGGCGGCATGGGCCTGCTGGGTGGCATGGTCATCAGCTTCGTCATCGCAGGCATCCAGGGCCAGGCCCCCGATGCCCTGCGCGGGCGCATCATGGGCATGTATTCCATCATTTCGCAGGTGGTGCCAGCCGCCTCGGGTGTGGCGGCCGGCGCATTGGTGCGCAGCACCGGTGTCACCAGTGCCATCGCCCTGGCCGGGGTGGGCCTGGCGTGTGTGGCACTGCTGGCTGCGCTGGCCATGGCGCAGCTGCGCCGGATGCGTACCTGAGCCCGATCCCGACACAGGAAACACACCATGATGATCACCACCCTCCTGCTGCACGGCCTGTGCTCCCTGTTCCTGGTCGGCGCACTCAGCCACCAGGCTGCAGCCACCTGGCGCCGCGCCCCGTTGGCCGGGCGCCCGGCAGGCGTGGTCTCCGGCTTTGCCGCCGTGCGCGCACCGCTGTATGCACGATCCATCGCCATCAGCTATGTGCTCACCATGGTGCTGGGCGACGTGGTGTATGGCCCCTATCGGGTGGACGTCAAGACCATGCTGTTCGACCTGCAGCTGTGGCCCTGGAACGGCTTGTTCGAGATCAAGGAACACCTGGTGGCACTGGGCTTTTTCCTGCTGGCGCCCTATCTTTCGCTGTGGAGAAGGCCGCTGGACGCTGCACAGCTGCGCAGTCGGCGCCTGCTTACCACCGTGCTGGCTGCCATCGTCTGGTACGCACTCTTGGCCGGTCACTTGCTCAACAACCTGAAGGGGGTGGGATTTTGACGGAACACACCCACGCTGCATTGGGCCGCTGGACGCTGGCCGCGCTGGTGGCTGGCACAGCCTACATCCTGGCTTATTCCAACAATGTCACGCTGTTTTACTACTTCCCCATGGTGGACGAGTGGCATTGGCGGCCCCAAAGTGAGGCGCTGGGGCCGGGCATTACCTACTTTGGCTGGAAAACCATCGGCCTGCTGACGGGCAGCGCGACCCTGCTGCTGCCCCGGCGCTGGACGAATCGCCTGCCAGCCGATACCGTGTGGGTGGGCGCGCTGTTGCTGGCCGCCGCCGTCTGCATCCACGAGAGCCACTGGTTTCTGAAGTGAAACACCCCCCTGTGTCGCTGCGCTCCTTCCCCCCTCACTCGCCTCGCTGCGCGATGCGGGAGGGGGGACGCCGCCAGCGCAGCGGGGCGGCCCTTGCGCGGCGGCCGCTGGCTTGGGCCGCGCCAGTCTCATGGGCTGCGAATGGTGCGCAGTGCAGCGGATCAATGAAATGAGCTCTATTTCCTACAACCTGCGCCGCGCCACCCTCGGCCTGCTGTGCGCCACCGCCCTGGGCGCCTGGGCCAATGGCACGCCCTTCTTTTTTCCCCAGGGCCGCAGCGATGGCAACAACCCCAACGCCCTCGTGTACACCGGCAACATCAAGGACACCCAGGGCCGCTATGTCGATGACGTGCAAATCCTGGTGATTGCGCAGGACCTGGGCATGACCATTCCGGTCAAGAACGACCGGCCGGGCCACTACCGCACGCCCGATGTGCATGGCTGGATCGAGAACCTGGGCGGCAAGGTCAACCCCGAAAAGATCCGCATCGACATTCGCAAGCGCGGCTACGTGCTGGCCCGCCCGGTGGCCATTCCGCGGCGCACCAGCGGCGTCCATTCCGTGGACATCCTGCTCCAGCCCACCGCCCCTCAGTGAAGCAGGAGTGGCACCATCAACCCACCCTCCCGCCACAGCCGGTTCGGGCCACGCGGCAGCGGTCGCTGCGCCCCGGAGCCCAGGTTGCGTTCGTAGATTTCAGCGTAGTTGCCGACCTGCGCAATCATGCGGCGAGCCCAGTCGGGCGGCAGCCCCAGGGCCATGCCTGTGTCATCGGCAGGCCACGACAAAGGCATGTCCGCACGCCCCGCATCGGAGCGGCTGATGGCATGCCATTCCGCCTCCAGCAGCGCATGAACCACCCAGCGCACGATGCGGGAAAAGTCGGCATCGTCGCTGCGCAACAAGGGCGCCAGCGGCTCCAGCCGCCCCTGCTTGCCGGCCTCGAAGAAATACACGGGGCCAAACTCCAGTTGCTCCGGGGCTTCACGCGTCAGCGTCCAGCTCAGGCGGTGAAAAACCAGGTCGATGCGGGGATCGTCCAGAAACTCGTGCACCGTGTCCAGCGCCACAAACCGCACCTGCGTGGACGAACCGAGCACGGCTGCAGCCACAGCGCGGCACAGATCAACCTCCAGCCCCTGGAAACGGCCGTCGGGCTGGCGCTGCGAAAATCCTGGGTCCTGGGCCGCCACGCCACACACCAGCACCTCGTGCTGGCGGACGGCGTCCAGCCGCGCTCCCGCCTGCGTACCCGGCACCAGCACGCACAGGAAAAAAACCAGCACCACAAGACGGCGTACAGGGCGTAATGGCATGCACAAATTATGGCGGCAAACCCACTCCCCACCATGCACCGCAGACGCCTGATTCTGGGGACTCTGTCCTGTGGCGGCATCGCTGCCACGGCCCGCGCACAGGGGCTTGCACCCACGCACCAGGTCATCGTCGTGGGTGCGGGCATGGCGGGTCTCTCGGCGGCCTGGGCGCTGGAGCAAGCGGGCCTGCAGGTCACCGTGCTGGAGGCCAGCGACCGCATCGGCGGGCGCAACTGGACGGTGCGCACCGGAGACGCCGTGCCCGACCTGGCGGGACAAGCCCAGCGCTGCACCTTCTCGCCAGGCCAGTACCTCAATGCGGGCGCCTGGCGCATCCTGCCCTGGCACCACCGCGTGCTGCAGTGCGCGCAGCAGCACGGCATTGCACTGGAACCCCTTTGCGCAAGCGATGGCTCCGCTGTGCAGGGGGCCATGCAACCCGCAGGCGGCATGGATGCGCTGCCCCATGCCCTGGCGCAGGCACTGCAAACACCCGTGCACACCCGCACTGCGGTGCTGCGCGTCGAGCGCACGGGCAAGGCCGGTCGTGCGGGCGTGGCCGTCTGGGTACGCCACCGCGAGGGCATCGAGCGGCTGCAGGCCGACTACGCCGTGCTGGCCCTGCCACTGGGCGCGATGGCACAGTTCGATACCCACCTGCCACCTGCCCTGCGCCAGGATCTGCAGGCGGTGCAGACCGCCGATGCCATCAAGATCGCACTGGAAACCGATGGCACCTGGGCGCAGGGCGTCCCTACAGACGCGCAGCCGCTCATTCTTCCGCCCAGCGGCAAGGTACCGGTCGAGCAGCGCATTGCCTGCGTGTATGGCAATGCCCTGTCCATCGCGCAGTCCTTCTCGGGCCCGCGCACCGCACAAATTGCACAGGCCCAGGCCCTGCTGCGCCCTGCAGCCCGACAGGCCGCACAGGCTTGGCGCCACCCGCTGGTGGTGCAGTGGTCACGCGTGCCCTGGACCTGTGGCGCCGCAGCGCGCCTGCCGCCAGGTGCGGCACCCACCCTGGCGGCGCTGCAGCGGGGTCTGCCCCCCATTTTTTGGGCAAGCGATGCCTTGACGCCCCTCAATGGCTGGCAGGAAGGGGCATTGGCGTCTGCCGAGCAGGCTGCGCAGGCGCTGCTCCGCCACGCACGCCATGAGCGTCCCGGGCGCTGACAAGCCCGCATCAGGCCACGGGACCTGATCGCATAAAATGGCCGGTTCCCGACCTCTTATCCAGCCACGCCCGGTGGCCCAGCGGCATCCCCAGGGGTGCCGCTGTTATTTCAAGAAGACCCAGCGTACCCATGAACGATCCTGTCCAGCAACCCGGTCTGCAATCCCTGTCCAAATCCTTCGAACCTGCTGCGCTGGAAGCCCAGTGGGGCCCCGAATGGGAAGCCCGCGGCTATGGCAATGCAGGTTTCCGGGGCACCGGCGCGCCCCAGGCGGGCGAGCCCGCGTTCTGCATCCAGCTGCCGCCCCCCAACGTGACCGGCACGCTGCACATGGGCCATGCGTTCAACCAGACGATCATGGACAGCCTCACGCGCTACCACCGCATGCGCGGGTTCAACACGGCCTGGGTGCCCGGCACCGACCACGCGGGCATTGCCACGCAGATCGTGGTGGAGCGCCAGCTGCAGGAGCAAGGCATCAGCCGCCACGACATGGGCCCCACCCCCCCCGAGGCACGCAAGAATTTTGTCGCCAAGGTCTGGGAGTGGAAGGAACACAGCGGCAACACCATCACCACGCAGATGCGCCGCATGGGCGACAGCGTGGACTGGAGCCGCGAATACTTCACCATGGACGACAAGCTCTCCAACATGGACGACAAGCTCTCCAAAGTGGTCACCGACACCTTTGTGCGCCTGTACGAGCAGGGCCTGATCTACCGTGGCAAGCGCCTGGTGAACTGGGACCCCAAGCTGCAGTCGGCCGTGTCCGACCTGGAAGTCGAGAACGAAGAAAAAGACGGCTCGCTGTGGCACATTGCCTACCCGTTGGCCGATGGATCGGGCAGCCTGACGGTGGCCACCACCCGCCCCGAGACCATGCTGGGCGACGTGGCGCTGATGGTGCACCCGGAAGACGAGCGCTACCAGCACCTCATTGGCAAGATGGTGCACCTGCCGCTGTGCGACCGCCAGATCCCGGTGATTGCCGACGACTATGTAGACAAGGAATTCGGCACAGGCGTGGTCAAGGTCACCCCCGCGCACGACCAGAACGACTACGCCGTGGGCCAGCGCCACAAGCTGCCCATGATTTGCGTGCTGACGCTGGCCGCCACCATCAACGACAACGCCCCGGAAAAGTACCGTGGCATGGACCGTTTCGTGGCCCGCAAGGCCGTGGTGGCCGACCTCGAAGCCTGCGGCGCGCTGGTGGAAACCAAGAAGCACAAGCTCATGGTGCCGATCTGCACCCGCACCGGCCAGGTGGTGGAACCCATGCTGACCGACCAATGGTTTGTGGCCATGAGCAAAGTGGGCGAAGGCGATGCCACCGGCAAATCCATCGCGCAAAAGGCCATTGACGCCGTGGCCAGCGGCGAGGTGACCTTTGTGCCCGAAAACTGGGTCAACACCTACAACCAGTGGATGAACAACATCCAGGACTGGTGCATCAGCCGCCAACTGTGGTGGGGCCACCAGATTCCGGCCTGGTACGACGAGGACGGCAAGGTGTACGTCGCCAAATGCGAAGCCGATGCCCAGGCCCAGGCGCCGGGCAAAACGCTCCGCCGCGACGAGGACGTACTGGACACCTGGTACTCCAGCGCACTCGTACCTTTCAGCACCATGGGCTGGCCGAACCAGGGTGACACGGCCACCGACGACTACAACCTCTACCTGCCCAGCAGCGTGCTGGTGACGGGCTACGACATCATCTTCTTCTGGGTCGCCCGGATGATCATGATGACCACGCACTTCACCGGCCGCGTGCCGTTCAAGCATGTCTACATCCACGGCCTGGTGCGCGATGCGCAGGGCAAGAAGATGAGCAAGTCCGAGGGCAACGTGCTCGACCCGGTGGACCTGATCGACGGTATTGCGCTCGAACCCCTGCTCGCCAAGCGCACCACCGGTCTGCGCAAGCCCGAAACGGCGCCCACCGTGCGCAAGAACACACAAAAGGAATTCCCCGAGGGCATTCCGGCCTATGGCGCCGACGCGCTGCGCTTTACCTTTGCGGCCCTGGCCTCGCTCGGTCGCAGCATCAACTTCGACAGCAAGCGCTGCGAGGGCTACCGCAACTTCTGCAACAAGCTCTGGAATGCCAGCCGCTTCGTGCTGATGAACTGCGAAGGGTTTGACTGCGGCCTGGCAGAACCCGGCAGCGCGGCCTGCAACGAAGAGTTTCTGGCCTTCAGCCAGGCCGACCGCTGGATCGTCTCGCGCCTGCAGCGCGTCGAGGCCGAGGTGGCCAAGGGCTTTGCCGACTACCGCCTCGACAACGTCGCCAACACGCTCTACGACTTCGTCTGGAACGAGTTCTGCGACTGGTACCTGGAAATCGCCAAGGTGCAGATCCAGACCGGCTCTGCCGCGCAACAGCGCGCCACCCGCCGCACGCTGATCCGCACGCTGGAAACCATCCTGCGGCTGGCGCACCCCATCATCCCCTTCGTGACCGAGGCGCTGTGGCAAACCGTAGCCCCCGTGGCCGGGCGCGCAGGCCCGTCGGTCAGCGTGGCGGCCTATCCCGAATCGCAGCCCGAGCGCATCGACGCAGCGGCCGAAGCGCACATGGTGCGCCTCAAATCGCTGGTGGACGCCTGCCGCACGCTGCGTGGCGAAATGAACGTCTCGCCTGCCACCCGCCTGCCCTTGTTCGTGGTGGGCGACCAGGACTTCATGCGCGGCGCGGCCCCCGTGCTGCAGGCGCTGGCCAAGCTCAGCGAAGTCAAGGTGTTTGACGACGAAGCCGTCTGGCAGACCGCCGCACAGGCGGCACCCGTGGCTGTAGTGGGCGAAGCCCGCCTGTGCCTGCACATGGAAATCGACGTGGCCGCAGAAAAGGTACGCCTGTCCAAGGAAATCGCGCGCATCGAAGGTGAAATCGCCAAGGCCCACAGCAAGCTCTCCAACGAGGCTTTCGTCGCCAAGGCTCCGGCGGCCGTGCTCGACCAGGAAAAGAAGCGCCTGGCCGACTTCGGCGCCCTGCTCTCCCGGCTGCAGGAGCAGCTGGCGCGGCTGGGTTCATAACCTCTCTGCGCGGCTGCAACGCTATTAAAACAAGAGCTGATAGCGCTTATCCATATTGAATTTCAGCATAAAAATAATCTGAAATCGAATAAATACAAGCGCTAGCAGCTCATTTTTCAGGAGCAAAAATCATGCAACAACCCCCCGTTCGCAAAGCCGTGTTTCCCGTGGCAGGCCTGGGCACCCGCTTCCTGCCCGCGACCAAGGCATCGCCCAAGGAAATGCTGCCCGTGGTGGACAAGCCGTTGATCCAGTACGCCGTCGAGGAAGCCTACGCGGCCGGTATCCGGCACATGATTTTTGTCACGGGCCGCAGCAAGCGCGCCATCGAGGACCATTTCGACACCGCCTACGAGCTGGAAAACGAGCTGGAGACGTCGGGCAAGCACGATCTTTTGGCGCTGGTGCGCTCCGTACAACCCGACGACATGGACTGCGCCTTCGTGCGCCAGCCACGCTCGCTCGGCCTGGGCCACGCCGTGCTGTGCGCCGAGCCGCTGGTGGGCAACGAACCGTTTGCCGTACTGCTGGCCGACGACCTGATGATGGGCCCCCAAGGCGGCGAGCCCGTGCTGGCGCAAATGGCGCAGGCCTTCCGCCAGCAAGGCCGGTCGCTGCTGGCCGTGCAGGAAGTGCCGGCAGACCAGGTGCACCGCTATGGCATCGTGGCAGGCGAACCGGCGGGCGGGCAGTTGATTCGCATCGACCGCATTGTGGAAAAACCCGCACCGCAGGACGCGCCCTCGCGCATGGGCGTGGCGGGCCGCTACATCCTCACGCCTGCAATTTTTGATGAAATCCGCAACCAGCCG
>JAPKHH010000011.1:0-51470 GCA_026647025.1 Giesbergeria sp.
GGTTTTTACTCCCCACCACGCAAAACCAAAGATTTTTTATCCGCCCCTTCCAGCAACCTCAGCCCAGGCTCTTCAACCCCCAGACCAGATCAGCACCTGCGCACTCCCCTAAAGAAGAACCACCGTGCAGCGAAGCCCTCAACTATAGCATGCGGTTTGATGGGGTTCGATATCAACCGTCTTTTTATTCAAAATTTTTGCTAAACACACCACTTTTCAAGCAGCTTCTCAGGGCTAAGGCTGTCATATGTCTCGAAAGGCTGGTGGATCCACGGATTTGTAGGCAGGAATTCCACAGAATAGTCCGGCGTAAAAGTAGACACTCCCTTAGTCCAGATGACCGCACTACGCAATTCGGTGATGGGGTCATAGCTCGTCTTGAGCATGTCGATCACTGCGTGCAGTGTGTGCCCTGTGTCGGCCAGGTCATCCACTAGCAGGACGCGCCCGGCAATTTCACCTTTTGGTGTGGTGATGAACCGTGCTATATCCAAATGCCCTTGTACCGTGCCAGCCTCTGCCCTGTAGGAACTTGTCGACATGATCGCCAGAGGCTTATTGAAGATCCGGCTAAGAATGTCACCAGGACGCATGCCACCGCGTGCCAGACAAAGTATGGTGTCGAATTGCCAACCTGACTGGTGCACTCTGAGCGCCAGCTTTTCAATGAGGCTATGGTATTCGTCGTAACTGACATACAAGTGATTGCCATCTTCGGTCAACATCTTTACTCCTAAATTAATAGCTGCAAGCGCCCTTTTTATTAGCGCTGCGAGCCAAAAAACCCTTAAACCGGAAGGTAGGGATGCTGCATCATGATGGTGTGATCGCGATCCGGGCTGGTGGAAATCAATGCCACAGGAACACCGGTCACATGCTCTATGCGCTGAAGATACAAACGCGCATTCACGGGCAATTCATCGAATTTCGTTACGCCGACCGTGGACTCAGTCCAGCCGTCCATCGTTTCATAGATGGGGATGCATCTGGTGATGTCGTCAGCTCCCATGGGCAACAGATCAATCTGCTGACCATCAAGCATGTAACCAGTACACAGCTGCAATTCTTTCAACCCATCGAGCACGTCCAACTTGGTGATGCAGAGACCGGTAAGACCGTTGACCTGTGCGCTGCGTTTGAGCAAGGCAGCGTCAAACCAACCGCAACGGCGGCTTCGTCCTGTAGTGACACCCTTTTCTGCGCCCACAGTGCTCATGTGGTAGCCTGGTGTTCCAGGAGTTTCCCAGTCAAGTTCCGTCGGGAACGGCCCCCCACCTACACGAGTGCAGTAGGCCTTGGTGATCCCCAAAATATAGTGGAGCATACCCGGTCCAACGCCCGCGCCCGCAGCCGCATTTCCAGCAACACAATTGCTGGAAGTGACATAGGGGTAGGTTCCATGATCCACGTCAAGCAGAGTACCTTGGGCTCCTTCAAACAGAAGGTTTTCACCGTTATGGTGCGCTTCATTCAATTCGCGTGAGACATCTGCCATCATCGGCCGAAGCAGTTCGGCATGCCGCATCGCTTCTTGAAAAACAGGTTCAAACTGAATCTGTCCATCCGCCATATAGGGCTGGAGCGATTCAGCAAACACGAACTGCGAGGAATTCAAGAAGGTTCGTAGTACGTGGTTATGCAAGCCCAGAAGTTCGCGCAACTTTGCTGCGAAGCGTTCTGGGTATTTCAGATCCTGCACCCGCAAAGCGCGCCTTGCAATCTTGTCTTCATAGGCGGGACCAATGCCTCGCCCTGTCGTCCCGATCTTCTCTGCGCCGCCTTGTTCGCGCGCCACCTCCCGTGCGACATCCAAGGCGACATGAAAGGGCAAGATCAACGGACAGGCCTCACTGATGCGCAACCTCGAACGAACCTCGACACCCGCTTTTTCCAAGCCTTCGATTTCTTCAAACAGCTTGGCAGCCGATAAAACCACACCGTTACCGATATAGCACTTCACCCCTGTCCGCATGATGCCGCTGGGGATCAGATGCAACGCTGTCTTGACGCCGTTAATTACAAGTGTGTGCCCAGCGTTGTGCCCACCCTGAAAACGAACGACTCCTTGCGCGCTTTCCGTCAGCCAATCGACCAGCTTCCCCTTGCCTTCATCGCCCCATTGGGTGCCCACCACAACGACATTGCGACCTTTGGTTGTTTTCATTTCAAACCCGATTCAAGTATCTGACGGCATCAAATGGACCTCACGGTCCACTGTCCAGCCTCATGGAGAAGTTCGCGGTCACAGTGAAACTCATTTACTTCACTCTCATGACCGGGGAGTACACATACAACGGTCTCACCGTTGCGCCGAAGTTCAGCAATGGCTGCTTGCGCGTCTTTGGCTTCGTTCCACGCAACGCGAATTGCAGATTTAAGCGTGCGAGCAGGTACAACGTTCACCAACTGCTTCAAATCCAAACTGAAGCCCGCAGCGGGACGATTGCGTCCGAACACGGCACCTACCTCGTCATAGCGCCCACCACGAACCAAGGCATCACTCACGCCATCTGCATAGATGGCGAATCTTGCACCGCTGTAGTAGGAGTATCCACGCAAATCTGACAGATCAAAAATCACACGCGCGTCATCAAGCCGATCAGCAAGCCAGCGCAGATCCGCCAGCAAAGCACTGATGCCTGGTGTACCAGAAAGCGCTCTATCAGCCTCCTGCAAGACAGACTGATCTCCATACAAATGCAGCAAGGCGTTTAAGCCTTCGCGCGAAACTCTAGGAAAGTGGCGCGTGAGAGTGAGCAACTCACTGGCATCTTTGGCGGCCAGCGCAGCATAGACGTTGCGTAACGTATCTGTTGTGGCATCAACTCCAATCAACAGGCTACGCACAATACGAACATCAGCCATATCGACGGTGGCTTTGCGAACCCCGGCAACTTCCAGGCAAGAACGCGCTAGATTCAATGCTTCCAGATCCGCTTCAAGACCGGCATGACCATAAATCTCAGCCCCAAACTGAAGAGGCTCGCGTGTTGCGTGGGGACGATCTGGCCAAGTGTGCAGCACCGGTCCGCAGTAACAGAGACGAGCAACGCCTTTGCGATTGAGGAGATGGGCGTCAATGCGTGCAACCTGTTGCGTCGTATCTGCGCGCAATCCCAGCATGCGGCCAGAGATCTGATCCACAAGCTTGAATGTCTGCAGATCAAGCGCCTCTCCTGTCCCTGTAAGCAAAGACTCAAGATGCTCCAGCAGCGGCGGCATCACCAATTCATAACCATAGCCACGTGCGGTATCTAGCAATCCCCGACGTAGCTCTTCGATGTGCCTGGCCTCTGAAGGCAGTACATCGGCAATGTGATCCGGCAGGACCCAGGCAGACATGTAATATGAGGCGCTGTTAAAAAGGCGATTCTACCGGTACGCGCACAGGACTTCGAAACAATGCCCCATGAGCCCATCCGATCAAGCCGCAACGAGCATTGCCGCACCGATCACAATGCTCAACAAGGCAATGAAGCGAATCTGCCCATCACGCATCTGCACCAATTGAACGAACATGCGGCGCCACGTCCCAGGCGAAACCATGGGCAGGAACCCTTCGATCAAAAAAATGAGACCTATTGCGATCCAGAGTGAATTCCCCCACTCCATGCTGCCGAACACCCAAATTATTTACGAGTACTCGGCGTGGAAGTCAGTGCACCTGATCCACGGAACGATTTGAAGAACTCGGACGAAGCAGGATCGAGCACGACGATATCGCTCTTCTTGTTGAAACTGGCTTTGTACGCGTCCAGGCTTCTGTAAAACTGAGCGAACTGAGGGTCTCTGCCAAAAGCTTCCGCATAAATACGAGCTGCCTCGGCATCACCTTCGCCTTTTACTTTTTGGGCATCACGATAAGCGTTCGCGATCGTGATTTCACGCTGCCGATCTGCATCTGCTCGAATCTTCTCCCCTTCCGCCGCACCAGTGGAACGCAACTCGTTGGCCACCCGCTTGCGTTCAGCCTCCATGCGCCTGTAGACCGACTCAGTGATCGCCTCTACATAGTCCACACGTGTAATGCGCACATCAACAACATCCACACCCCAAGGCTTCGCCCCGCGCACGGACTCGAGAACCTCTCGCTTGACATCGGACATCAAAGCCTCTCGCTTGAGCGAGAGCAATTCCTTCACCGTTCTCTTGTTGATTTCTTCCTGAAATGCATTGCGTACGACGCGATTGAGCTGCAAGGCACCAGAATTTTCATCCAGCCCCACGTTTCGAATGTATTCGGAAGGTTCAGAAATACGCCAGCGAACGTACCAATCAATCACCACACGTTGCTTTTCGGCGGTCAACATCGGCTCGGTATCAGAACTATCCAATGTCAAAAGCCGTTTGTCGATATAGGAGACATTTTGGAAAGGCGGCGGTAGCTTGAAGTTCAGACCAGGCTCTGTAATCACCTCCTTGATCTGTCCCAATGCATAGAGCACACCAAACTGTCGCTGATCAACGACGAACACCATCGAACTCAGCAGCGCCAGCGCTACCAATATTGAGGTTGCAAAAAATCCGACCCTGTTCACGGTGTTCTCCTAGCGCGATTCACGATCACGCGTGCGACTACTATCTCGCGCACGGGCATCGTTGGACAATGTTGATGGCATTTGTGGAGCAGCAGTAGCCCCCCCCGTCGCCGGTGTATCTACTTGCCCAACGGGCTGGGTTGCGCCTTGCAGTATCTTGTCCAGGGGCAAATACAACAGATTCGAGCCTTGGCGCGAATCAATGAGTACCTTCGAAACGCTGGCATAAATTTGCTGCATCGTCTCCAAGTACATGCGATCTCGCGTGACTTGGGGCGCTTTCTGGTACTCCGTCAGTACTGCGCTGAACCGCTGCGAATCGCCCTGGGCCTGCGCAACAATGCGCGCCTTGTAGGCATCCGCCTCCTCTTTCAAGCGAGAAGCCGAACCGACCGCACGTGGCACGACATCATTGGCATAGGCTTGCGCCTCATTTTTTGCCCTCTCTCGCTCCTGACCTGCCTTCAATACATCGTCAAAAGCAGACTGCACTTGCTCAGGAGGTCTCACTCCACCTTGCTGCAGATTGATGGCAACCACTTCAACACCCACTTTGTAGCGGTCCAGAATGGTTTGCATCAAAGTGCGCACACGAGGTGCAATCTGATCGCGCTCTTCGGCAAGCGCGGTATCCATTTTCATCTTCCCGACAACTTCGCGCACTGCTGTCTCAGCCGCCTGAACGACCGCATCACCTGGGTTCTTGCTCTCAAACAGCCAGGCACGGGCGTCATTCAATCGGTACTGAACGGCAAACTTGATCTCGACGATATTTTCATCTTCGGTCAGCATGGCCGATTCACGCAATCCGGTGGCTTTTATCACCGTATCACGCCCTACATCCACGGAGCGAATTTGCGTCACAAACACCAGTTCATGCCGCTGCACGGGATAGGGCAAACGCCAATTAAAACCGGCGCCTACCGTACTTTTGTACTTTCCAAATTGGGTGATGACGGCTTGCTGCCCTTCCTGCACGATGAAAAAACCTGTTCCCAACCAAATCAGAACAGCAATCCCCGCGATCAGGCCCACACCAACGCCGGCATTCTTCATATCAGGCTGGTATCCGCCACCGTTACCGGGTCCGCGTCCGCCTCCATTCTTTCCGCCAAAAAAACCTGACAACTTGCGATTCAGGTCACGCCACAGTTCATCCAAATCTGGCGGTTGGCCTCCGGATTTGGGATTCCGATCACCTCGATCACCCGTCGGCGGCGATGGCGGACGTCCACCATCGCCACGACTATCATCGCTCGATTTGTCATCACCTCGCCCCCAGCGAGGATCATTCAGATTGAACATTCCTCGCAGGCCTGCTGGCAAAACAGCCCAGCGGCGAGCACTGTTTGGTGCATTCATGCGCAAATTCTCTGGTTTAAAAAAAGGGGGCTCAGGCTATTGTGCCCAATCAGATCCCTGCACACCCGAATGGGCGATAGATTCGGAGGGCCTATCCAACGGAGAAACCCGCATCAAAATAGCAGCAAGTTCAGCACGCAGAGCATCCAGCCCTTGCATGCCACGGGCACTCACAAAGAAGCGTGGAATCTGTTTCCCGTCAACCTCAAAAGTGTCGATCAACTGTACAGGACAGTTGGACAAGTCCAAGGCATCTAGCTTATTGAACACAAGTAGTTGCGGGATATCCGCAGCGCCAATTTCATGAAGCACTTTTTGCACCTGCTCAATCTGCTCCGGAAAATGGGGATTCGCCGCATCCACCACATGCAGAAGAAGATCAGCATCAATGGCTTCCTGTAGCGTTGCCCGGAAGGCATCTACCAGACCATGGGGCAGATCACGGATAAACCCCACCGTATCCGACAAAGACACTGTTCGAGACGCTTCGCTCAAGTAGAGCTGACGAGTCGTCGTATCCAGCGTCGCAAACAATTGATCTGCTGCATACGCACGCGCCTTCACCAGTGCATTGAACAGCGTGGACTTGCCGGCATTTGTGTAGCCGACCAAGGAGATGTTGAACGCATCCCGGCGTTCACGCTGTCGTCGCTGGGTGGATCGCTGGCGTTTGACCTTTACCAAACGCTCTTTAATTCGCTTGATGGACTCATCAATCATTCGACGATCCAACTCGATTTGCTTTTCTCCCGGTCCCCCGCGAACTCCAGCACCTCCGGTCTGCCGTTCCAAGTGCGACCAACGTCGTACCAGACGCGTGCTGAGATACTGGAGACGTGCCAATTCGACCTGCAATTTGCCCTCGTGGCTGCGCGCGCGTTGAGCAAATATTTCAAGGATCAGAAATGTCCTGTCATAGACAGGCAGCTCCAGATTTCGCTCCAAATTGCGCTGCTGTGCTGGACTGAGTGCCTGGTCGAAGAGCACCTCCACCGCACCATGCATCTTTGCCAGCATTCGAATTTCGTCCGCTTTGCCGCTTCCTACAAAAAGCGCAGCATCTGGGGCTTTTCTTTTGCAAACCAAGCGCGCGACAGGCATGAGACCCGCTGTCTGCGCAAGCAAACCAAGCTCTTCGAGCTGCGCGTCAAAATGGGGAGCACCAAAATCTACCCCAATCAGCACAACAGGGGGAAACTGGCGAACCGCTTTGTCAGAGGTGCTCAAGTCGAAAGCAATGAGACTGGAGGCTTCAACAAGCCTCCGGGACGGAAACGCTGCAGCCCAAGACCACGGTCAAG
Organism: Giesbergeria sp.; assembly: GCA_026647025.1. Lineage (GTDB taxonomy): Bacteria > Pseudomonadota > Gammaproteobacteria > Burkholderiales > Burkholderiaceae_C > Simplicispira. The sequence continues at coordinate 7,202 of JAPKHH010000011.1, forward strand.
CATTCGAACCGTCAACTGCATCCAAGGTCTCGTTCGTAGAGAAATTAACAGCCCGCCCAGGAACAATCGTCGAGATGGCATGCTTGTAAACCATCTGGGTTACAGTGTTTCGCAACAGCACAACATACTGGTCAAAAGACTCGATTTGTCCTTGAAGCTTGATGCCGTTGACGAGATAAATGGAAACTGGGACATGCTCGCGGCGCAAAGCATTGAGGAAGGGGTCTTGAAGAAGCTGACCTTTATTGCTCACGATATTCTCCGTGTTCAGAATGTTGTTGTAAACCAGCACCTTACCACAGCAGCCTACCGAGGCCACTGCACGTCACCCTGTTGCCATTGCGAAACGCAGGGCATAGCAGGCATCAGGAATGATCGCCGTCGGTGAAGGGGTTGTGAGATGTCTTCATTTCGATCCGAAGCGGTGTTCCCACCAGATCGAACTCCTTGCGAAAACGGCCCTCCAGGAATCGCTTGTAGGCATCAGTCACATGCTCCAATGAGTTCCCATGGATCACAATGACCGGAGGATTCATCCCCCCTTGGTGGGCATAACGCAGTTTCGGGCGAAACATACCTGCCCGCTTGGGGCTCTGGAATTGGACAGCCTCCAAAAGCAAACGCGTCAACACGGGAGTTGACATCTTGCACATTGCTGCTTTGTGTCCTTGCACAATGGAAGCCCATAGTGGCCCCAGTCCTTGCCGTTTCTTGGCCGAAATGAAATGTAACGAAGCAAACTTCAAAAATGCCAATCGCGTCTCAATCGATCGCTCCAGCAACTGCTTTTGATAGTCATCAACAGCATCCCACTTGTTGACAGCAATGACCACAGAGCGTCCGCTCTCCAAAATGTACCCTGCAATGTGGGCATCTTGATCTGTCACGCCTTGCGTCGCATCCAGGAGCAACAACACAACGTTGGCGGATTCAATTGCCTGGAGCGTCTTGACTACCGAGAATTTTTCGATCGCCTCAAACACCCGACCCTTCCGACGTAAACCGGCGGTATCAATCAACTCGAATCGCTGTCCATTGCGTTCAAAGGGCACAGAGATCGTGTCGCGTGTCGTACCAGGCAAATCAAAGGCCACCAAGCGCTCTTCACCCAGCCACGTATTGATCAGCGTCGACTTCCCAACATTGGGTCGTCCCGCTACAGCCAACCGGATCGTGGACTTGTCCAACGGCTCGGCATCGTCCTGAGGTTCGGGCAGGTGCAGCAAATTCAAGGCAATGTCCACGAGATCGCGGATCCCTTGCCCATGGGCGGCAGAAATGCCGTGCACGTCGCCCAGTCCAAGTTCATAAAACTCGGATAATTGCACGCCTTCCAGCATGCCCTCTGCCTTGTTGGCGACCAGAACACAAGGTTTGCTCAAACGGCGAAGGTACTTTCCGATCTCATGATCCTGTGCGGACACACCAGCACGGGCATCCACGACAAAAATAACAACGTCCGCTTCCGCCACGGCTTGCTGCGTCTGCTTTGCCATTTCGCGGTAGATGCCGCTGACTGCATCAGGCTCAAATCCTCCCGTATCGATGACAATGTATTCACGCTTCCCCTGCTTCCCGTTGCCATAGTGCCGGTCGCGTGTCAGTCCAGCAAAGTCCGCAACAATGGCGTCCCGGGATCTTGTCAGGCGATTAAAGAGCGTCGATTTTCCGACGTTAGGGCGCCCTACCAAGGCGATCACTGGCTTCATGGAATGCTACTTTTCATCAGTCGGGTCGATAGCCAAAAACACTGCCGTTGCGCGTCACAACGATCAGCGTGTCAGCCGCAACCACTGGCGTGACAGCAATACCAGAACCATCCGTTTGAAGCCGATTCAGAGGGCTGCCATCGTCACGCGACAGAAAGTGCACCAGACCCGTTTCGTCACCAATCACCACCGATCGCCCCAGCACCAAAGGAGCTGTCAACTTACGATATTGCAATCGATCCGTCGACCACATCTTTCGACCATCGAGACGACTCCACGCCATCACGACTCCGTTGCTTTCCGTACCCACCACCAATTCACCGGATCCATGGACGCCCTGGCCTCCAGACGCCTTCTGCACCCAGTCAACTGTTCCACGCCCCACGTTCACACAGCCTACTGCCATTTGAAAAGCACGTGCGCAGACACTCAGATCGATCCGACTGACAGGGGCCACGAGATCCACGAGACGCTCTACATCATTGGTTCCACGCGAACTCGCCAGCGAAGCCTCCCAACGGACCACACCATTGTCAGGATTTAAACCGACGAGTCGCCCCGAAGACCCGGTCACCAAAGTGTCTTCTATTGCCAGCAGAACCCCAGGCTGTCGAAGCACCAAGGGCTCTCCGGGCCTTGTCACATTCCATAGGCGTGATCCAGTGGCAGCATCGAAAGCGGTCACAGACCGATCCGCACCCAGTACAAAAATACGCGCTCCAGCTACCAACGGCGCCGTATAGACCTGCGAGGGCAAACGCTTGCGCCAAAGTTCGCGTCCCGCTTCCAGCACGACCAGCTCATTGCGACCGGAGACAACCGCTGTCCATTTCCCGTCACTGCCCACGCCGGCAGAAAGCGCCTCGTTGAGGCTCAATCGCCAAATATCACCTCCGGTGGTCGCGTCGATGACTGCCACGACCCCATCCGCCGACGCCACAGCGATTGTGCGTCCTTGCACTTGAACCATCAGCGGCATTTCTTTCAAACTGCCAATACGCGCAGTCCAAGCTTGGCGCACCTCCAGAACAGGAATGTTGGCCCCAAGATCAGCGGGTTTCGGTTTTTCCGTACCGCCGCCCCACAAAGAGCACCCTGCCAAAGCGGAAGCAAGCAGAACTCCCGCCGCGCTCCGACCGATGAACCCTGCCAAATGCTTGATCGTCTTCACTTGCTTGGCTCCAGCGCGGCGGCAACCGCAACCACCTGCGGGCGCTCTCCCAAGGCGTTCAACTTGATCTCCACCAATCGCCGGTACTCCACATTGTCAGGAAACGCCTTGTACGCTTTCACATATTCAGCAACAGCTTCGGCCCTCTTTCCTTGCACGGAGAGCACATCCCCTTTTCGATCGGCTACAACAGCTGTGTACTCCGAAGAAAAGGGCGATGAAAGCTGCTGCAGCGCTTCGTCATAGGATTTCTGCGCCATCAACACACCAGAAAGACGAATTCGCGCCAACTCCTTGTGCCCATTGTCAGCAGCGTATTGTGAAACCCATGTCAATGCTGATTTGGCTGCATCCATATTCCCTTTGGACACTTCCACCTTACCCACCAAAAATCCAGCTTGACTAGCCTGCATGGTTCCCGCATATTTTTCACGCAAATCCGAGAACGCCTGCTCCCAGCGAGTCTGATCACCGGCATTCACTGCAATCTCCACAGCGTCGTACAGCGCCGCCGCCTGAGTAGCCTGACGGGCCTGCCAAAACTTGTATCCATTCCATGCCGCCAGTGCAGCAACAACCACAAGGAGAACTGAGCTGATCAAAGTACCCCAAGTATTCCAAAAATGCTTGAGCTGATCTAGTTGCTCTTGTTCTTCAAGATCGAGATGATTTGCCATACTGCGTACTTCAATTAAGTGATGGATTGTAGAGTGCCTGCCCAGTCGGCGACGTGATCAATCGAATGCTCCACTTGCTGGCTTCCGCCGTCACGGAGTGGCTTCACAATGACCCCCCCACGCGCCAGCTCATCAGCCCCAAAAACCAATGCATACTGCGCCCCACTCGCATCTGCTTTCTTGAATTGGGACTTCATGCTCCCCATTCCCTCACCACGCACTGCAGGGCTGTGCATCTGAACACTAACACCCAGTCCACGCAGTTTTTGCAGCAAAGCCATGGCAACTGGCAGAGCCGCCGCATCGGGGACGATCGCGTACGCCACGGGAGCAGACTGCAATTGCACCGATCGTTGCTCCTTCAACAACTCCAGCACGCGTTCTACCCCGAGCGCCCAACCTACGGCCGGCGCAGGCCGCCCACCGATTTGTTCGATCAGATAGTCGTATCGCCCGCCCCCACAGATGGTTCCTTGTGAGCCGAGTTGATGCGTGACGAATTCAAAAACAGTCAGATTGTAGTAATCCATCCCCCGCACTAATCGAGGGTTAAATTTCCACGCAACGCCATTCATGTCCAAAATAGCTTTGACGGAATTGAAATGCGCAAGGGATTTCTCTCCCAAAAAATCTATTAGCCGTGGTGCATTTTCTACCAATGCTTGCATATTAGGATTTTTCGTATCCAGAATTCGCAAAGGATTGCTATACAGCCTCCGCTTGGCCTCTTCATCCAGAAGGCCCACATTGCCTTCCAAATAGGCAATCAATGCAGCCCGGTGCGCCTTGCGTTCATCCGGTTCTCCAAGACTATTGATCTCAAGCTGCACATCTTTCAGGCCCAGTTCTTGCCAGAGAGCGTCTGCCAACAGAATCAACTCGGCATCCATTTCCGCCCCGGGAAAACCCAACGCTTCTGCGCCAATCTGATGAAACTGACGATAGCGACCACGCTGAGGGCGCTCATGGCGATACATCGGCCCCATGTAGTAAAGCCGTTTGCCTCCGTCGTACAGCAAAGAATGCTCTACAACCGCACGAACAACTCCTGCTGTACTTTCCGGCCGCAAGGTGAGTTGTTCGCCATTCAATTTGTCTTCAAAGGAATACATCTCCTTCTCAACGATATCGGTGACCTCCCCAAGGCCCCGAATGAACAATGCTGAAGGCTCAACGATAGGCGTACGGATGTTGCGATAGGCATACCGATCCATCAATGATCGAATCTTGTTTTCAAACCACTCCCACTGCGCAGATTCTGGCGGAAGAATGTCATTCATTCCCTTGACTGCCAAAATTCGCTCTGGTTTTACAGATATCCGCTCTTTATCGATGCTCACAACGTTGGTTTCACTAATAAGGAAAGAATTGCGACAATTTTGTCGCCTAGAGGGTCTATTTTGGCTTGGTCACTACGCCCTGCATCGTGCAATCAAGCTGTTCTGGAGGGACCAAAGCGCTGCTCGATATATCGCTGAACTAATTGATGAAAATCATGCGCGATATTCTCACCGCGCAGTGTCAACGCTTTCTCACCATCAATAAATACGGGGGCGGCGGGAGCTTCACCAGTGCCCGGCAAGCTGATACCAATATCGGCATGTTTGCTTTCACCAGGCCCATTCACAATGCATCCCATGACCGCTACCTTGAGCGCCTCAACACCGGGGTACTGCTTGCGCCACACAGGCATTTGCTCTCGCAAATAGTCATCAATCTGTTTGGCCAACTCCTGAAATGTCGTGCTGGTTGTGCGTCCGCAACCAGGGCAGGCAGTCACACTTGGAACGAACATGCGAAGACCCAACGCCTGCAAAATTTCCGATGCGATCACTACTTCTTGCGTTCGTGACTCGCCGGGTTGCGGGGTCAAAGACACTCGGATCGTGTCGCCAATCCCCTCCTGAAGCAGGACCGAGAGCGCTGCTGAAGAAGCTACTGTCCCTTTGGTGCCCATCCCCGCTTCAGTCAAACCCAAATGCAAAGGATAGTCACAACGCTGCGCCAAGGCACGATAAACCGAAACCAAATCCTGTACACCACTCACTTTGCAGGACAAAATGATCTGGTTGCCATCGAGCCCGATCTGCTCTGCTCGGTGCGCCGACTCTATGGCCGAGCTTATCAATGCCTCATACATCACTTGCCGAGCGTCCAAAGGCTGCTTCCGAGCACTATTGGCATCCATCAGTTGTGCCAACAGTTCCTGATCCAAGCTTCCCCAGTTGACGCCAATACGTACTGGCTTCTTCCAGCGGATAGCGGCTTCAATCATTTGCCCAAATTGCTTGTCACGCTTGTCGCCCTTGCCCACGTTTCCCGGATTGATACGGTACTTGGACAATGCCTCTGCGCAAGCCGGGTAATCCGTCAAGAGACGATGGCCGTTGTAATGGAAATCACCGATCAGAGGCACATCGATCCCCATGCGATCGAGTTGTTCTCGAACGTAAGGCACCGCCAACGCGGCTTCCGGCGTGTTCACAGTAATGCGCACCAACTCAGACCCCGCAAGTGCCAATTCCTTGACCTGTATGGCGGTGGCCACCGCATCTACCGTGTCCGTATTGGTCATCGACTGGACACGCACCGGAGCATCTGCCCCAATAGTCACAACACGCTCACCCCACACCACGCGCGCTTGCCGCGTGCGTCGAGCCTGCGGTGCAGCCACCGGCACGGGAGAATTGAATGGATCCATCAGATTCACGGCCTCACCTCAAATCGCGCGACGTTATCTCGAGAGACCGAAGTCAGATCCAGTACCTTTCCTCGCACCACAACTTCGGTCGCATCTGCCTTTCCCACCACGACAAAGTAAGGCGGCTTTCCCGGTGCAACCAGCGATTCACCTGCGGCAAGTAGTTTTTGAAGAATCGTTGTTCCAGAGGCATCGCGAATCTGAATCCAGGATTCATTTCGGGCACGAAACAAAAGAACCTGGCTTTGCGTATCCTCTGCTGCAACGGGTGCTGCACTCGGTGCAGGGGTTGGAACATCAGCGACCATTGAATCCACTACGGTGGATGGTCGGGTCAAACCTGCCTCCACTGCCGCAACCACGGCTGCCGTAACAGGTGCGGACGCCGCACTCTCAGGTATTGATGGTTGAATCACCGCTGGAGTTTCCTGAGTCGATTCACCCACTACAGGCTGCGAGTGTTCTTCCGATCTGGGATAAAACATCAAAATGGCAGCCCCTACCAGCAGTACCACCACCGCAAGGAATGTCGGCCGCATCATGCGCGCCAAAACAGGAGCGACCCGCGAATGCTCAGTACCATCCTTGAATGCTGTATTGATACCTGCATGATCCACCGACAGCTTGGGCGCACCACTTTGCGGCATAAGAGCCAGTACAGGAACCGGATCCAGCTTCAATGACCGGCAAATACTCGATGCCAAGGCCCGTACGAACACGGCATCCGGCAAAGCCTCAAAATCATCTGCTTCCAGTGCCTCCAGTTTACTGATCGGAACCTTCAGAGACACTGCCAGTGCCTCGATGTGCACACCTGCGGCTTGACGCGCAGCACGCAACATTTCTCCTGGTGATGCCTGAGGCAAAGCCGTCGATTCCTGTCCGCCCGGCACAAACTGTTCCTCCTCAGTCATTGAATGCACCCCTCTCCAGCGCCGACAGTTCTCGCGAATCCGGAAATCGCTTGCGCAGTTGCTCGGTCAACTGACGCACTGCCACGGCATCACCAAGACCGCGCTCGATCTTGATACCCAGCCACAACGACTCTGCGTTGGCCAATTCACTGTTGTTGATTCGGCGGATATAAAACTGCGCCCGCGTCAGATCGCCCCGCCGGGTGAGCAAATCGGCAAGGTTGTAGCCCACCACGGGATTGCCTGCATCCAATTCATACGCTCGCAGCAAGGTTTGCTCTGCGACCGAGTTCTCACCTGCCCGTGCCTGACACAGCCCCTGTGCCATCAATGTCTTGCTGCGCGCGGTATAGGTCGGATTGGCCAAAACCTGGGTGAACTGCTTGTCTGCCTCTGCATACTTCTGCTGTTGGCACAAAAGCCATGCATGGTTATGCAACACATTGGGGTCTGAAGGACGAAGGGACAAAGCCCTGCGAAAACTATCCTCTGCCTGCGCCAAATCGTTGAGGCGCATGTAGATCAGGCCGCGAAGATTGTAGGCATCAGCATAGGTGGGATCGTTTGCCAGCGATTGCTTGACTTCATCCAAAGCCACTGTCGCCTTGCCCATTTCGAAATAGTTGACCGCCAGTTCCAGGCGGATACGGGCACGCCGCCGCACTTCAGGCTCGTCAGATGGCGTAATGACTTCCTGGCTGAGTCCCGCGCCGGCACTTCCTCCAGGCGCGGCGCACCCCGTTACCCCCACCAAGCCCGTCAGCGACACAACAATGGTGCACGCCGCCTTGATCAGTATCTGGTGCCAACGAGCAACGGTTTCTGCCATGTCATGTCTCCTTGTATGTCGGGGCTCCCGCATCAGCCAACTGAATATTGATCGTACGGCGCTTGGCCATACGTTCCACCACACGGGTTCTGTCCTGGACCTCGCCTGCCAGCTGGCCACAGGCTGCATCAATATCATCGCCCCTGGTCTTGCGTACCGTCGTCACGATTCCAGCATCCATCAATATTCCGGCAAACGCCGTCACCCGCCCTGCCGCCGATCGATGCAACCCAGAAGCGGGAAACGGATTGAAGGGAATCAGGTTGAATTTGCACCACACACCCGCACGAGCATGCTGCTTCACCAAATCAACCAATTGCATGGCGTGCTCTGGCAGATCATTGACGCCATCAAGCATGCAGTATTCAAAGGTGATGAAATCGCGCGGCGCATGCTCCAGATAGCGATTGCAGGCATCCATCAATTCCTGAACAGGGTATTTGCGGTTCAACGGAACAAGATCATCACGCAGTGAATCGTTGGGCGCATGGATCGACACCGCCAAAGCCACCGGACAATCCTGTGCCAGTCGATCCATCATAGGCACAACACCGGATGTGGAAACCGTCACACGCCTGCGTGACAGGCCATAGGCGTGATCATCCAGCATGACCCGCAACGCAGGGACGAGCGCAGCATAGTTTTGCAAGGGCTCGCCCATGCCCATCATGACGACATTGGAAATTACCCTGTCGGTCGTCCCCAGCCGCTTGCGAAGCACGTGCTCCGCAAACCATAGCTGTGCAACAATTTCACCTGTCGTCAAGTTTCGACTGAACCCCTGGTGACCGGTGGAACAAAACCGGCATCCCACTGCACAGCCGGCCTGGGATGAAATACAAAGCGTTCCCCGATCGTCTTCGGGAATAAAGACCGCCTCGACGGCATTTCCAGCGCCTACGTCAAACAACCATTTGACGGTGCCATCGGCAGACTGGTGTTCACTGATGACAGGCAGCGCCTGCACGTGAGCGCAGCCTTTGAGTTTTTCACGCAGCGACTTGGCCAAGTCACTCATGTGATCAAAGTCGTCGGCCCCGCGCTGGTGTAGCCAGCGAAACAACTGTGTTGCGCGAAAGCGCTTTTCCCCGAGCTGCTCGCAAAAGGCAGCCAACCCATCAAGGTCGAATTCAAGGAGGTTGACTTTCATGCTCGACAAAAACCGCCACTACCAGCGCACATGTCACGCAAACCCCGGGCGCAGGTTGCCCCACAACGGGACAGAAAGCGCATCCGGGGACATGCCATATCAACGCGAGTAGATTGCCATTCCGGGGAAAAAGAACGCTACTTCAGCCTGCGCAGTTTCGGCAGCGTCAGAACCATGCACCGCGTTCGCATCAATGCTGTCGGCAAAGTCAGCGCGAATGGTCCCAGCGTCGGCTTTCTTGGGGTCGGTTGCGCCCATCAACTCACGATTCTTCAAAATGGCGTTCTCACCTTCCAGGGCCTGGATCATGACGGGGCCAGACACCATGAAGTCCACCAGATCCTTGAAGAAGGGGCGCTCTTTGTGCACGGCATAGAACTGCTCGGCCTCCAGCCGCGAGAGGTGTGCCATACGGGCGGCAACAACCTTCAGACCTGCTGCTTCAAAGCGCGCATAGATCTGACCGATGACATTCTTGGCAACAGCATCGGGTTTGATAATAGAAAGTGTGCGTTCAATAGCCATTTTTGAATTCCTGGATAGGTTTTGGATGATGATTTTGCCTTGCAGACAAAGCTTTTGATTCTAACCCGGCATCGACATCAGCGACTTCTCCGGGCACCACCTCGCCCCCCACCAGCCCCTCGGCCATCTCGCCGTTGCGCCTGGCGCTGACGCGCAAGACTATCGGTCCCTATGTAGCCAACCGAAGTTTTCAACGGGTCAGGCTGGGCAGCGTTGCCTTGGTTGCGCGCATCCGGGTTCTTGTTTCTGGATGGAGCCAGACGCCCCTGAGTTCCCCGCCCTGCATCACCAACACCGCCCCGGCGCCCTCGGCTGCTTCTATCATTGCGCGGCGACGACGGTACGGCGCGCTCTCCGTCCATTCGGGGAGCGCGCTCCGCTCCGGCGGCTTTCATCAGAGCAGCAATATCCGACTCTTCGAGTTCCATCCAGGCACCACGTTTGAGCCCCCTGGGCAAGACCATCGCACCGTAACGAATGCGGATCAATCGGCTCACCGCATGGCCTACCGCTTCCAGCATACGGCGAACCTCTCGGTTGCGGCCCTCGGAAATGGTGACGCGGTACCAGCAATTCGAACCCTCGCCTCCTCCTTCTTCAATCGATCCAAAAACCGCCATGCCGTCATCGAGTTGCACCCCCTCCAGCAAGCGCGATTTCTCTTCATTGCTGAGGGCCCCCAACACCCGAACGGCATATTCGCGCTCGAGACCAAATCGCGGATGCATGAGCTTGTTGGCAAGCTCCCCCGAACTGGTAAACAACAGCAAGCCCTCGGTATTCAAGTCCAGACGCCCCACCGACTGCCATTTGCCGTGCTGCAGCCGTGGAAGCTTACGAAATACAGTCGGGCGATTTTGAGGATCGTCGTGGGTTACCACTTCACCGATGGGCTTGTGGTATGCGATGACGCGCGCTGGAGGTGGATCGATGCGGAATCGAATGGGTTTGCCATTGACCTTGACTTGGTCTCCATACTGAATGCGCTGGCCGATGTGGGCAGGTTCATTGTTGACGGAAATCCGCCCCTCCAGAATCAACTGCTCCATCTCCAGACGCGACCCCAACCCTGCCTGTGCCAACACCTTATGCAACTTGGGCGTTTCAACCTGGGGCAGCAAAACCCGTTTCATGGGCACGATATCTGCATTGGCTTCATCCGCATCGAATTGCCCGGAAACCACATCGGCAAACTGATAGCCTTGGACTGCCTTACCCCTGGACCTCCCCCCCCTGTCGGCGCGTTGTTTATCACCCGCAGCCTGGGCCTGCTTTCCACTGTGCGCTTGTCGGTTTTCGGCACTACGCTCCAGGTCCTTCGCCGCGCCCGGCCCAACTGACGTCAAGCCACCTGCATCGGCATGCTCACTCCCGGAAATATTCTCTTCGTGCACCGACTGCTGCATGCCAGATTCCGGCAAGGGGGCGGGCGGCGTTGTCACTCCGTCAGGTGGCAAGTTGTCATTCATGGTCATTGTTCCAAGATACTGCCAGCAGCATCTTCAAGGTTAGGGATCTGGGCACTGGCATCGCCTGGCACGACAGGTTCATTCACCTGCTCGGCACCCATTTCCTGGTCATAGGCAACGGCCAAGGTCGGCAGTTCCGGTTGCGCAAATGCATCTTCTTCGGGCAATTGCAAGGATTGCAGCATTCGCTCCTGCACGCCAGACTCGCCCAATACAGGCAGTTGATCGAGCGACTGCAACCCGAGATCATCTAAAAAATGCCGGGTTGTTGCCAGCAACGCCGGGCGCCCCACCGTCTCTCGGTGCCCAATCACTTCAACCCACCCCCGGTCTTCCAACTGTTTGATGATCAAACTATTGACCGTCACACCGCGGATGTCTTCAATATCACCCCGGGTCACCGGTTGGCGGTAGGCAATGATGGCCAGGGTTTCCAGCGTGGCGCGCGAATAGCGCGGCGGCTTTTCAGGATGCAGGCGGTCCAGATACTCCCGCATTTCAGGTCGGCTCTGAAAACGCCAACCGGTGGCCACCGGCACCAACTCCACTCCGCGCAGGACCCATTCCTGCTGCAGGTCCAGAAGCAGCGACTTGATCGTGTCCGACCCCAGCGCATCATTGAACAGCACGCGCATATCGCGTATAGCCAACGGTTGTTGCGCACAGATCAGCGCCGTTTCAAGAACCCGTTTGGCATCCACCGTATTCATGGTTCAGCAATTCCGGGAAAAGGGTGCAGCTCATACCCGAGCAAGGCACCAAACCAACAGAAGAATCGATCTATGGGGACTGTAGAGGTGCAGGCATCACACCGCACCAACACCTGGCGGGAACCCGCCGGTATACGAGCAGAGCCAAAAAATGGCCGTCAGACGCTATTGTATCCCAGCCCCAAAACATCCAGGGCCGAACGCATATCGCCCGGAACCGGCGCCAGAAACTCCAGCGCGTCATCCGTCACCGGGTGCTTGAACGCAAGACGGAACGCATGTAAAGCCTGCCGCTGCATACCAGCGAGGGGCGTGCCCCCATACAGCGCATCGGCGACCAGCGGATGGCCCTTGAACGCCATATGTACCCGAATCTGGTGCGTACGCCCAGTATGTAACGTGCAGCGAACCCAGCATACCTGCGCGCCGCGGGCCAGCAGTTCCACATCGGTTCGAGCCGGCTTGCCCGCATGCATCGCCAAGTCCACCACTGCCATCCGCAAACGATTACGAGGATCGCGGCCTATCGGGGCATCCACAGGGATCAGTTTTGCGCCTTGCCACGTGCGGTGTGCCAGAGCCAGATACTGGCGATGCACCTGCCTTTGCGCAATCATGTGCACCAGCGCATCCATGGTGGCACGGGTACGGGCAACCACCATCAGGCCACTGGTGTCCTTGTCGAGCCGGTGAACGATCCCTGCACGCGGCATCTGCGCGCACTTCGCATCCCTCGCCATCAGACCATTGAGCAGCGTACCGCTCCAGTTTCCAGGCGCGGGGTGCACCACCAACCCCGCTGGCTTGTTGACCACCAACAGATGATCGTCTTCGTACACCACTTCAAGCGCCATGGGCTCAGGCTTGAAAGCCTGGCTCTCCAGCGTGGGGCGCATTTCCAGCACCACCCGATCCCCGGCCTTGACCTTCTGGGCGACCTTGAAGAAGGGTTGTCCATTGAGCTGGACCGCGCCATGTTCCAGCAGCTGCCGAAGATAACTGCGCGAAAACTCGGGAACCCTGTCAGCCAGCGCCTTGTCCAGGCGCTCGCCATGCTGGTCTGCGCCCATGTCGATGACCCGCGATTCGGTTTCTGACAGAGCCGCTGACTCATCCTCGATCAGGTCCTGCACCGCTTCCTCACCCGGCGACGCCTGCCAGTCCACCACCATGGTTAGCGCGATGGCAGAAAACGCGCCGGATCGACCGGTTTTCCCTGGCGGCGAATCTCGAAATGCAGCTTGACGCGATCGGCATCGGTGCTGCCCATTTCGGCAATCTTCTGGCCCTTGCGCACGGACTGATCTTCCTTGACCAGCAAAGCCTGGTTGTGGGCATAAGCCGTCAGGAAGGTGTTGTTGTGTTTGAGGATGATGAGATTGCCGTAGCCGCGCAAACCCGCACCGGCATAGACGACCCGGCCATCAGCGGCAGCCAGAACCGCATCGCCAGCCTTCCCACCAATATCAAAGCCCTTGTTGCGCGCCTCGTCAAAACCTGCCAGCAAGGACCCGGAAGCGGGCCAAATGAAACCCAGTTCATCCTCTCCCCCTGTCGGTGCGGCGGGCGCAGGAGCAGGGGCCACCACCACCGGGGTCGGCGGGGGGACGGCGTTCGAAGCACCCGGCTTCGGCGCCGGCGCCGCAGATGCCGCGGCTGATGGGGCCGCTGGAGCCACGCTGGAAACCGTCACAGGCCGCGTCACGACCCCGCCGCTGTCCTGCACCACAGGCGCCGCCGCCACCGCGACAGGGGGCGCAATCCGCAGCACCTGCCCCACCTCGATGAGATTGGGATTGTCCATGTTGTTCCAGCGGGCGATGTCCTTCCAGCTCTGGCCGGAATCCAGCCCGATACGAATCAGGGTATCTCCGGGCTTGACGGTGTAATAGCCCGGACGGCCCGCATTCTCGGCGCCTGGCAAGGTCTTGACCACAGGCGATACGACGACCTCGCCGGGCTGCGCGGCTACGGCGGTACCCCGATCCTCGACGGGAGCCCTGGTCATGCGGGTGCCGCAGCCCGCCAGTACAAGGCTTGCCAGCGCCACAGAAATCCACACACCACGACCACGCGATACCAACATAAGCAAGTTCCTTCAAGCAACGCCTGATTTTAGAGGGACAAAATGCACGGACTCGAGCACGGTTTGTTTCAATCCGTGCGCCGTCTTGTCCACCACCAGCAACATTTGCCGCCCATCCGCACCCGCAATAGGGGCGACCAGCCGCCCACCGACCGCCAGTTGCTCACACCACTGGGGCGGGATCACCGTGCCACCTGCGGCAGCCACAATGCCAGCGTAGGGGGCTCCCTGGACAAAGCCCAGCATTCCATCCCCAAAAAGCAGGTGCACATTGGCCAGGCGCAAAGGGCGCAAATGGACACGGGCCTTGTCGTGCAAGCCACGCAGGCGCTCGATGCTGTAGACCTCGCGGGCCAACCGGCTCAAGACCGCCGCCTGGTAGCCGCATCCGGTGCCAATTTCCAGCACGCGCCCGAGTGATCCGGAGGTACGGACAAGTTCGGCCCCCAGCAGCAATTCGGCCATGCGTGCGACGATGCTGGGCTTGGAGATCGTCTGCCCCAATCCGATGGGCAGGCTGGTGTCCTCGTAGGCCTGATTCACCAGGCCCGAATCCACAAACCGGTGCCGCTCCACCGCACCCATCGCCTCCAGCACCTTGGGCATCGTGATACCAGCCGCCCCCAGGCGCTGCACCATGCGCGCACGCACCGCCACCGAATCAAGCCCGATCCCCGTTGGCGTGGCAACAGCCGGAAACCCCGCCGCCCTTGATGGCGGCGCAACCATCGGCTTGGCCACACCGGAAACCAGGGGAATGCGGGCCGGAAAACCCGGGCGGCGCTGCTGCATCAGATGTCCTCGGAGGGGGCATCGCCCCCGGCCAGGTGGGCTGCGGTCTGTGCCCAGTACCCCAGGTTCTGGTGGTCGGTGAGATCCACCTTGAGGGGCGTGACAGCCACATGCCCGGCAGCCGTGGCATGGAAATCCGTGCCCTCGGCATCGTCCTTGGCCGCACCGGCACCACCAATCCAGTACATGACGTCCCCGCGCGGACTTTCCTGGGTAATGACGCGCTCTGCGGCATGCCGGCGGCCCAGGCGACACAGCTTGAGGGAACGCATCGCCTGCAGGGGCAGGTTCGGTATGTTGATGTTGAGCAACCAGGGCGACTCCCCCACCAGCTTGCGCGCAGCCATCTGCCGAACGATCTCGGCCGCCTTTTGCGCGGCCGCTTCGATCTCCCCCCAGCCCTTGTCCACCTGCGAGAACGCTATGGACGGAATGCCAAAGAGATACCCCTCCATCGCGGCGCCCACGGTGCCGGAATAGATGGTGTCATCCCCCATGTTGGCGCCGTTATTGATGCCCGAGACCACCAGATCAGGCCGGTACCCCAGCAGACCGGTCAGCGCGATGTGCACGCAGTCCGCCGGTGTGCCATTGACATAGCGAAACCCGTTGGATGCCGTGTGCACATAGAGCGGCGAATGCAGCGTCAGCGCGTTGGACTTGGCGCTGTTGTTGTGCTCGGGTGCCACCACCTCTACATCAGCCACAGCGGCCAATGCGGCATGGAGCGCCACAATGCCGGGCGCCTGATAGCCATCGTCGTTGGAAATAAGAATCTTCATGGTGCGCGGTATCGGGTGGCGCGATTGTAGGCGCGCATGGGCGCGGCGCGGGCCACCCTGACAGCGTCGCTCAAGGGACATCGGGTGCCCGAGGCACCGACCTATCATTCCGGTTTGCAACGACTGGAGACACCCCTCATGCACGCATGGCTATGCACCAACCCCACCGGCGTCGAGGCCCTGGCCTGGACCGAGTTGCCCACACCAGCCCCCAAAGCCGGTGAAGTGCTGGTCGAGATCAAGGCCGCCAGCCTGAACTTCCCCGACCTGCTGATGGTGCAGAACAAGTACCAGATCAAACCCCCACTGCCGTTTGTGCCGGGTGCCGAGTACGCTGGCGTGGTGCAGGCCGTGGGCGAAGGCGTGACCCATCTCCAGCCGGGGCAAAGCATCGCCTGCCTGTCGGGCACAGGCGGTTTTGGCACCCACACCATCGCCCCCGCTGCCCTGTGCATGCCCTTGCCGCCCGGGTTTTCCCACGTGGATGCAGCCGCTTTCATCATGACCTACGCCACGTCCCACCATGCGCTGGTGGACCGCGCACAGCTCAAGGCAGGCGAGACCGTGCTGGTGCTGGGCGCTGCCGGGGGCGTGGGAACCGCCGCCATCCAGATTGCCAAAGCACTGGGCGCGACCGTGATCGCCGCCGCCTCCACGGACGAAAAATGCGCGCTGTGCACCTCGATCGGGGCCGACAGCACCATCAACTACCAAAGCGAAGACCTGCGCGAAGCCGTCAAGCGCCTGACGGGCGGCAAGGGCCCGGATGTGGTGTACGACCCCGTTGGCGGTGATTTTGCCGAGCAGGCCTTCCGCTCGATTGCCTGGCGCGGCCGCTACCTGGTGGTGGGATTTGCCGCAGGCCCCATCCCGGCCCTGCCGCTGAACCTGCCCCTGCTCAAGGGCGCCTCCATCGTGGGCGTGTTCTGGGGTGAATTCGCCAAACGCGAGCCCAAGGCCAATGCCGCCATGATGGGAGAGTTGGCACAGTGGTATGCCCAGGGAAAGATCAAGCCCGTCATCGACCGCACCATGCCCATGGCAGAACTGCCTGCCGCATTTGCCCACATGGGCTCGCGCAGCGTGCAGGGCAAACTCGTCATGGTGAACTGAGCGGCGCAAAGTGTAGAGCGCGCGCCACGTGCATGCAGGCGCGCGCTGCGCGCACCCTGTTCAAGCCTGGCGTGCTCTGTCACACTTGCTGCTTCCTGCATTTCCTGCCCCGGTGGCTGTTCATGGCCGAGAGACCTCCTTCGGATATCGCGCGCGACACCCTCAAGCAACTGGCCCTGCGCAGGCTGGCACCCACGCCGGACAACTTCCGGACGCTGTACGACGAAATATCAGGCAGCACCACCCCGCCGCCGTTTCCTGAAGGTCCGTTGCGGCAGATTCTGCGGGTCGTCCCGGGACAGACACCCGCACAGAAGCGTTTGCTGGGCCAGTTTGAAACGGCCGTCGCCCAAAAAGACTGGCTGGCGATGCAAAGCGTGCTCGTGGGCTACGCCAAGCTCGGTTCCAGCGCTCCCGTTGAAGTCAACGGGGCCGACGCACAGCCCCCCGGCACCCCCACGACGACGCCTCCGGTCCTTGCCGCCCGCACCCCGACCACCGTGACGCCAGAACTGGCCGAACAGCTGGCCCGCCTGGTGGAACATACCTTGCACGGCCTGAGCAGTGATGACGCACGCGTTCATATGCTGGGCGAGCAATTGGTGAAATTCCTGCGCCAGCCTGCGCCTCCCATCAGCACGCTGCAGATCATGCTGGCCAATTTCAGCTTCCGCCTCTCTTTCGCGTCCGAAGACCAGGCTTCCGTGCGCGCCATGCTGCTGGAATTGCTGCACATGGTGTTTGGCAACATTGCCGCACTGAGCATGGATGACCACTGGCTCCAGGGCCAAGCCGAGGCCCTGGTGGCCGCCACGGCACAGCCGCTCACCCTGCGCCGCCTGGACGATGTGCAACGCCGCCTGAAGGACGTGATCTTCAAGCAGACCGAGGCCAAGGGCCGCATGGTCGAGGCCCAGGAGCAGATGAAGGAAATGCTCTCCACCTTCATCGAGCGCCTCTCCGACATGGCCCAGTCCAGCAGCGGCTACCAGGACAAGATGGAGCACTACTCCGAGCAGATCGCCCGGGCCAGTTCGCTCGCAGAAATCACGCCCGTCCTCAAGGAACTGGTGGGGGCCACCCGCTCCATGGCGCTGGACAGCCGCGTGGTGCGCGACGAACTTACCGACCTGCGCGTGCGCACCGAAGAAAAGCGGGCCGAAATGGAGCGGCTGCAGCAGGAACTCGACCGCGTCAGTACCCAGGCACGCCACGACCCCCTCACGGGCTCGCTCAACCGCAAGGGGCTCGACGAAGTCATCGAGCGTGAAATCGCCCGCGCCCAGCGCACCGAGACGCCGTTGTGCGTCTCCCTGCTCGACGTGGACAATTTCAAGCAGATCAACGACCGGCTGGGCCACGAGTCCGGCGACGCCGCCCTGGTGCACCTGGCCACCGTGGTGCGTGAAGTCATGCGCCCGCAGGACATGCTGGCCCGCTACGGCGGGGAAGAGTTCGTGGTTGTGCTGCCCGACACGGCCCTGGACCAGGGGGTCGAAGCCATGCAGCGCCTGCAGCGCGAGCTGACCACGCGCTTTTTTCTGCGCAACAACGAAAAAATCCTCATCACCTTCAGCGCCGGTGTGGCCCAGATGACCAGCACCGAAACCGCGACCGAAGCCATCCACCGCGCCGACCAGGCCATGTACCTGGCCAAGCGCTCCGGCAAGAACCGCGTGCTGCCTGCCTGACGCAGCCGCACCCCCTGCTGCACAGCACCCTGACCACCGTCCTGCCCATGCCCCAGCGTCGCCAGTTCCTGCACCTGGCCCGTAGCGCTGCGGCCATGGCTGCCCTGCCCCGCTGGGCCTGGGCGGGCAGCGCGCTGCAGCATGACCCCTTTGGCCTGGGCGTGGCCAGTGGCGACCCCGCACCGCAGGGCGTCGTACTTTGGACCCGCCTTGTGCCCACGGTCCCCGGCAGCCTGCCCGATTCCGTCACCGTGCGCTGGGAGGTGGCCGATGACGAAGCCTTCCGCCGTATCGTGCACCACGGCACCGCCACTGCCCTGGCGGCCCTGGGGCACAGCGTGCATGTCGAGCTGACCGGGCTGGCGCCCGACCGCTGGTACCACTACCGCTTCATGCTGGGCGACGCCATCAGCCGCACCGGCCGCACCCGCACGGCACCCCACCCCGGTCAAATGCCCAACCATCTGCGCCTGGCCTTTGCGTCCTGCCAGCGCTGGGAGCACGGCCACTACGCCGCGTGGCGCCATCTGTGTGCCGATGCACCCGACCTGGTGCTGTTCCTGGGCGACTACATCTACGAGTACGCATCACCCCGCGACACCACAGGCCTGGCGCGCGTGCACAGCCTGCGCTATGCCACCACGCTGGCCGATTTCCGCGACCGCCATGCCCTGCACAAAAGCGACCCGCACCTGCAGGCCGCCCATGCCAGCTGCCCCTGGTCCGTGACCTGGGACGACCACGAAGTGCAGAACGACTACGCCGGCAGTGCAGGCAAGGGCGATCCGGCCGCGTTTCTGGCCCTGCGCACTGCGGCCTGGCAGGCCTTCTACGAGCACATGCCGCTGCGTGCATCCAGCCTGGCGGCGCCCGGTTTTGCGCTGCACCGGCGGCTGGACTGGGGGCAACTGGCCCACATCCACCTGCTCGACACCCGCCAATACCGCAATCTGCAGGCCTGCCGAAGCCCCCGCTCCAGCGGCGCCGGTGCCACCCGCCCCGACGACTGCCCCGCGCTGCAAGACCCGGCCCGCAGCATGCTCGGCCCAGCCCAGGAGCAATGGCTGGACCAGGGACTGGCGCTGGATGCCCGAACCCAGGCGCGCTGGAGCGTGCTGGCGCAAACTACCCTCTTCTCGCCGCGCCACTACCCCTCGGGCCTGCACTCGACGGACACCTGGGACGGCTACCCCGCCGCGCGCCAGCGCCTGCTGCACGCCATTGCACGCCATGCCCCGCGCAACACCGTGCTGCTGGGCGGTGACATCCACCAGAACTACGTGTGCCGCGTGCCAGCCCACCCCGACCGCCCGGACGGCCCCGCGCTGGCCAGTGAATTCTGCGGCACCTCGATCTCCTCCCGCTCGGGCACCACGCAAGACAAGGTGGATGCCGTGGCCCGCCGCAACCCCCACGTCTTGCTGGCGCGCTGCGACCAGCGCGGCTATGGCCTGGCCGACCTGACCCCGGCCCGCTGGACCACCATCTTGCGCGGCCTGGACGACCCGCTGCGCGAGGACAGCGGCATCCACACCCTGGCCCGCTTCGTGGTGCAAGACGGCAAGGCGGGCCCCGAGCGGGCGGCCTAAAGCCCGAAAATTGCTATTATTTATATAGCTATTACCGCTTACCCATCAAGCGCCAGAGGCCAAAAAACCTGAATTTCTTGACGCCTTTCGTGGCCTGCCGGGCACAACCGCGCAGGGACGTTTACCATGGCCGCTTCGCCTTGACCCCTGGAGATTGCCATGCCTTACCGCATCACCGCGTCCCGTATCGGCCTGCTGGCCGCAGCCGCCTGGCTTGCAGGCTGCGCCAGTTCCCCCACGCTGCACTACACCGTGCCCGCACAGCCCGAAGGCGCATCGGGCTACACCGAAAAACCCGGCTGGGCCACCACGCAGTTTGCCGTGGCAGCCGCCAATCCGCTGGCGACCGATGCCGGTTACCAGGTGCTCAAGGCCGGGGGCTCGGCCGTCGATGCGGCCATCGCTGTGCAGATGGTGCTCACCCTGGTGGAACCCCAGTCCAGCGGCATAGGTGGTGGGGCGTTCCTGTTGCACTCGGACGGCCAGGCCATCGAGGCCTACGACGGCCGCGAGACTGCGCCCGCGACAGCAGACGAAAAGCTCTTCCTTGACGCCAACGGCAAACCCATGGCCTTCCATGACGGCGTGGTGGGCGGTCGCTCGGTCGGTGTGCCCGGCACCCTGCGCATGCTGGAGATGGCCCACCGCGCGCATGGCAAGATGCCCTGGGCCACCCTGTTCCAGCCCGCCATCGTGCTGGCCGAAAAAGGCTTCAAGGTCAGCCCGCGGCTGCACACCCTGCTGTCGAACGAAAAATACCTGCCCAAAGACCCTGTGGCCGCAGCCTACTTCTACGATGCCAGCGGAAAACCCTGGCCTGTGGGCCATGTGCTGAAGAACCCCGAACTGGCTGCCGTGCTGCGCAACATTGCCGCCCAGGGCAGTACCGCCCTGTACGAAGGGCCATTGGCCCAGGCCATCGTCGACAAGGTGCGCAAGCACCCCAGCAACCCGGGCCAGCTCTCGTTGGCCGACCTGGCAGGCTACCAAGCCAAGAAACGCGAGGCCCTGTGCCACGACTACCGCGCCCGCGAGCATGACTACCGCCTCTGCGGCTTTCCGCCGCCCAGTTCCGGTGCCATTGCCATCGGGCAAATCCTGGGCATCCTGAACCAGACCCAGGCCGCCACCCTGCCGCTGGACCAGGGCCTGCCCTCGCACCAGTGGCTGCACCTGTACACCGAGGCCTCGCGCCTGGCCTTTGCCGACCGCGCCCTGTACGTGGCCGACCCCGACTTTGTACAGCCCCCGGGCGGCAGCTGGATGAGCCTGCTCGACCCTGCCTACCTGGCCGAACGCGCCGCGCTGATTGGCGCGCAAAGCATGAAAGTGGCCCAGCCCGGCACCCCCGGCCCCCTGAAAACCAGCCAGGCCCCCATGCCCGACCAGCCCGAATACGGCACCAGCCACATCAGCATCGTGGACAGCCAGGGCAACGCGCTGGCGATGACGACCACCATCGAAGACGCCTTTGGCTCGCGGCAGATGGTGACCACCAACGCGGCCCGCAGCGGGGGCTTTCTGCTCAACAACGAGCTGACCGACTTCAGTTTTGCCCCCACCGACGCCCAAGGCGCTTCAATAGCCAACCGCGTGCAGCCCGGCAAGCGCCCCCGCTCGTCCATGGCGCCCACGCTGGTGCTCGACAAGGCCACGGGCCAGGTGCTGATGAGTGGTGGCAGTCCGGGCGGCGCACTCATCATCCACTACACGGCCAAGACGCTGTACGGCGTGCTCAACTGGGGGCTGACGCCACAAAAAGCCATCGACCTGCCCAACTTCGCCTCGCTCAACGGCCCTTCGCTGCTCGAAGAAAAACGCTTCCCGCCCGCCACCGTGCAGGCGCTGCGCGAACGCGGCGCCGAGGTGCGCGAGATGAACATGACCAGCGGCCTGCAGGCCATTTCCCGCGGCCAGGCCCATGGCAAGACCCTGTGGCTGGGCGGTGCAGACCCCCGGCGCGAGGGGGTGGTCATGGGCGACTGATTTTGATAAAAACAGGCTCCAGCGCTTGATGGTCAAGCGCTGGCAGCTACAAACAATATAGCAATCCATCCCCTGCACCGCCCGCAGGGCCGTGCAGGGCGATCAGACATCAATGGCATCAGCCGACCCGGCACGCTTGCGCAACTCGAACTTCTGGATCTTGCCCGTGCTGGTCTTGGGCAACTCGCCAAACACCACCGCACGCGGCACCTTGAAGCCAGCCAGGTGCTTCTTGCAGTGCGCCACGATGTCTTGCGGCGTGGTCTGCGCGCCCAGTTTCAATTCGACGAAGGCGCACGGTGTTTCGCCCCACTTGGCATCGGGCCGCGCCACCACGGCGGCGGCGAGCACATCGGGGTGGCGGTAAAGCACATCCTCCACCTCGATGGACGAGATGTTCTCGCCGCCCGAGATGATGATGTCCTTGCTGCGGTCCTTGATCTTGATGTAGCCGTCGGGGTACTGCACCGCCAGGTCGCCGCTGTGGAACCAGCCACCGGCAAAGGCTTCTTCGGTGGCCTGGGGGTTCTTCAGGTAGCCCTTCATGGCGATGTTGCCCTTGAACATGATCTCACCCATGGTTTCGCCATCCTGTGGCACGGGCTGCATGGTTTCGGGGTTGAGCACGCGCACATCGCGCTCCAGGTGGTAGCGCACACCCTGGCGGGCGTTGAGCCGGGCGCGCTCGCCAATGTCGAGCTGGTCCCACGCCTCGTGCTTGGCGCACACCGTGGCGGGGCCGTACACCTCCGTCAGGCCATAGACATGGGTCAGATCGAACCCCATTTTCTCCATGCCCTCGATCATCGAGGCCGGGGGCGCCGCGCCCGCCACCATGGCCCGGATGCCTGCGGGAACACCTGCTTTCATGGCCTCAGGCGCGTTGACCAGCAGGCCGTGCACGATGGGCGCACCGCAATAGTGCGTAACGCCGTGCTCACGCATCGCATCAAAAATGGCTTGCGCATCCACGCGGCGCAGGCACACGTTGACGCCGGCACGCGCCGCCACCGTCCATGGGAAACACCAGCCATTGCAGTGGAACATGGGCAGCGTCCACAGGTACACCGCGTGCTTGGGCATGTCCCATTCCAGCACGTTGCTGATGGCGTTGGCCGCTGCGCCCCGGTGGTGGTAGACCACGCCCTTGGGGTTGCCCGTGGTGCCTGACGTGTAGTTGAGGGCAATGGCATCCCACTCGTCAGGCGGCAGATCCCAGGCGAACGCGGCATCCCCGGTGGCCAGGAAGGCCTCGTAGGTCGTGTTGCCCAGCAACTGGCTGGCGGGGCCATACAGGGCATCTTCCACATCGATCACCAACAGCGGCGCCGGGTTCTTGCGCAGGGCCAGGGCCTTGGCCATGACGGGAGCGAACTCCGGGTCCACGATCACGGCCCTGGCCTCGCCATGGTCCAGCATGAAGGCCACGGTTTCGGGGTCGAGCCGGGTGTTGATGGCATTGAGCACCGCCCCCGCCATGGGTACGCCAAAGTGCGCCTCCACCATGGGCGGGGTGTTGGGCAGCATGACGGCCACGGTATCGTTCTTGCCGACGCCGCTGCGCCGCAGCGCGCTGGCCAGCTGGCGGCAGCGGGCATAGGTTTGCGCCCAGGTCTGGCGCAGGCTGCCATGCACGATGGCCAGGCGCTCGGGGTACACCTCGGCCGTGCGCTCGATGAAGCCCAGGGGCGACAGGGGCGCGAAGTTGGCGGCGGTGCGCGGCAGGTTCTGGTCAAAGATGGATGTCATGGGTCGGGCAAAGAAAGAAAAGAAAGCTACGCGATGCCATTGCGGCGGCTCATTTTGACCCGGTACATGGCAGCATCGGCGCTGGCCAGCAGGGTATGGGCGTCCTGGGCATCGCGCGGGAACATGCTCAGGCCAATACTGGCCCTCACCGCATAGGGCTTGCCGTGGATGTCCAGCGGCTGCTCGAACGCCAGCTGCAGCTTGTGCGCAATCTGCTCGGCGGCGGCGTCCGAATCGACGTTCTCGCACAGCACGGTAAATTCGTCGCCCGCCAATCGCGCCACCGTGTCGACCTGGCGCACAGCGCCGCGGATGGTTCGCGCCGTGGCCTTGAGCACGGCATCGCCCACGGCATGGCCCAGGGTGTCGTTGATGGGTTTGAAATCATCCAGGTCCACAAACAGCAGCGCGCACGGCCTGCCGCTGCGGCGCGCCATCTCCAGTGCCTGTGCCAACTGCTGCTCGAACATGCGGCGGTTGGGCAGGCCGGTCAGCGCATCGTGGTAGGCCAGGTGGGTCATGGCATCGCGGCTGGCATTGAGCTCGGCCATCTGCAGGCCGATCTGCTGCTCCATGTCGCTGAAACTGCGGGCCAGATCACCGAGCTCATCGTGCCGGTGCACAGGCAACGCCCCATGGGCGCGCCCCTGCGAAAAGGCGCGGGTGGCCCGCACCATGGACTGGAGCGGCCCGGTCACCACGCGGGATACCCAGGCGGCCAGCAGCAGGCCGACAACACACAGAGCCAGCAGCATCTTGAGAATGCTGTACCCCAGCCCGACCACCTCACTCTGGATCACGGCCAGGGGTTGCGACAAGCCGACGACGAGAAAACGCCCATCTTCCTGGAAACCCAACGGCATGCGCACAAAGGCCAGCGCCTGGGGATTGCCGTCAATGCCCGGGTGCTCCATCACCACCTGGCGGCGGCGGCCCTCCACAATCTGCCCGATCTCCGGCATGCTGTCCTGCGCCAGAATGCGCTGCCCGCGGTCGAACCCATAGGCCTGCTGCCGATCGGCGTGCACCAGAAAATCGCCCCAGCGGTTGGTCAGATAAAAGGCGTAGGGCGTAGGCAGTCCAGCGCTGAAATTCGCAAAGAACCCATCGGCAGCCACCCGGATGACAACCACGCCGAGCACACGCCCGCCCTGCACAACGCTGGTAGCCATGTTGAAAACCGGCTGCCCGGCGCCCTGGTCCGTGCCGCCTTCGTGGTTCAGCCCGAATTCAGACATGTAGATCGCATTTGCACCGAGCCTGAGCGTTTCGAACACGAAGGGAAAATGGGCTTTCTCCTGCAGCGCATCGCCCTCGATACGTACCAGGCCCTGGTCAGAGCGCTCTACACGCACCAACTCCAGGCCATGGTCCTGCGCGCTGATCCAGCGGATCTGCAGGTACGCCGGGCGGGCCGTCAGCATCGCCCGGAAAGCGCTGGCCAGGCGATCCTTGTCCAGCACCTGGGCCGCACCCGGTGCATCCCTGTCCTGGGTCTGCGCGACCAGAGAGGCCAGCAAGGAAGTGTCGCGCGCCACGCTGCCAAACCCGGTCTGCAGGTGTTGCGTCAGGATCTGCGTGGTCGCCAGCAGGGTGCTGCGGGCACGCTCGTTGAGCATGTCACGCCCGGCTGCAAAAGTGAAATAACCCACCAGCAGCGCCGCGCCCAGGCTGAAGCAGGCCAGCAGGAACCCGAGACGAAAGCCAATGGTCCAGCGCATGCGTCAGAACCTCTCGGGCCGGTCACCCGAAACGATACGCTGCCACAGCCGTTCTCGCCGCTCCGTATCTTCCAGGGGTTGCAGCCACAGAATGGGCCCTTTCACCACGCCACCTGCCAGCCCTTGCGGCTCCTCCAGCGTGTTGGCCAACCCCTGGCGGCGCGTGAGCTCGCGGCCCACCTGGGGTTCGAGCATGTAGTTGATCCACTGCGCCGCCAGGGGCTGCTGCCGGGAGCGGCTGGAGATCGCCCAGCAGTCCAGCCACGCCAGTGCCCCCTCGCGGGGCACCACATAACCCACATCCAGTCCGGCATCCTGAAACAACTTGAGCTGCTGCTGCCCATAGTTGGCATGCATCACCGCCACCCCATGCCGGCGAAACAGGTCGAGCGATTCTTCGGGCAGGTTGTAGAGCGACAGCACATTGCGCCGCAGCGCCACCAGATCCCGGGACACCGCACCCCACTGCGCCGGATCGATGTGAAAAGGGGGCAACCCCAGGTGCAGCGCCGCCAACGAAAAAGCGTGGCTGCCGCCATCAAACGCCAGCACCCGCCCTTGCCAGCGGGGCTCCCACAGCACAGCCAGCGAATCGGGCGGCTCCCGCAGTTGCTGGCGGTCATAGATCAGCCCCATCTCGGAGTAGGTATAGGGCACGGCATACACCTGCCCCTGCCGTGTGATGCCGGCAATGGCATCGAGTTTGCGAAACCGGGGCAATTGCCGCGCCGCATTGGGAATGTCGGCCATGGTCAGGGGCGCCAGTTGCTGCAACTCCACAAAGCGCGCAATCTCCACGGTATTGGCGGCCACCACGTCAAAAGCAGGCGCCCTGGTGTCGGCGAGCTTGGCGCGCAGAACATCGTCCGAACCGACGGTGGTCACTTCCACGCGCACGCCATGGCGCTTTTCGAACACCGCCACAAGGTCCGGGTCGGCATAACCGGACCAGGTCAGCACCCGCAAGGTGGCTTGCACGGCTTGCGCCGGAGATACCAGCAAGGCCCACCCGACGGCCGCCAGCACGGGCAAAAGCCACCCGTACCGCATCCGGATTGTGTTCAACGACATCGACAGCCCCGGGTTGCAACCATAAGTAACATCCAGTTTACGCGGACAATAGCCGCGTGACGATCCCTCAGTCTTTTATTCAGGAACTGCTTGCGCGCGTTGACGTGGTCGACATCGTGGGCCGCTACGTTCCCCTGAAAAAAGGCGGTGCCAATTTCATGGGGCTGTGCCCCTTCCACGGCGAAAAATCTCCGTCATTCAGCGTCAGTCCGTCCAAGCAGTTCTACCATTGTTTTGGCTGCGGCAAAAACGGGAATGCCATTGGTTTTCTCATGGAGCATGCCGGCATGGGCTTTGTCGAGGCGGTACAGGACCTGGCGCAACAGGTGGGACTGCAGGTGCCGGACGACGACATCTCGCCGCAGGAAAAAGAGCGCGCCGCTGCCGCCCGGCAGAAGCAGGCCACACTGACCGATGTCCTGGAAAAAGCCGCCGAGGCTTACCGCCGCCAGTTGCGCGAGTCTCCGCGGGCCATCGCCTACTTCAAGGGACGGGGTGTATCCGGCCAGGTCGCCCGGGACTACGGGCTGGGCTATGCGCCCGAGGGTTGGCGCAACCTGGCCAGCGTATTCCCCCAGTACGACGACCCGCTGCTCGAAGAAAGCGGCCTGGTCATCGTCAACCCGGACGACGGCGACAAGCGTTACGACCGCTTCCGCGATCGCGTGATGTTCCCGATCCGCAACGTCAAGGGCGAATGCATCGGCTTTGGCGGGCGGGTGCTGGGCGACGACAAACCCAAATACCTCAACTCCCCCGAAACCCCGGTGTTCCACAAGGGGCGTGAGCTGTACGGCCTGTTCGAGGCGCGCACCGCCATCCGGGAGCAGGGCTATGCGCTGGTCACCGAGGGCTACATGGACGTGGTCGCGCTGGCGCAGCTGGGTTTTCCCAACGCCGTGGCCACCCTGGGCACGGCCTGCACCCCGGACCATGTGCAAAAGCTCCTGCGCTTTACCGATGCGGTGGTGTTCAGCTTCGATGGCGACAGCGCAGGCCGACGCGCGGCCCGCAAGGCGCTCGACGGCGCCCTGCCGCACGCAAGCGACACGCGCAGTATCAAATTCCTGTTCCTGCCCGCCGAACACGACCCGGACAGCTTTGTGCGCGCCCATGGCAGCGACGCCTTCGCCCGCCTGATCGGTGACGCCGTGCCCCTGAGCCGATTCCTGCTCGATGCCGCCAGCGAGGGCTGCGACCTGGGCACCACCGAAGGACGCGCCCACATGGCCAGCAATGCCCGCCCCCTGTGGAGCCTGCTGCCGGACGGCGCCCTCAAGCGCCAACTGCTGGGCGAGCTGGCAGAGCGGGCCCAGCTCGATGCACGCGACCTCACCGATCTGTGGCAACAAGCCCATGCGCGGGACGCTGCACGCCGCCCCGCCGGCACTGTCCCCGCTGCCCCGTCCTGGGACAGCCCCCCGCCGGACGCAGGCTGGTTTGCGCCAGGCGACGGCGGATACCCCGCCCATCCCGGCACACGCAAGAGCGGCGACTGGAAGACCGGCCGCTGGGCCAAAAAGGACGCCAGCCCGTGGCCGCCCCAGCCGCGCCTGGCCCGCAGCCCCGCAACCGGACGCATCGACCATGCAGCACGGCTGCTGCTGTCGCACATGGATTTTCTGGAACACCTGGGCCACGAAGACCATGCCGTGCTGTGCGCCCAACCCGCACCGCATGGACCGCTGTTTGCCTGGCTGGAAGACCAGTTCCATACCCAGGGTGCCCTGCCCTGGGCCGTGCTGCGCGAAAGCCTGAGCGGCCACGCCTGCGAGACGTTGGCACAGAAGGTGATGACCGGCTCCCACGCCCAGACCGAGGGCGACCTGCAGGAGCTGCGCCTGGAACTGCGTGACCTGCTCGACCGCATGCTGATCGACGACATCAAGGCCCAGCAAAAAATACTGATCGCACAAGCCACCCAGGACCCGAGTGCGCTGGAGCGCTACCGCGCGCTAGAGCAAAAACGCAACGCACTGCAAGCCAAAATGGTCAAACCATCTTGAAATAGTCCGCCATCGGTATAATGTAAGGTTTGTCGGCAAGAGCGACAGCAGCACCTCCGGGCCGGGCCACCGTGACACACACGCACAACCGCCCAACATACCGCAAGGACTGCACACCAAATGTTCGCCCAGACATCTTGCCCCTGAGGATCCCCTCCTCGAACCGCGAAGGCTCTGCCTTTGCCGTGCCTCCCGCGCCGGGATCCGTGGCGCTTGCGTTTTCTTTGTCTCCTTTTTGATTTTGAGGTTGTCCATGCCCGCTCAAAAGTCCGCGAAGTCGCCCAAGTCCACCCCCGGCACCGCCGCCAAGGCCGCTTCCGCAACTGCCAAGAAACCACCGACCAAGACTGCCACGCCCGCCAAAAAGAGCGTCGCAGCGGCTCCGGTGGCCAAGAAAGCCAAAACTGTGCCCGTGACCAAGACTTCCGCCAAGACAACCGCTCCCGAAGAAACCAAGACCGCCCGCGCCAAGACCGCAGTGGAAGCAGACGCCGCCGAGACGCCCAAGAAACGCCCGGGCCGCCCCGCCAAGGCAGCGGGCGATGCCGCAACCAAAGCCCCGGCCAAGCGCGGACGCAAGCCCAAGGCGGCCGCTGAATCCGGCGACGGCGACGACACCGACCTGTCCGACATCGAAGCCGACCTGGAAGTCGAAGCCGAGGAAAGCACCGAGACGGCGGCGACGGTCGAGAAGGTCAAGCCCCTGCGCATGAAGATCAGCAAGGCCAAGGAGCGGGCCTTGATGAAGGAATTCGGCCTGGACGAGACCGTCCTGTCCGAAGAAGACATGGCCAAGCGCCGTTCGCGCCTCAAGACCCTGATCAAGCTGGGCAAGACGCGCGGCTACCTCACCCATGGCGAAATCTCCGACCACCTGCCCGACAAGCTGGTCGACCAGGAGACGCTGGATGTGGTGATCTCCATGCTCAACGACCTGGGCGTGGCGGTGTACGAACAAACACCCGACGCCGAAACCCTGCTGGTGACCAACACCGCACAAACGGCATCCACCGAAGAAGAGGCCGAAGAAGCCGCCGAAGCTGCCCTGTCCACCGTGGACAGCGAATTCGGCCGCACCACCGACCCGGTGCGCATGTACATGCGCGAAATGGGCACGGTCGAGCTGCTCACGCGCGAAGGCGAAATCGAGATCGCCAAGCGCATCGAAGGCGGCCTGATGGCGATGATGGAGGCCATCAGCGCCTCGCCCGCCACCATTGCAGAAATCCTCAACATGGGCGAGGAAATCCGCGAAGGCAAGGTCGTCATCTCCACCATCGTGGACGGCTTCTCCAACCCCAACGAGGCCGACGACTACGTGGCCGAGGAAGACTTCGACGAATTCGACGAGGACGACGACGACGACGGCAAGGGCGGCAGCAAGGCCCTGACCAAAAAGCTCGAAGAACTCAAGAACGAAGCCCTGCGCCGCTTCGATCGCATCCGCGAACTGTTCGAGAAGGTGCACAAGGTCTATGACAAGGAAGGCTACGGCACGCCCGCCTACATGAAGGCCCAGCACGCCCTGTCGACCGAGCTGATGACCATCCGCTTCACCGCCAAGACCATCGAAAAACTCTGCGACATGGTGCGCGGCCAAGTGGACGATGTGCGCAAGAAGGAACGCGAGCTGCGCCGCATCATCGTGGACAAGTGCGGCATGCCGCAGGAAACCTTCATCAAGGACTTCCCGGCCAACCTGCTCAACCTCAAGTGGGTTGAAAAACAGGCCGCCGCCGGCAAGCCCTGGAGTACGGTGATGGGCCGCAACATTCCACCCGTCCAGGACCTGCAGCAAAAGCTGATGGACCTGCAGGCCCGCGTGGTGGTGCCGCTGGCCGAGCTCAAGAGCATCAACAAGCGCATGAATGAGGGTGAAGCCTCCTCGCGCGATGCCAAGAAGGAAATGATCGAGGCCAACCTGCGCCTGGTGATCTCGATTGCCAAGAAGTACACCAACCGCGGCCTGCAGTTCCTGGATCTGATCCAGGAAGGCAACATCGGCCTGATGAAGGCGGTAGACAAGTTCGAATACCGCCGCGGCTACAAATTCTCGACCTACGCCACGTGGTGGATCCGCCAGGCCATCACCCGCTCGATCGCCGACCAGGCTCGCACCATCCGTATCCCGGTGCACATGATCGAGACCATCAACAAGATGAACCGCATCTCGCGCCAGCATCTGCAGGAGTTCGGTTTCGAACCCGATGCGTCCGTGCTGGCCGAGAAGATGGAGATCCCCGAGGAAAAGATCCGCAAGATCATGAAGATCGCCAAGGAGCCGATCTCGATGGAAACGCCCATCGGCGACGACGACGACAGCCACCTGGGTGACTTCATCGAGGACGGCGCCAACACCGCCCCCATTGACGCCGCCATGCAGGCCGGTCTGCGCGACGTGGTCAAGGACATCCTCGACGGCCTGACTCCCCGCGAAGCCAAGGTGCTGCGCATGCGCTTCGGCATCGAGATGTCCACCGACCACACGCTGGAAGAAGTGGGCAAGCAGTTTGACGTGACGCGCGAGCGCATCCGCCAGATCGAAGCCAAGGCGCTGCGCAAGCTCAAGCACCCCAGCCGCTCGGACAAGCTGCGCAGCTTTATCGACTCGCTCTGAAGCGCCGCCATCCAGGCCAGGGCGCCTGTCTCCGCAAGGAGGCAGGCGCCTTTTTCATGGAATTTCAGGTGTTTCAGGCCTCCAGCGCTTATCCATCAAGCGCGAACAGCTATCGTACTGATAGCAGTTCAGGCACCCTCAACGCACGGCCGATGCCTCCCGCAGCGCATCCACCTCGTGCTGCGCATAGCCCAGGCCCGCCAGCAGGTCCTGCGTATGCTGCCCTAACACCGGCGGCTGCAGGCGCACGCCCAGGCGCTGGCCATCCATGCGCAACGGGAACAGCGTGGTGCGCGCCGTCTGGCCGGCGCGCTCGCCGTCGGGCAGCGTGATGTCGGCCAGGCCGCCCGTGGCGTTGAGGTGCGGGTCGTCGTAGAGCTGCTCGGGCCGCACGATGGGCGCATAAGGCAGGCCGTTGCGCTCGAACAATTCCGACAGTTCTGCCGCCGTGCGCCCGGCCAGGCGCTGGCGCAACTCGGGCAGCATCGTGGCGCGCTGGCGCACGCGGTCGTTGTTGGTGGCCAGCAGCGGGTCGGCCTTGAGGTCGGCAAAGCCCAGCGCATCGCAGAAGGTATCCCACTGCGCATCGCTCACCGCCGCCAGAAAGATCTGCTCCCCATCCTTGACGCTGAACACGTCGTACAGCCCCCAGGAGGAGATGCGCTCGGGCATGGGTGCCGCCGGTTGCCCGGTGACCGCGTACTGCAGCATGTGCTGGCCGACGAGGAATACGTTGTTCTCGAACAGGGCGGAATCCACCTCCTGCCCGCGCCCGGTGATGCCGCGCTGCATCAGCGCCGCCATGGCGCCGATGGCCCCAAACATGCCGCCCATGATGTCATTCACGCTGGAGCCCGCGCGCAGCGGGTCCCCCGGGCGGCCCGTCATGTAGGCCAGGCCGCCCATCATCTGCACCACTTCGTCGAGCGCCGTGCGGTGCTCGTAGGGGCCGGGCAGAAAGCCCGTGTGGTTGACGTAAATGATGCGCGGGTTCGCTGCGCTGAGCGCGGCGTAGTCCAGCCCGTACTTGGCGAGTGCCCCGGGCTTGAAGTTCTGCAGCACCACGTCGGCCGACGCCGCCAGCTTTTGCGCCACGGCCATGCCCTGCGGGTGGCGCAGGTCGATGGCAATGCTTTTCTTGTTGCGGTTGAACAGCGGAAAGAACCCCGCCCCGGCGCCCAGCAGGTGGCGCGTGCGGTCGCCCTCGATGGGCTCGACCTTGATGACCTCGGCGCCCAGGTCCCCCAGCACCATGCCGCAGGTGGGACCCATGACCATGTGCGAGAACTCGACCACACGCAGGCCGCTCAGCGGCAGTGCCGGGTCGGGCGTTGGGGCCGCAGCAGGGGAAGAAGCTGTCATGGAAATTCCTTCAAAAGCGCCCGCCACCCACCGCAGGCCGGGCCCGCCCGCAGCACGGGGCACGCGGATGATGCCAGAGCATTCCGTGGCGGAGTTGCAACACTTGGGGGGCTTGTGCGTTTTTCTCGCACACGCGCGCTTCTGGTATGCGTTTGGAGCTATTAAACTTGTAGCAAATCTGGTTCGGCGCTATAGTGCGTCACGCGCCCTGGACACCCCGTACCGCCGCCCCATCCCTTCATGCGCAAGGAGAAGCCCTATGAGCTCCAAAGAAAACATCGCCATTTTTCAATTGTTCGAACGGCTGGAGTGCCGGTATGCCCTGCGCGTGCTGTGGGCACTGCGCGATGGCCACCCGCAAACCTTCCGGCTGCTGCAGGACAGCGTCGGTGGCATCACGCCCAACACGCTCAATACCCGCATCAAGGAACTGCGTGAAGTCGGCCTGATCGACCATGGCAGCGATGGCTATGCCGTCACCGCCTCGGGCAGCGACCTGCTCAAACGGCTGAGCGACGTACAGGCCTTTGCCAACCGCTGGGCAGCAGGCCGCGCCAAAAAATAGGCCATACGCCGGGCCCCGGAGACCGGGGTATTTTTGAAAGAAATTGGCTTCCAGCGCAATACCATCAAGCGCTGGAAGCTATTGTTTTTATAGCACACAAAAAGGAAACCACCATGGCATTCACCACCACCGCATCCGGCCTGCAATACGAAGACACCACCGTGGGCGACGGCGCCGAGGCGACCAAGGGCCAACAGGTCACCGTGCACTACACCGGCTGGCTTTACAACGATGGCGTGCAGGGCGCCAAGTTCGACTCCAGCCGCGACCGCAATGACCCCTTCGTGTTTGGTCTGGGCGCGGGCATGGTCATCAAGGGCTGGGATGAAGGCGTGCAGGGCATGAAAATCGGCGGCCAGCGCACCCTCATCATCCCGGCCGCACTGGGCTATGGCGCACGCGGCGCCGGTGGCGTGATCCCGCCCAATGCCACGCTGAAGTTCGACGTGGAATTGCTCAAGACCGGGCGCTGAAGCCCGTTTCAGGGGTACAGGCCAAGCACCTCGACAGGCCTGTCACCTCGAAATATGGCCTGACCGCGCTTTTACATCTCCAAGCGCACCGGGGGCCGCAGTGGCGGCGGCCGGGTCAGCCAGCTCACCAGCGCGGCCGATACCAGCCCGGCGGGCACGCCAAACACCCCGGCCGAAATGGGTTGGATGCCAAACCACAGTCCGTCTGCCAACAACCAGTGCGGCAAAGTGGCGCGCAGGCTGGGCACGTGCGAGAGCATGTAGTAGGCCGCCAGGCCCAGGCCGCACAGCATTCCGGCCACGGCGCCCTGGCGCGTGGTGCCGCGCCAGAAAATACCCAGCACCATCACCGGCACAAACGCCGAGGCCGCCAGTGAGAACGACGCCGACACCAGCGGCAAAATATCCGACGGCTTGAGCGCTGCCACAAAAGCCGCCGCCAGCGCCACGGCCAGCAGTGTGAACTTGGTCAGGATCACGCGCTGCTCGGGCGAGGCATTGCGCGGCCTGGCCTGAAAATACAGGTCGCGCACCAGCGCATTGCTGATGGTGAGCAACAGGCCATCGGCCGTGGACAGGGCCGCCGCCAACCCCCCGGCCGCCACCAGGCCCGACACCACATAGGGCAAGCCGCCCAGTTCCGGCGTGGCCAGCATGATGAGGTCGGCGCCCAGGCGGATCTCGCCAAACTGCACAATGCCGTCGCCGTTCATGTCTTCGATCGACAGCAGCGATGCATCGACCCGCGCCCACTGCGCGATCCAGTTCGGCAAGGCATCGAAATGGCTGCCCACCAGGTTGTTCATCACCTCGAACTTGACCAGCACTGCCAGCGCCGGCGCGCTGAGGTACAGCAGGGCAATGAAGAACAGCGACCATGCCACCGAGGCGCGCGCCCCGGCCACGGTGGGCGAGGTGTAGTAGCGCATGAGCAGGTGCGGCAGCCCGGCGGTGCCCACCATCAGGCAGAACATGAGCGCCAGGAAATTGCGCCGCGAATCGGTGTAGGCCTGCTGCTCCTCGGGGGTGCCGTCGGGGTAGCCCGCATACGCATGGCTGTGGGGCGGCAGCCCCCCCAGCGGCTGCGCGCGCTCGTAGTTCTCCTGCATCAGCCGGGTCCAGCGCTCGCGCGCCGCCGCAGCGTCGCGCGGCAGCGCGGCCAGTTCGCGGCTGGCGGCAACGATCAGACCGACATCGGCATTCTTGGCACGCAGCACGCGGATTCTTTCCCGGATGGCGACGCGCTCATCCTCCAGCGCCACATCCACGTTCTGCAGGCGGGCCTCGTAGTCGCGTGCCCGTTCCAGGTACGCCGCCACCACCTGGTATTCGGCCGGCGAAGCCAGCAATTCGGCTTCCATGTCGGCAATCTTGCCGATCTGCGTGCCATACACCAGGGGTGCCACCGGGTTGCCGAGCTGCTTGTAGGCCAGCCACGACACGGGAATCAGAAAGGCCAGCAGCAGCACCACGTACTGCGCCACCTGCGTCCAAGTGATGGCGCGCATGCCCCCCAGAAAGGAACACAGCAGCACCCCGCCCAGGCCCAGCATGATGCCGATCTCGAACTGCACGCCGGTCAGGCGCGACGCGATCAGGCCCACACCATAGATCTGTGCCACCACATAGGTGAACGAACACACCACGGCGGCCAGCGCGGCAATCACCCGGGGCCAGCGCCCGCCAAACCGCACCTGGAAGAAATCGGGCACGGTATACAAGCCCATGGCCCGCAGATGCGGTGCCACCAGAATGGCCACCAGGCAAAAACCGCCCGTCCAGCCCAGCAGGTAGGCCAGCCCCCCGGCGTGGCCCGGCGTGCCCGAGAAGCCCTGCAGGTACAGCGCGCCCGAGAGGCTGATGAACGAGGCCGCACTCATCCAGTCGGCCGCCGCCGCCATGCCGTTGTACATGGGCGGAATCCGCCGCCCGGCCACGTAGTACTCCTCGGCGTCGGTGGTGCGCCCGTAGACACCGATACCGGCATACACCATGACCGAGAGGAAGAGGAAGATGGGCCCGATCCAGTGGCGCGACAGGCCCCGGCCCTCCGCCCAGGTCATCAGCACCAGAAAACCCAGCACCCCCAGCACATACATCGCCAGGATGCGGTGCAGCCGCCAGAGGTAGGCCTTGTCGCCGCCCGCTGCGTCGTATTCAGCCATGGGGGCGATACGGTGGCGCCGAAGATGCCGACATCCGTTCGGCCTGTGCAGCATCCTGCCGTTCGAAACGGTTCATGGCCCAGCAATAGACCACGACGATGGCAATGAACACCAGCACGCCCCCTTGCGCCGCCACCCAGAACCCCAGGGGCCAGCCACCGACCACGATGGTTTCCAGGTCTCGGGCAAAGTACATGGCCACAAACGACACCAGCGCCCACAGCAACAGCAGGCCCGCCTTGAGCCGCAGATGCCGCACATCGTGCAGATCGGGCGGAAACGGGCCCGCCATCTCGGCCTCGTGGGACGGCGGGGGCTGCTGCATCATGGGGTTATGGCTGCGGCACCGGGTGAAGAACGCGTCCGAGACTCAGAGCGCCAGTTGCTTCCAGGTGGCAATCACGCTGTCCGGGTTGAGCGAGATGGACGTAATGCCCTCGCGCGCCAGCCACTGGGCAAAGTCCGGGTGGTCGCTGGGGCCCTGGCCGCAGATGCCGATGTATTTTCCCTGGGCTCGGCAGGCCTTGATGGCCATGTGGATCAGCGCCTCGACGGCCGGGTCACGCTCGTCGAAATCACGCGCCAGCAGCTCCAGGCCCGAATCCCGGTCCAGCCCCAGGGTGAGCTGCGTCAGGTCGTTCGAGCCGATGGAGAAGCCGTCGAAGAACGCGAGGAACTGCTCGGCCAGGATGGCGTTGCTCGGGATCTCGCACATCATGATGAGCTTGAGCTCGTTCTCACCGCGCTGGAGGCCATGCTGCGCCAGCAACTGCGTGACGCGCTCGGCCTGGCCCAGCGTGCGCACAAAGGGCACCATGACCTGCACATTGGTCAGGCCCATGTCGTTGCGCACGCGCTTCAAGGCCTCGCACTCCATGGCAAAGGCCTCGCCAAACTCATCGCTCACGTAGCGCGCCGCGCCGCGGAAGCCCAGCATGGGGTTCTCTTCCTCGGGCTCGTAGCGGCTGCCGCCAATGAGCTTGCGGTATTCGTTGCTCTTGAAGTCCGACAGCCGCACGATGACCGGCTTGGGCCAGAAGGCCGCAGCAATGGTGGCCACGCCCTCGGCCACCTTGTCGACATAGAAGGCCCGCGGACTGGCGTGGCCGCGCGCCACCGATTCGACCGCCTTCTTCAGGTCCGAATCAATGTTCGGATAGTCGAGGATGGCCTTGGGGTGCACGCCAATGTTGTTGTTGATGATGAACTCGAGCCGCGCCAGGCCCACGCCTTCGTTGGGCAACTGGCAGAAGTCGAACGCCAGCTGCGGGTTGCCCACGTTCATCATGATCTTGGTGGCAATCGCGGGCATGGTGCCGCGCTGTACCTCGGTGACTTCGGTCTCCAGCAGACCGTCGTAGATATGGCCGGTGTCGCCCTCGGCACAGCTCACTGTGACCAGGGTGCCGTCCACCAGTTTGTCGGTGGCATCGCCGCAGCCCACCACGGCCGGAATACCCAGCTCGCGCGCAATGATGGCGGCGTGGCAGGTACGCCCGCCCCGGTTGGTCACGATGGCGCTAGCGCGCTTCATCACCGGCTCCCAGTTGGGGTCGGTCATGTCGGTGACCAGCACGTCGCCGGGCTGCACCTTGTCCATCTCGCTGATGTTGTGCACCAGGCGCACCGGGCCCGTGCCGATCTTCTGGCCAATGGCGCGGCCCTCGGCCAGCACCGGGCCCGTGCCCTTGAGCTTGTAGCGCAGCTCGGCCTGGCCCTGGACCTGGCTTTTCACGGTCTCGGGGCGTGCCTGCAGGATGTAGAGCAGGCCGTCTTCGCCGTCCTTGCCCCATTCGATGTCCATGGGGCGGCCATAGTGCTGCTCGATCACCAGGGCGTAGTTCGCCAGTTGCTGCACGTCGGCATCGGTGAGCGAATACCGGTTGCGCTGCTCGGCCGGCACGTCGGTGGTCTTGATGAGCTTGCCCTTGAGCGCGCCTTCGGCTTTTTCTTCGGGCGTGGTGAACACCATCTGGACCAGCTTGGAGCCCAGGTTGCGCCGGATCACGGCCTGCTTGCCCGCCTTGAGCATGGGCTTGTGCACGTAGAACTCGTCGGGGTTCACAGCGCCCTGCACCACCGTCTCGCCCAGGCCGTAGCTGCTGGTGATGAAGACCACCTGGTCAAAGCCCGACTCGGTGTCGATGGTGAACATCACCCCCGCGGCGCCCAGGTCAGAGCGCACCATGCGTTGCACACCGGCCGACAGGGCCACCACGTCGTGCGCAAAGCCCTTGTGCACGCGGTAGCTGATGGCGCGGTCGTTGTAGAGGCTGGCAAACACCTCCTTCATCTTGTGCAGCACTTCTTCGATGCCGTGCACATTCAAGAAGGTTTCCTGCTGACCGGCAAAGGATGCGTCGGGCAGGTCTTCGGCCGTGGCCGACGAGCGCACAGCGAAACTGGCGTGGGGGTTGCCTGCGGAGAGGCGCGCAAACTCCTCGCGGATGGCCTGCTCCAGGTCGGCGGGGAAAGGTTGGGCCTCGACCATGGCGCGGATCTCGGCGCCCACCTGGGCCAGTGCGCGCACATCCTCGGTGTCGAGAGCGGCGAGCTTCTGGCTGATGCGGTCGGCCAGGCCGTCATGGGCCAGAAATGCGCGGAAGGCATGCGCCGTGGTGGCAAAGCCCGTAGGCACGCGCACGCCCTCGGGCAGCTGCGAAATCATCTCGCCGAGAGAGGCATTCTTGCCACCCACCGACTCGACGTCGGTCATTCTCAGGTTTTCAAACGGTACGACCAGGGCGGTCGCGTTGAACAGTGCAGACATGGGAAAGCTCCAGAAGTTGAAACCGGGTCTGCGCCCACGCCCTGGAGGAGCAATGGGCGAGCAACCAGGCGCGGGGCACGGCTTTGTTGTTGTGCTTGTGGGCCGACGGCGCGCATGGTCAGAATTTGGATAATGGGCGCAATTGTAGGCCCGCGCTTCTGGCAACGGGCTGACGTATCCCCTAAGGCCCCGCATGCACACTCGCACCGTGTTTTTTGTCTCCGACGGCACCGGCATCACCGCCGAAACCTTTGGCAATGCCATCCTGGCCCAGTTCGAGCTGGCACCGCGCCGCGTGCGCCTGCCCTTCATCGACACCGTGGACAAGGCCCACCAGGCGGTGCGCCAGATCAACCACACGGCCGAAGTCGAAGGGCGCAAGAGCATCGTGTTTACCACCCTGGTGAACATGGAAGTGCTCAAGGTCATCCAGGAAGGCTGCAAAGGTGGCATGCTGCTGGACATGTTCGGCACCTTTGTGCACCCGCTGGAGGTGGAACTGGGCATCAAGTCGCACCACCGCGTGGGACGCTTCTCGGACATCAGCAAGAGCAAGGAATACCACGACCGCATCGAAGCCATCAACTTCAGCCTGGCCCACGATGACGGGCAGACCAACCACGACTTGGCAGGTGCCGACGTGATCCTGGTGGGCGTGAGCCGCAGCGGCAAAACCCCCACCAGCCTGTACCTGGCCATGCAGC
Source organism: Giesbergeria sp. (assembly GCA_026647025.1). Classification (GTDB taxonomy): domain Bacteria; phylum Pseudomonadota; class Gammaproteobacteria; order Burkholderiales; family Burkholderiaceae_C; genus Simplicispira. The sequence continues at coordinate 46,299 of JAPKHH010000011.1, forward strand.
ACGGCCTGAAGGCGGCCAACTACCCGCTGATCCCCGAAGACTTTGACCGCCGCGAGCTGCCGCCCGCGCTGGTGCCGCACCGCAAGAAGATTTTTGGCCTGACCATCAGCCCCGAGCGCCTGTCCGAAATCCGCAGCGAACGCCGCCCCGAGTCGCGCTACGCCAGCCTGCAGAACTGCCGCCACGAGGTCGCCGAGGCCGAGGCCATGATGCGCCGCTCGGGCATCCGCTGGCTGTCGTCCACCACCAAGTCCATTGAAGAAATCGCCACCACCATCCTGCAGGAAATTCGGCCGGAGCGGCTGGTGTATTGAGGGTGGGTGGATGGGGATGGGCTGGATGAGTGCCTGGGCCCTGCCATCACAATTTTTAAGTAAAAATGGCCTCCAAGGCATATCCAGCAAGCGCTGAAAGCTATCTATTCAATAGCTAATGACGAACACTTGCTGCATCTGATGAATGTGCAGCGCCCCGGGTGAAGGGGCTGATGCGGCAAAGAATCGGTTGTAGGAGCTGGTTTTGACCCGAAGTGATGCTGGTAGCAGTGAAACACTGCACCAGGGTCAACCTCAATGTCGGTTGTGCAGCGGAAGCGGTGACCCATTACACCAATCTACGGAGTGCATCCGGCGGGCTGCCTGTGCCGCCGACCGCCACCTCTGCCACGGTGAATACCGACGGAATGCGCCGAGGCCGCGTCGGACGCTGTACATCGGCAAGCTACGGCAGCCTCACACCCAGCACTTCGCGGTACAAAAACAGCAAGGCACTGAGCGCCTGGTTGTGGGTGGACACGGAGACGTTGCGCTCGGTGGTCAGCATGGACAGCAATTGCTGAACCTCTGCGGCACCCATGTCACGCGGATGCCGCACTTGCCCGCTACGCCCGTGCCAACGCACGAAAAACTTCACCCAGTACAGGTAAGCTTCTTCAGTGCGCAAGCTATAGTGTTTGTACCGCAGTACCGCGCGCAACTGATCCAGCAAGCGGGCTGACTGGGGGATATAGGAGACGGGGTTGGCGGACATCATGAACACTGTGTTTGCATCCGGTATATGCATACCAAAGCGAGACTGCAAGCGGCGTTGCACCGCTTTTCGCCGTTTCGATCAAACCCGCCCGCCCAGCTTATTTCGTCGTCTAACTTGGTATGGCCAAGATAGGCGCTCGGCTACATTAAGTTAGGCCTCTTGGCATATGAAGCTCTTCGGATACGCAGAAACTGATCTCCCGCCAGAGGAAATCACGCCCAGTTCGCTCGCAGAGGTAACGCTATGCGCCTCACCTACGGAGCTGCGTGAAATGGCCAATTTCTTAAGCCAATGCGCTGCAGAAATGGAACGCATGGGTGACGGCTACGATCACGTTCATCTCTCCGATCAACTCAAACAGTTTCGCAATTCGCCACAGTTCGTGGTTTGCCGGAATGAGTAGCATCATCCATCTCACCAACTGCGAAGCTGTGCCTCCGCGCAGCGGCCTAACTGGTTGGTCAATCCGACACCAACAAGCTTCGCTTGTTGGTTCCCTGCGCGCTGCGCGCTCCGGTGCGGCTTACCTCGGGCGTTAATCGACCGCTTCTCCATGCACCCACCGGCCGCTCCTGTTTAAATAGCCGAAAGCTGACCTCCCCCCACGAATAAAAAAGCGACGGAGCTATCTCTACAGCCCCGCCGCTTTCATTTTGATAGCTGCTAGCGCTCATTCCATAAGCGCCAGAGCCTCATTTCACTTCAAATTCACGCCGGTGCCGACGTCCGGATCAGGTGGTCGAAGGCACTCAGCGCAGCCGTGGCGCCCGCGCCTGCGGCGATGATGATCTGCTTGTAGGGCACCGTGGTGCAGTCCCCCGCAGCGAGCACGCCAGGCACGTTGGTGCGGCCGTGGGCATCGACCACGATTTCGCCAAACTTCGACAGTTCGACCGTGCCCTTGAGCCAGTCGGTGTTGGGCAGCAGGCCGATCTGCACAAAGATGCCTTCGAGCGCAATGTGCTTGGTCTCGTCGTTCGTGCGGTCCTTGTAGGTGATGCCGGTGACCTTGTGGCCGTCGCCGTTGACCTCGGTGGTCTGGGCGTTGACGATGACATCCACGTTGGGCAGGCTCTTGAGCTTGCGCTGCAGCACGGCGTCGGCCTTGAGCTCGGGGGCAAATTCGAGCACGGTGACATGCGCGACCACACCGGCCAGGTCGATGGCGGCCTCGATGCCCGAGTTGCCGCCGCCGATCACCGCCACGCGCTTGCCCTTGAACAGCGGGCCGTCGCAGTGCGGGCAGTAGGTCACGCCCTTGGTTCGGTACTGCTCCTCGCCGGGTACGTTCATGTTGCGCCAGCGCGCGCCGGTGGACAGGATCACGGTCTTGCTGCGCAGCGTGGCACCGCTTTCCAGCTCGACCTCGATCAGGCCGCCCTCGGTGGCAGCGGGCTTGAGTGCCTTGGCGCGCTGCAGGTTCATGATGTCCACCTCGTAGTCGCGCACATGGCGCTCCAGCGCGGCGGCGAACTGCGGGCCTTCGGTCTTGCTGATGGAGATGTAGTTCTCGATGTCCACGGTGTCGAGCACCTGGCCGCCAAAGCGCTCGGCCGCCACGCCGGTGCGGATGCCCTTGCGCGCCGCATACACGGCAGCGGCTGCGCCCGCGGGGCCACCGCCGACGATGAGCACGTCAAACGCCTCTTTGGCGTTGAGCTTGGCGGCTTCCTTGGCGCCAGCGCCCTTGTCGATCTTGCCGACGATTTCGGCCAGCTCCATGCGGCCCTGCGCAAAGCGCTCGCCGTTGAGGAACACGGTGGGCACGCCCATGATTTCGCGCGCCTCGATTTCGCTCTGGAACACGCCGCCGTCGATGGCCGTGTGGGTGATGCGCGGGTTGAGCGCGCTCATGAGGTTGAGCGCCTGCACCACGTCGGGGCAGTTGTGGCAGCTCAGGGAGTAATACGTTTCGAAGTGGTAGTCGCCGTCGAGCTCCTTGATCTGCTCCAGCAGTTCGGCTGCTTCCTTGGACGGATGGCCGCCCACATGCAGCAACGCCAGCACCAGGGAGGTGAATTCATGGCCCAGGGGCACACCGGCGAAGCGCACGCCGCTGTCCACACCGGGGTTGGTGATGAGGAACGAGGGCTTGCGCACATCCAGGTCGTTCTTCTCGACCACGGTGATCTTGTCCGACTGGGCACGGATGTCTTCCAGCAGCTCGCGCAGCTCGTTCGACGTGGCGCTGTCGTCCAGCGTGGCCACCAGCTCCACCGGGCGCTGCAGGCGCTCCAGGTAGGCTTTCAACTGGGTCTTGAGGGTGTCGTCGAGCATGGCAAAACTCCTGAAATTTCGATTTTTTGGGCGTAAAAAAGCCCGGGCGCCAGGCACCCGGGCGTCACAGGGCAACGCTGAACAAGTCCCTCGCGTGCCGCGCATCCCTGCCTTGGGCGGTCTGCGGCGTTGCAAATCCTCGCCATAGCACCGGCTATGGCTGCGGTTTGCGCCTTGCATCCCATCCCAATGCCGGGCGCGCGCCATCGCGGAGACTCATTCAGCGTCACCCTAGTCAGTGCAACTGACGGGGGTGGCGATCCGCTTAGATCTTGCCAACCAGGTCGAGCGACGGGGCAATGGTCTTGGCGCCTTCGTTCCACTTGGCGGGGCAGACTTCGCCAGGATGCGCTGCGGTGTACTGGGCTGCCTTGAGCTTGCGCAGGGTTTCCTTCACGTCGCGGGCGATTTCGTTGGAATGCACTTCCATGGTCTTGATGACGCCATCGGGGTTGATGATGAAGGTGCCGCGCAGTGCCAGGCCTTCTTCGGCGATGTGCACGTCAAAGGCGTTGGTCAGCTGGTGCGTGGGGTCGCCCACCAGCGGGAATTGGGCCTTGCCCACGGCGGGGGAGGTTTCGTGCCACACCTTGTGCGAGAAATGCGTGTCGGTCGTGACGATGTACACCTCGGCACCGGCCTTCTGGAATTCGGCGTAGTGTTCGGCGGCGTCTTCCACTTCGGTGGGGCAGTTGAAGGTGAAGGCGGCGGGCATGAAGATCACCACAGACCACTTGCCCTTGAGGCTTTCTTCGGTCACGGTGACGAATTTGCCGTTGTGAAAGGCTTCGGTCTTGAAGGGCTGGACTTGGGTGTTGATCAGGGACATGGTTGTTACCTTTCAGGGTTGGAATGTGAACACAGGACAGAGTATGGGGCGGTTCTGAGAATAATTCCAATCAATTGAATGAATGATATCAATCGTTTTTAACTATTTAATGCAATGACCGCAGGGTTTTGCCTGCACAGGCCACCATACGGCGTCCGGTGGAGTAGGCTTGCAGCTTCGCGGCAGCTGCCCCTTTTTTCGAACCCTTCAGGAGACCCCCATGCAAGGCGACCCCCAAGTCATCGGCCATCTGCAGGCCCAGCTCAAGAACGAACTCACGGCCATCAACCAGTATTTCCTGCACTTTCGCATGCTCAAGCACTGGGGCTTTGACCGCCTGGCGAAGAAGGAATACGACGAGTCGATTGGCGAGATGAAGCACGCCGACTGGCTGATGGACCGCATTTTCATGCTCGACGGCCTGCCCAACCTGCAGGACCTGGGCAAGCTGCAGGTGGGCGAGGATGTGGCCGAGATCCTGGCCTGCGACCTGCGCGCCGAACAGGGCGCACAGGCCACGATCAAGGCCGGCATGGCCCACTGCGAAACCGTGCACGACTACGTGTCGCGTGATCTGCTGCAGAAGATCCTGAACGACACCGAAGAGCACATCGATTTCCTCGAAACCCAGATCGACCTGATCGACAAGCTGGGGCTGCCCAACTACCTGCAGTCGCAGATGGGCGAGGCGCAGTAGCGGCCCGCGCCAGCCACCGACACCGCAGCGCCCTGCCCGGGGCGCCGCTATGCTTGGCGCATGACCACCCCTACGCACCCTCCTGAACCCGTGCCGTCGGCTGCCCCAAGTGAGGCACAGGCCCCCGCGCCCCAACCCGCCCCACAGCCCCGCAATCCCCTGCACGGCATTACGCTGGAAGCCATGGTGCGTGCGCTTTCCGAGCATTACGACTGGCCGGGACTGGGGCAGCAGATACCGGTGAGGGCATCGAGGTAAACCTCGTCGTTGCGCCGCAGTTCCAGATCGTCCAGGCACGTGCCGCCGCACAAACTGTTGTAAGCGATGTTCAGCACGT